>NZ_JBQCVS010000002.1:0-337220 GCF_051958155.1 Neisseria sp. P0014.S009 | reverse complement strand
CAACACCATTTCGACGAGTTCGTCCGTCAGTTCGAGTGGACGCTGACCAGCCGCGAAACATTCGCCTGCCTGCAAAACACGCCGCCCGAATGCATGACAGATATTCAACGTGCCGCTCGTTTCTTCTACCTTCAACACAACGCCTTCGGTGGCAAAACCGTCCATCAGCATTTTGGTACAGCTACCACGTCAAAAGCATGGGATGCATCTCAGATTGAGGTTAAATTAAAGGCTGCTAAAGACCGTTTAAAAGGTGTTTATATAGAGAATGAATCATGGGATCGTTGCTTCAAGCGATATGACCGTGAGCACACCTTCTTCTATGCAGACCCACCATATTGGCAGACCGCAGGCTATGACCAATCATTTGGCTGAGAGCAGTATGAATTACTGGCCAAGGTAATGGCAGAGAGTAAGGGTAAGGTCATGCTATCCATTAATGACCACCCTGATATCAGGGAATTGTTTAAAGATTTCCGTATCACTCAACTTGAATTGGCTTATACGGTCGGAAGAAATAAAACTGGTAAAGCCAGTGGAGAATTGGTCGTATGTAATTGGTAAAATAAAAAGCGACGGTAGCGTCGCTTTTCTTATTTCTCATCATCCGATATAGTGCAAAAGCTGTCGAAACTTTCGCGGAGCCTAGAGTGCAAAAGTTACTGCAACAAAGTGCAAAAGCCGGCGGCGGCTTACAATTGGTATGGGTTTTAAATACAACATTTATGCCAGTCTTTAAAAAAACATCAGGCCGTCTGAAATTGGGTTTTCAGACGGCCTGAGTTAATGAAACGGTTTATTTTTGCCAATAGGTTTTGACGTTGACGAACTCGTACAGTCCGAATTCTGATAGTTCGCGTCCATAGCCGGAAGCTTTGACGCCGCCAAAGGGAAGGCGCAGGTCACTGCTGGTGTGGCGGTTGATAAAGACAGAGCCTGCTTGGATTTTTTCGGCGTATTTCCATGCATTTGCCGTGTCGGCTGTGTAGATACAGGCGCCGAGGCCGAAAGGTGTGTCGTTGGCAAGTGCAACGGCATGATCCGGATTGTCGGCGCGTAAGATCATGGCGACCGGGCCGAAGACTTCTTCGTGCCAAACGCGGCAGTTTGGGTTGATTTGATCCAATACCGTGGCAGGGTAAAACCAGCTTTCTCCTTCAGGGATATAGCCACCGCTCAAGCATTGCGCGCCGTGTGCAACTGCATCTTGAACCTGCTCGTGCACGTTTTGGCGCAGGTCTTGGCGGTGAAGTGGGGCAAGGGTGGTGTTCGGGTCTTTGGGGTTGCCGGTTTGCAGCTTGGCGCACTCGGCAAGGAAAAGCGGGATAAACTGTTCGGCAATATCTTGGGTAACAACGATGCGTTTGGCGGCGTTGCAGGATTGCCCGGCATCACGGAAACGAGAATAGCAGGCATCGATGGCTGCGCGTTGCAGATCGGCGTCGGGCAGGATGATAAACGGATTGCTGCCGCCCAGTTCAAGGACGGTTTTTTTCAGATGTCTGCCTGCATGTGCGGCCAGCAAGCGGCCGGTATGGGTCGAACCGGTAAATGCCATGGCATCGGTATCTTCAATGGCTTTAAGCGTGTCTTCATGGCTTAACCATGCGCCGATAAGCGGCAAACCTTTTGGAACAAGACCGAAGAGGGTTTCGCTGACGCGGGCGACACTGGGCGCAGGTTTGACTGCACAAGCATTGCCTGCACAAAGGGCAGGGATGGCAAATCGTAAAATCTGCCAAACAGGATAATTCCACGGCATGACCGCCAAAACAACACCCAAAGGCTCGAAACGGACTTGGCTGAGACTGGCTTGGGTGGCGATGGTTTTATGGGCTAGCAGTTCGGGCGCGAGGCGGACGTAGTAGCGGATAAGCTCGATGGATTTGCTGATTTCGGCACGACATTCGTGCAGGCAACGGCCGACTTCTTCGCAAACCATTTCGGCGAGGCGTTCTTGGTTTTGGGTGAGGCTATCGGCAAATTGCTGTAAGAGGGCGGTGCGCTCGATAATGCTTGATTGTGCGAAGGTTTGCTGAATGGCTTGGAGGCGGTTTAATTCGTCGGTGAACTCGGTATAGCTTTGCGCCGGTCGGCGGTAAATGGTTTCTCCGGTGAAGACATGGGTGCTGTGAAACATGGTTGGCTCCTTTATTTTTATGTTTTTATGAGGCCGTCTGAAAATGTTTCAGACGGCCTTTTATTGTGATGATTGTACTTCAAGCGACCAGTTGGGGGAAAATGGATTTTAAGCCGGCAACAATAATCTCTACGGAAATGGCGGCAAGCATCATGCCCATGATACGGTTGAGGATGGTCAGGCCGGTCGTGCCCAAGCGTTTGCTGATGCGTCCGGCAACGATCAGGATGAGATAGCAAATCAGGCTGACCAGAAAGCCGGAGATGATAATTAGGGCAATATCGCTGTAATTTTTGGCGGCAGAGGAGTAAATAATGACGGTAGAGATACCGCCGGGGCCGATGGTAATCGGAATGGCAATGGGTACGACGGCAATGGCTTTTTCATTGCGGCGGACTTGTTGCGCACTTTGATGTTCTTCTGAATGGGGATCAATTTTGGGTTTGGCAGGATTATCGTTGCCGTTCATTAAGGATATGGCAATCAGCAAAACCAGAATACCGCCGCCGACTTGGAAAGAGCCCACGCTGATACCGAGTACTTTCAACAAGATACCGCCGCCCAGCGCAAAGACGACAATCACGATGAAAACGGCTAGTGCGGCAGTACGCGCAATTCTGCGTTTTTCTTTGGTGCTGTGGTCTTGCGTCAGGTCAAGATAAATCGAGAGTGCGCTGAAGGGGTTGATCAGTACAAGAAGTGCAACGAGAAGTTTGCCGATTTCTACACCTAATTCCATATTATTCCTTGCTTGAAGTCAGGTCGTCGTTGTCTATATTACGACGGCGGAGGTTTTTGTGTTCATTGGCAATACCCATCAACAGGGCTAGTACCACCATGATGGAAAGTGTAGCTGTACCGCCGTAGCTGACCAGGGGAAGGGGGACGCCGACAACGGGCAAAATACCGCTGACCATGCCCATGTTTACAAAGGCATAGCAGAAAAAGGTCATGGTCAACGCGCCTGCCAGAGTACGGCTGTAAAGGGATTGCGCTTGCGCGGCAATCCACAATCCGCGTGCCAGAATGATAAGGTAAACCAGCAGTAAAAGGATATTGCCAATCAGGCCGAACTCTTCGCCGAATACCGCGAAAATAAAGTCAGTCGTTGATTCGGGAATATAGTCCAAATGGGTTTGCGTACCGTTTAGCCAGCCTTTACCCCATACACCACCCGAGCCGATGGCAATCATGGATTGGATGATGTGGTAGCCTGCTCCTAACGGATCTTTGGTTGGGTCGAGCAGGGTGAGGACGCGGGTTTTCTGATAGTCGTGCATGCCGTAATTCCACAAGAGCGGCAAAGCGGCCACAAAGGCAATAATAGCAGCAAAAATGGCCTTCCAAGGCAATCCGGCAAAGAAGATGACAAAAATACCCGAAGCCATAATCAGCGCGGCTGTACCGAGGTCGGGCTGCTTCAAAATCAGGGCGACAGGAACAAGAATCAGCACGAGGGCAACAATATAATGTATCCATTTCAGACGGCCTTCATAGCGTTGGAAATACCACGCGACAGTCATGGGAATACCGATTTTCATGATTTCGGAAGGTTGGATACGGGTAAAGCCGAGGCTCAACCAACGGGTCGAGCCGTTGACGGTGACGCCGGCAACTTCGACGCCAATCAGCAGTAATACGCCGACAATGTAAACAGGCAGGGCAATTTTGGCAGCCATTTGCGGCTTGAATACGGCGATAATCCATAAAAGGGTAAAGCCCAAAACGGTATGGATGGTTTTGTTTTCCAATTGGCCGAACTCTTGCCCGTCTGCAGAATAGAGCAGGAATAGGCTCATGATGTAGATGGCGAGCATGGCAAAAAACAGCCAAGGGTCAATCGGGGCTGTAATGGTGGATTTGAATGTTTTCCACGCTGATGTGTTATTCATGATGAACCTCCGGCTGTGAGGCAGGGCTTGTCGGCGTCAGTCCGTAGGCAGATTGGAAAATGCTGGTAATAGGCTGATGTTTGTCCGTTGTTTCAGTTTTGGCCGAATCTGATTCAAGGCCGTCTGAAAACTGTTTCGGCTTGACGTGAAGCATATAAAAATCAGTCATTTCACGGGCCAATGGCGCGGCATACGCACCCCAGCCGCCGTTTTCCAAAATAACGGCAATGGCGATTTCAGGTTTTTCCAATGGCGCAAACGAGATAAACCATGCGTGGTCGCGGTGTTGTTCGCGCAGGGCTGCGGCATTGTAGCGTCCGCCCTGTTTGATTTGTACGACCTGGGCCGTACCTGTTTTACCGCCCATCGTATAGGCGAGTCCGCCACCGATACGGTGTGCCGTACCGCCCGGTTTCAATACCTTTTCCATTGCGCGTTTGACGTATTCGAAGTTGTCGGCTTTAAACGGAATTTGACGCTCGGGATTGGGGTTGATACGGGTAATTTTGCGCGCGCCGAAATCCAATACTTCTTTGACCAAATGCGGCTGATAAACGACACCGTCATTGGCCAGAGAAGCTGTCGCATGTGCCATTTGCAAAGGCGTGTAGGCATTGTAGCCTTGGCCGATACTGACGGAAACCATTTCGCCGGCGCGCCATTCTTTGGCGGTCGGGTCGGAAGATTTGGCAAAGCGTTTGGCTTTCCATTCGCGGCTAGGCAAAACGCCTGCGTATTCGCTGGGAAGGTCAATGCCGGTTTTTTGGCCGAAACCGAATTGCGCCAGATACGGAGCGGCTTTATCGATACCCATTTCGTAACCCAAGTGGTAGAAGAAGGTATCTGAAGATACTTGAATGGCTTTGCTCAAGTTTGCCGAGCCGTGGCCGCTGCGGACAGAGTCGCGGAAAATATGGCGGCTGCCGGGTATGCTCCATGCGCCGGGAGCGGGGACGATGGTGTTTTGAGTGATTTTGCCGCTTTCCAACAAGGCCATGCCCATAAAGGGTTTGAATGTAGAACCCGGCGGATAAAGGCCTTGGGTAACGCGGTTGATCAAAGGCTTTTTCCAATCGTCATTCAGCATTTTCCAAGTGTCGCTGTCGATGCCGTCAATAAAGAGGTTGGGATCAAAGGAAGGTTTGGAAACAAAAGCCAAAACAGTACCGTCTTGCGGATTGATGGCTACCAATGCGCCACGGCGGTCGCCCAAGATTCGGTCGGCTTCCTGCTGCATACGGATATCCATGCCTAGGCGCAAGGTTTGCCCCATTTTGGACGGGACATTTTTCAATACACGGACGATGTTGCCGTAAGCGTCTTTTTCGACTTCCTGATAGCCTGGAATACCATGAAGCTGGTGTTCGTAATATTTTTCCAAGCCGGATTTGCCGATATGTGTACTGCCGCGATAGAGGGCAGTCAGGCCTTCTTCTTCCAGCATTTCTTTGTCTTTATCGCTAATACGGCCGATATATCCTAAGAAGTGGGAAGTCAGCTTGCCGTAAGGATATTCGCGGAATGTGCGTGAGTTGACCTCTACGCCTTTGAATTCGCGCAGATGTACGGACAAGCGTGCAGTCTCTTCATCGGTCAGCCTGAGCTTGAGCGGGATATTTTCAAATTTTCGATAGCTTTCGCGGTATTTTTTGAAGCGTTTTAAATCTGTCGGCGTAATATCGACGTATTTTTTCAATGCTTCAATGACATCTTCCATCTTGCCTTCAATGCGGCTGGGAATAACTTCGAGCGAAAAGACAGGATAGTTTTTGGCCAAAGGAACGCCGTTGATATCGACGATTTCGCCGCGTACGGGCGGCGTTGGAATCAGGGTAATACGGTTGCTTGACGCTTGACCGGAAAACTCGTTGTGTTGAGTCACTTGCAGGTAGAAGAACCGCGCCAGCAAAATGGAAAAGAAGATAACAATCAGGATAAACGCAACGAGCAGGCGCAATAAAGCATCGGCTTGTGCTGCCTGAGCGGAAGGTTTTTTGGTATGTTGACCACCGGAAAGACGGCGTGGAAGAATCGGTTTCATCTTTTCAGTGGGAGCGGTAAATACGGGTCACAATCAGCATCAACTGGCTGAGTATCGGCCAAAGCAGTGCGCCGACAAATGGGGCAACAAAGCCTTGCAAAGTGATGACCTGATGATTAAGGAACAAACGGGCAACAGTTAAGACGGCCTGATTGAGAAGCAGCGCAGCCAATACAGCGGCCAATTGCATAATGTGGCCGTAAAGCATGATTTGGCGGCGGCGGTTTAAAATGAAATAAGTCATCACGACGTAAGACAGGGCGTGCAAGCCTAAAGTAGCGGCGGTTGCTGCATCGACAATCAGACCGATGGCAAAAGCCAGTCCCATGCCTGCACGTTGCGGCTGGTGCAATGTCCAATATAGCAACATCAGTGCCGTCATTTCAGGCAGCCAAAAGAATCCGTCAAAGGAAAACGGCATAAAGTCCAGTATCATCATCACAATGAGACTGGCCGCCATGATGTGCAGCGGTACTGCACGGTAAGAATCGTCAAAATCGTTCATGAAATCAGCGTGGGGAAGAAGGGGCGGAAGAAAGTACCAAGACAAAACGGCTGCTGCGTAAAGCGGCCAAAGGCGTCAGTTGCGTATCGTAATAAGGTGTTCCCGATGCGCGGACAACCTTGCTGACGGTTGCAACGGGAATCCCCGCCGGATAAGTACCGTCCAAACCGGAAGTCAGCAGAATATCGCCGGGTTTCAAGTCTGAGCCGGTTGGGAAATAGCGCAAATCCAAACCGTTGCCATTGCCGTATGCCAAATTGCGTTCACCGGTGCGGCTGACGGCTACGGGGACAATGCTTTGTCCGCTTGAGATCAGTTCAATTTCCGCACTTTGTGTGTGAACTTGTGTCAACAGGCCAATCAAACCGCTTTGATCGATGACTGCATCGCCAACTTTCAAACCGTCTTGGCTGCCCTTGCCGATAATCAGTCTTTCGGAAAGCGGATCTTTGCCATTGGAAATGACTTCCGCACCTATAACGTTGTGAATGCCTTTTTGTTGTAAACCGTACAGTTTTTTCAATTCGCGCAATTCATCGGTATTGACTTTATCTCGCTGCAAATCGATTTTCAGACGGCCATTTTCTTCCAGAAGCTGGCGGTTTTGTTCCAAGAGCTCGGATTTGGACTGGGAGAGGTCGGCAAAATATTGATAAAGTTGAACAGGTTGATTCGCCAGCCATTGAACAGGGTAGAGCATGGGCATTACTGCCGCACGCACCGGCTGCATCAATGAAAAGCGGTAATCGGCCACCATCAGGTCGGCAGCCAGAGCGATATAAACGACAAAACGAGGCAACAGCTTAGGGCCTTTTGCCTCGTCAAAGCGCAAAGAAGAGCGTTCCATAACCATCTACCTTATGGGTTTTCCGTAAATACGGTATCCCATTTGCCGATATAGTCCAAAGCCTTACCGGCACCATAGGCGACGCAGTTCAGAGGCTGGTCGGCAATACCGACGGGCAGGCCGGTTGCATCGGCCAAGACGGTATCGATACCGTGCAGAAGCGCGCCGCCGCCGGTCAGCATAATGCCGCGGTCGGCGATGTCGCCGGCCAGTTCGGGCGGAGCCTGTTCCAAAGCCAGACGAACGGCACGGATGATTTGATTTACCGTTTCACTCAATGCTTCACGGATCTCATTTGAAGTAACCGCCAAGGATTTAGGCGTACCTTCGGCCAGGTCGCGGCCTTTAATGCGCATGGCTGTTTCGGTTTCAAAACCAGAGGCCGAGCCGATTTGTTTCTTCAATTCTTCTGCCGTAGCTTCGCCAATCAAGACACCGCGATGGCGGCGCAGGTAATGGATGATACTTTTATCGAATTCATCACCGGCTGCGCGGACGGAAGCAGAATAGGCCATGCCGCCCAGTGAAAGAATGCCGATTTCGGTCGTACCGCCGCCAATATCGACAATCATCGAACCTGCCGCATCTTCAATCGGCAAGCCCGCGCCCAAAGCGGCGGCCATCGGTTCTTCAATCAAATGCACGCTTGCCGCGCCGGCAGCAAACGCAGAATCCAAAATCGCTTTACGTTCCACTTGGGTAGAGCCGCCAGGAACACAGATAACCACACGAGGCGGAACCAAAGACCGTCCTTCGGTGGCTTTTTTAATCAACATACCCAGCATACGCTCGGTAATCACAAAATCAGCAATTACACCGTCCCTCATCGGGCGGACGATTTCAATATTGCGCGGCGCACGGCCCTGCATTTTTTTGGCTTCCGTACCCACCGCCATAATTTTACTTTTATTGCCTGCGCCGGATTGAATCGCAACCATGGACGGCTCATCCAAAACAATCCCTTTGCCGCGTACAAAAATCAGCGTGTTGGCCGTGCCCAAGTCGATGGCAATATCATTGGAGAGGAAACGAGATAAAAGACGAAACATAGGATTCCTGAAATTCCGGCCCAGCCCGGATGTGTTTAGCATTATTTAAAATAAGAAAAACAGGTACACGGTTTTAGACGGATAAATGCCCCCTTAAAAGGCCGTCTGAATTAAAACACCATGCCAACCTGTTTGGTTTTCGGTTATAATTCTTCGCTTCATAGAAGACAAAATGCAATGATACCCCAAACCCAAGGTGCATTGCTATCAGACAAGGATTTTTTATGGCTTTAAGCTTAAATGATGTGGAAAAAATCGCAAAACTCTCGCGCCTCACTTTAACGGACGAAGAAAAAAACAAAACGCTTGCCGAGTTGAACGACATTTTCGCCATGGTTGAAAACATGCAAAGCGTCAATACCGACGGCATCGAACCCATGGCGCATCCGCACGAAGCCGCTTTGCGCCTGCGCGAAGATAAAGTGACTGAAACCGATCATGCCGCCGAATATCAGGCTGTTGCCCCAGAAGTGCGCAACCGACTGTATATCGTTCCTCAAGTGATTGAAGAATAAGGTTTCAGACGGCCTTTGCTTATCGGCAAGCCCCTATTGCAAGGCCGTCTGAAAGGATATTCTGTTCAGACGGCCCGATTTATTGATTTAAACGGATGTTTTCAATATCTGTTTTGAAAGCAAAAACTGTTTTATAGAAAGTACGGCACAATGACCGCTTACACGCTCAAACAAGCCAGCAGCCTGCTGCAATCCAAACAAATTTCCGCAGTCGAATTGGCGACCGAATATTTGGCCGCTATTGCTGCGAAAAACCCTGCCATCAACGGCTACGTTACCATCGATCAAGATAAGACCCTTGCTGAAGCTAAAGCAGCCGATGCGCGTATCGCAGCCGGCAATGCAACGGCTTTGACCGGTGTGCCGGTTGCTTACAAAGATATTTTCTGCCAAACAGGTTGGCGCAGTGCATGCAGCTCCAAAATGTTGGATAACTTTGTTTCTCCTTATACTGCTACTGTGGTGCAAAACTTGTTGGATGCCGGCATGGTTACTCTTGGCCGTACCAATATGGACGAATTTGCCATGGGTTCGACCAATGAGACTTCATTCTACGGCGCAACCAAAAACCCGTGGAATCTTGAACATGTTCCCGGCGGTTCATCAGGCGGTTCGGCTGCTGTAATTGCGGCGCGTTTGGCACCGGCTGCCTTGGGTTCGGATACCGGCGGTTCTATCCGTCAACCTGCGTCGCATTGCGGTATTACCGGTATCAAGCCGACTTATGGTACGGTTTCACGCTTTGGTATGGTTGCCTATGCTTCCAGCTTTGACCAAGCCGGCCCTATGGCGCAAACGGCCGAAGACTGTGCGATTTTGTTGAACGCCATGGCCAGCTTTGACGAGCGCGATTCCACCAGTTTGGAGCGCGACAAAGAAGACTACACCCGTGATTTGGACAAGCCGCTCAAAGGTTTGAAAATCGGTTTGCCTAAAGAATATTTCGGCGAAGGCGCAGATGCCGATGTTCAGACGGCCTTACAAAGCGTTATCGATTTGCTCAAAGCCCAAGGCGCAGAGACTGTTGAAGTTTCCCTGCCGCAAACATCATTGTCGATTCCTGCTTATTACGTTCTCGCCTCTGCGGAAGCAAGTACCAACTTGTCCCGTTTCGACGGCGTACGTTATGGCCATCGTGCAGCGCAATTCGGCGATTTGGAAGAAATGTACAGCAACACCCGTGCCGAAGGTTTCGGCAGCGAGGTCAAACGCCGTATCATGATCGGTACTTATGTATTGAGTCATGGTTACTACGATGCGTACTACTTGAAAGCGCAAAAACTGCGTCACCTTGTAGCCAATGATTTTCAGACGGCCTTTGGTCAATGTGATTTCATTCTGGCGCCGACTGCGCCGACTGCCGCGCCGAAACTCGGCAGCGACATCCACGACCCTGTACAAATGTACTTGTCCGATATTTACACCATCGCCGTGAACCTTGCCGGTTTGCCCGCATTGACTCTGCCAGCCGGTTTCAGCGCAAACGGCCTGCCGATTGGTGTGCAATTTATCGGCAACTATTTCTCCGAAGCCAAAATTTTGGGTGCCGCACATCAGGTTCAATTGAACAGCGATTGGCACACTAAAGCGCCGGAATAAGGGTAGGGAGTCTATATGCCTGAAAAGTTTTCTTTTCCGGGATTTAAAACTGTTTATCAGAATGCTCCAAAGTTTAAAACGCAACATTTAAAATTTACATTGCGGACATTGTGGTATCGTAAAGAAATTAAGGCATTTGAGCAGTTTGTAAATGCTTCAGAAATATGCCAAAGTTTTTTTAGTCAAATGCCCCAAGATGCCTATCCTTTGATACATGAGTTTGTTGATAAGAAACTTGGTGGTCAAGATAGGCTAAAAATTATGCAGTCAGATTTTGAGGCTGCAGAAAAGCTGTTTGGAAAAGAAAGAGTAATGGGTATGAAAACCCGTTCCTTTTATATTGTTTTGGCAAAACCTTCAGACGGCCTTGAGATTTGGCTTAACCGAAATGACAATTGCGTCGATGAGGGAATGTGGTCTCTTTCTTTACGAGAAAGCAATGGAAGACGTCTGTATATGACAACATTCGCCTTTGTAAATAATATGCTGCTTGCAGCTTCCCTTCAGGGGCCAGCAGGAGAAGAGGCGAAAGATACTGTACGGGGTTTAACTAAGAAGCTACATGGATTGCGCCCTCAGCAACTGATGGTGCATGCATTGCAATATTTTGCTATTGCATTAAAGCTGGATGGTGTGATTGGTATCACACAAGATAGGCAAGTTAAGCTACGTTGGCGCTTGAAGAAACGTGTCAAAATGAACTATGACCAATTTTGGCAGGAGCATGGTGCTCAAAAGGGTGTTGATGGATTATGGCATCTTCCAAAAGAGCCGGTGCGTAAAGATTTTGAGGAAATTGAAAGCAAAAAACGGTCCATGTATCGTAAGCGTTATCAGATGTTAGATGAAATCGAAGAGCAAATAAGAAATGGTTTAGCTCCTATAAAATAAACTATCATCTGATGAATAAAACATATATATGAATACAACCGACTTCATTCAAATCATTGGGACAGCCGCGTTTGCCATTTCCGGCTATTTGGTTGGCTACAACAAGCGGTTGGATGTACTCGGTGTTGTCATTACTGCGTTACTGACGGCTGTCGGCGGCGGCATGATACGCGATGGTTTGGTCGGTCGGATTCCGCAAGTGTTTTTGCAGACCGATGCGCTGATTGTTGTGTTTGCCACGCTTGCCATTGCATGGTTGATAAGGGTGCAACGTTATCGCAGCACCTATTTGGCTGCTGCTTTTATTATTGCCGATGCCATCGGTTTGGCAGCTTTCAGCATTACCGGTGCACAAATCGGTATGGCTTTGCAGCTTAATCTGTTCGGCGTTATTTCTTTGGCTTTTGTGACTGCCGTTGGCGGGGGTATTGCACGCGATATTTTGGTCAATGATGTGCCGATGATTTTGCGCACCGACCTTTACGGTAGCGTGGCTATTTTAATTGGCGGGCTGATTTATCTGTTCGGACATTTGAGCTGGATTAATATCTTTACGTTAAACCTGCTTTTTGCCGGCGGATTGTTGTTTCGCCTGACTGCATACCGTTTCCATTGGCAACTGCCCGGTTTCCAACGCCGCAGGAAATAAACTTATCTTACAGATGGCATGTTATGGTTTTTATTCAGGCCGTCTGAAAAACGAATCACTCATTTAACCGATTAACTTTTTTTCGACAGAAAGACCCTTATGACTTGGGAAACCGTAATCGGACTGGAAATCCACGTCCAACTCAACACCCAATCCAAAATCTTCAGCGGTGCATCCACTGCATTCGGTGCCGAGCCTAATGCCCACGCCAGCGTGGTTGAGTGTGCGTTGCCGGGCGTATTGCCGGTAATGAACCGCGAAGTCGTCGAAAAAGCCATCAAACTCGGTTTGGCTTTGGATGCGAAAATCAATCAGAAAAACATATTCGACCGTAAAAACTATTTTTATCCTGATTTGCCAAAAGGCTATCAAATCAGCCAGTTGGATTTGCCGATTGTTGAGCACGGCAAGCTGGAAATCGTAGTGGGCGACGAGGTCAAAACCATCAATGTTACCCGTGCGCACATGGAAGAAGATGCGGGTAAATCCGTACATGAAGGTTTGAACGGTGCAACCGGTATCGACTTAAACCGCGCCGGTACGCCTTTATTGGAAGTTGTCTCCGAGCCTGAAATGCGTTCCGCTGCCGAAGCTGTGGCATATGCTAAAGCGTTGCACGGTTTGGTAACTTGGCTGGATATTTGTGACGGCAATATGGCGGAAGGCTCGTTCCGCGTCGATGCCAACGTTTCTGTACGTCCAAAAGGCCAGGCCGAGTTCGGTACGCGTCGAGAAATCAAAAACCTCAATTCTTTCCGCTTCTTGGAGCAAGCCATCAATTATGAAGTGGAAGCGCAAATCGAAATTTTGGAAGACGGCGGTAAAGTACAGCAGGCAACCATGCTGTTTGACCCTGAAAAAGGCGAAACTCGTGTGATGCGTTTGAAAGAAGATGCGCACGATTACCGCTATTTCCCAGATCCGGATTTGTTGCCAGTCATTATTTCAGACGGCCAATTGCAGAAAGCTAAAGAGCAAATGCCTGAATTGCCACATGAAATGGCAGCGCGTTTTGTTGCCGATTACGGCGTGTCTGACTATGATGCGCGTCTGTTGACTGCCAGCCGCGCCCAAGCTGCCTATTTTGAAGAAGCGGCCAAAGCCTGCGGCCAAGGTAAATTGACGGCGAACTGGATGAACGGCGAGCTTGCCGCTACCTTGAACAAAGAAGGTTTGGAATTGGCTGAAAGCCCGATTACAGCTCCACGCCTTGCCGAGTTGGTTGCTAAAGTTGCAGATGGAACATTAAGCAGCAAATTGGCGAAAAAAGCTTTTGAGGCGATGTGGGCTGAGCCTGAAGCAGGTATTGCCGAAATCATCGAAAAACATGGTTTGCAACAGATTACCGATACTGGCGCAATTGAAGCTATGGTGGATGAAGTGTTGGCAAACAATGCGAAAGCCATTGAGCAATTCCGTTCCGGTAATGAGAAAGCCCTGAATGCGATTGTCGGCCAAGTGATGAAAGCAAGTAAAGGCAAGGCTAATCCGGCTCAGGTTCAAGAGTTGATTAAAGCTAAATTAGCTTGATAGATAGGACAGGCCGTCTGAAAAATAGGTCTTATTTTTCAGACGGCCTTTATTTTTGATTCTAAAATTATTCTAAATACCATGACACATACTATTACCTTATCAGATGAAATCACATTTACGGCAAACGAGGATGAAACCGTTCTTGCTGCCGCGACCCGTCAGAATTTAAATTTGCCTCATTCTTGTAAAAGTGGCGCCTGCGGACAATGTAAGGCCGAGTTGATGAGTGGCGAATTTGAAATGGGCAAGCATATTGATAAAGCCATCAGTGAAGAAGAAAAAGCGCAGGGTAAAGTGTTATTGTGCTGTACCACTGCGAAGAGTGACCTCAAAATTAATGTGCCAGGTTTTAATCAAAATGCTTTGCCAATACGCACATTGCCGGCACGTATTGAAAACATTGAAATCAAACACGATGTTGCTTTGTTGAGATTGGCTTTGCCTAAAGCGCCGCCATTTGCATTTTATGCCGGACAATATATTGATTTGCTGCTTCCCGGCAATATCAGCCGCAGCTATTCAATCTCTAATTCGCCTGATCAAGAAGGCATTTTGGAGCTGCATATCCGTAAACGTGAAAACGGCGTATGTTCGGAAATGATTTTTGGTGTAGAGCCTAAGATCAAAGAAAAAGGTATTGTCCGTGTTAAAGGTCCATTGGGTACGTTTACTTTGCAAAAAGGCAGTGATAAACCGATTGTTTTGTTGGCAACGGGTACAGGTTACGCACCTATCCGCAGTATCTTGCTTGATTTGATTCATCAGAATAGCGAACGTCAGGTTCATTTTTACTGGGGAGCACGACAGCAGGAGGATTTGTACGCATTGGAAGAAGCAGAAGCATTAATAGGCCGTCTGAAAAATGCGAAATTCTTGCCTGTTCTTTCTAAGCCTGATTCTGAATGGAAAGGGGAGAGTGGATATGTGCAAAACGTTGCAGCACAAAATTATCCTGATTTGAGCCAATATGAAGTTTATGCTTGCGGGTCACCAGCCATGACGGAGAATGCGCAAAGTTTGCTGACTCAAAATTGCGCTTTACCGGAAGATGCCTTCTTCTGTGATGCTTTTTCACCGGCATAGTGATGTTTATACAGGATTTATATGTTTGAATGCAGCTGTTAAGAGTAAAATTTGATGGCAATTTGTTTGAGAAAGAGTGTGTTTTTGCATACTCTTTTTTCTATGTGGTAGTTATTGCATAGATGTTTATGTCTTGAAGAGATGACTATTTTGTTATCAAAAATTGAATTTATTATTTATCATAAAGAAAAAGGCCGTCTGAATATTTCAGACGGCCTTTGTTTTGAAGCAAGTATTAGCTACCAATCAGTTTCAAACGTTGACCAGGGGTCACCGTACGTGTATTGCGGTTCCAACGGCGGATATCGTTAATATCAACATTGAAACGGCTGGCGATGGTGTTCAGGGTATCGCCTTTGCGTACAGTGTAGGAAACGTTTTGAACCGGGTTGCTGCGGACTTTTGCCGGAGCAGCTGTAACACGGAGGATTTGGCCTTTTTTGATATTGTTGCCTTTGATGTTGTTGGCAATAATCAAATCGGCTACGCTCAGGTTATAGCGTTTGGAGATGTTAAACAATGTATCGCCATCTGCCACACGGTGTGTGCCTGCTGTAAGTGCTGCGGTTTGTGTGTTTTGTTGGCCATTTACACGAGCAAGACGCGCATTGATGCGTTGTTGTTGTTTAGCGGTATTGGCTGCGATACGTGCGGTACGAGCGCTTTCGGCAGTAACAACAGTTTGAACTTGTTTGGCTTCAGAAGTCGCTTCAGCAACAGTTGCTGCAGGTTCCTCCGCAGGTTGGCTTTGTACCAAAGCCATCAGGTCATCACGCTCTTCTTGAACAGGAGCAACAGCAACAGATTCAACTGCTGGAGTAGGGGCTACATCGTTTGCGGCAACAGTCGGCGCGGTCAAGTCTGCAGGGATGGCTGATTTGGGCGCTTCTGTAACATTTTTAGCAATGGTCTCGGTAGTCGCATGGGTCATGGCTGCAACTGGAGCAGGCACTTCCGCATTTGCAACTTGAGGTTGGGCTTTGGTTTCTGTTACCACTACGGAAGTAACGTTTTCAGTTTTGCTGCGTGCAATAAAGTCAACCGGTTTGCTGGACTGTGGAACAACAGGAGCAACGATATTGGTCACAGTAGTTTGAGCAACTTTAACCGGTTCTGCTACGCTGGAAGCAATAATCGGAGACATAGCCGGCATATTGGATTGGTAAGTATCCGGAGTATTGTCTTTGTCGATAAAGTTAATAATGTCTTGACTTTGGGTAGCTGAGTTTTTAGCCACCAAAATGCTGCGGCCTTCAGAAATGGCGCTACCGCTCAGGCCGTTGAGGCGCTTGAGTTCGGCTACGCTCATGCCGGTATCGTTGGCGATGGCATTAAGCTTTTTGTTACCCAAAGAAGTATAAATATCCCAAGACATCAGGGTATCTGGATTGGCATTGCGGTAGTTCTTTTCAAATGCAGAAACCGCAGAAACCGGCAACAACAGACGACGATTATTTTTAGGGATAAATACCGGGGCATTGAAACCTGGGTTGAGTGCCAATAGTTCGCTTTCGCTGATGTTTGCAAAGCGAGCGATTGTGCTGTTATCAATAGGTTTGTCGATGCTGACAGATTTGAAATACGGCTGATTGCTGATTTCGCTGATATTCATGCCAAAAGTTTGCGGATTGGCAACAATATTACGGACGGCCAAGAGTTTTGGAACGTAATTGCGTGTTTCGTTCGGCATACGCAGGTTTTCGTATGTCGGTTCCAAACCTTGCGCACGGGCACGGTTTACGGCACGGCCGACGTTACCTTCGCCCCAGTTGTAAGCGGCAAGGGCCAAAGACCAGTCGCCGAACATACCGTGCAGGTATTGCAGGTAGTTTAATGCGGCATCGGTAGCGGCGTAAACGTCGTGGCGACCGTCATACAAAGGCGTTTTTTCCAAGCCGAAGTGGCGGCCGGTAGCCGGCATAAATTGCCACAGGCCGGATGCGCCGACGTGTGATTTGGCTTTGGTTACGAATGCGCTTTCAATGAAAGGCAGCAAAGCGATTTCAGCTGGCATATTGCGTTTTTTAACTTCATTGGCAATATGGTACATATAAGGTTTGCTGCGGGAGATGGTGCGGTCGAAATATGCACTGTTTGCAGCAAATTTGTTTTCATGGCGGCGAACCAGTTCTGTGTTGACTTCGTTAATGCGGAAGTCTTTACGTAATGATGCCCATAAGCTGCCGGAGCCGAAGGTTTGTGCTTTGGCTTGGTCGAGTAGGGCGGAGTTGAGGCGCATCATGGCCATGCCGACTTGGTTGGGTGTAGCGTTTTGTGCGTAGGCTGTGGCGGAAACCGCCGACAGGCTTGAAACGGTCAGAGCGATGGTTTTTAGTTTTGCCATAGTAAATAAAGTTATCAAATATATAATAAAATTTCGTCTTTTTGATAGTATCGTTTCAGCATTTAAACGTCAAGTCGAGCAGGGAATTTGCTTGTATGATGTGGTCGTGGTGTTAAAATTCTGTCACACAAGTCGGGATGCATAGGGGAGCCTTTAATGGAAGTTTTTTTTATGCAAACGCCAATGGGGCAATATCTTGCTCTAAAAGAGGCAGATTTCTTCAGACGGCATTTGCAGTATTTGAATAGGCAGGTGGCGGTTCAATTGGGCGGTGTATGGCAGAGGCCGTCTGAAAACATGCTTGTAGTGCCTCGCGATGTGCGGATGGATGCTGAAATGTTGGCATTTGAAACGCATTCCGTGGATGTGTTATTGATGCCTCATCTTTTGGAAGTTTCATCTGAAGATTTGGTATTGAAAGAGGCATTTAGAATATTAAAACCTGAGGGTAGGTTGATTTTGACGGGGTTCAACCCTAAATCTTTGTGGGGGTTGAGCTCTTGGTTTGATGGGGAAAAGCTGCCTTTGAAATCTCAATGCTTGGCTCTGGCTGAGTTGAAACTAAAAATTGCCGCTATTGGTTTTGAAATGGAATATGGGCAGTTTATGGATTATCTGCCTGCTGTAAATTCGCCATCTGCTTTGAAGTTTTGGCGGTTTATGGAAAAGGCCGGGGATAGGTGGTGGCCGCAATGTGCAGCGGTTTATGGTGTGGTGTTAACGAAACATTTGATTGGTGTCCATCCTTTGCCTGAATTGGAATCTGCATTTGATGGCAATACGGTTGCTTTAAGTACGGCACGTTTGGCCGAATAGTTTTCAGACGGCCTATATATAATGATGATTTTGGAGAATAATGATGCCTGAATTACCTGAGGTAGAAACGACTTTACGCGGAATCGCGCCGCATATTGATGGCAAAAAGATAGAAAAAGTCATTATTCGCCAGTTTAAATTGAGATGGTCTATCCATCCAAACTTGGTGCAAATTTTGGCCGGGCGCAAAGTTTTGGCATGTAATCGGCGTGCGAAGTATTTGATTATTACTTTTGAAACGGGTATTTTACTTATTCATTTGGGTATGTCCGGCAGTTTGCGGATTTTTACCGCCGATGATGAGCGTATCGCAACGCCGGATAAACACGATCATTTAGATTTTGTATTTGATGACGGTACCGTATTGCGTTATCACGATCCGCGTAAATTTGGTGCGGTATTGTGGTATGAGGGTATTGTCGAGCATCATCCGCTGTTGGAAAAGTTGGGGCCGGAGCCGCTCTCGGGTGATTTTGATGCAAATTACCTGTATCAGAAATTGAAAACCCAAAAGCGTGCAGTTAAATTAGCGCTGATGGATAATGCAGTAGTGGTTGGTGTCGGTAATATTTATGCGAATGAAAGTCTGTTTAAGGCAGGTATTTCGCCATTGCGTCCGGCGAATAAGCTGACCAAGAAAGAATGCGCATTATTGGTGGAAACCGTTAAAGCGGTTCTGCAAAGGGCGATTGAAACCGGCGGTAGTACGTTGCGAGACTTCGTCAATAGCGATGGCAAAAGCGGCTACTTTCAGCAGGAATATACGGTCTATGGCCGCCACAATGAGCCTTGTGTCCAATGTGGCGGGCTGATTTTTAAAGAAACTTTGGGGCAGCGTGGAACATTTTATTGTCCAAATTGCCAGAAATAGTTTCAGACGGCCTTAAATGTTAGAGGCCGTCTGAAAATAATGAACACAATACAGAAGAAATTTTATGTCTAAACAAAAAGCTCCTTTTTTTAAACGTCTGAGCCGACTTTGCCGTTTAGCAGCTTGGTTATTCAGAACCGGCCGGGATTTGCGTGCCATTGATGGCAACAATGCAGAGGAACGCAATCGCGCTGTGGTTATTTTGGGAAAAGGTGCGTTGGATGCTTTGGATATTGAATTGGAAATCGGCGTACCGCCTCAAGGAAATGTGAGCGGTACTTTGGTGGTAGCCAATCATGTATCTTGGTTGGATATTTTTGCCATGAGTGCCGTTTATCCAAGCAGTTTTATTGCGAAACAGGAAATCAGCGGCTGGCCGGTTTTGGGGAAAATGGGTAAAAATGCCGGTACGGTGTTTATCAACCGCAATTCCCGCCGTGATGTCGAGCCGATTAATCAGGCGATTTGTGCGGCATTGAAAGCAGGGCAGAATGTCAGCTTCTTCCCCGAGGCGCGCACTTCTTCCGGCTTGGGTATTTTGCCGTTTAAAGCTGCCCTGTTCCAATCGGCTATTGATGCGAAAGCGCCGATTCAGGCGGTAACTTTGCGATATTATGATGACGAAGGACAACGGACGGATCTGCCATCCTATGCGGAGGTAAACCTGTTTCAGTCTTTGTGGCGTATTGTTTCTATGAAGAAAATTCGTATCCGTTTGGATTTCTCGCCTCAATACAAACCGACAGATATGCCGGATAAAGACCGCTATGCTTTGAAGGATATTGCGGAAACAGCCATCGGCGAAATTGTGGCTTCGGATTCGCCTGTTCAGCCCTTACCTAAAAAATAATTTCAGTCAGGTACTTGTTTTATTTCAGACAGCCTTCATTTAGAAGAACAGCTGTTTTCGATTTAATTAAATTGATAGTTTGATGTAATTAATATTATTTGAACTATAAATTATACAAATCGATAGGCCTGCATTAAAATGCAAGCATTGATTCATTTCTCAAACCCGAATTTTTAAGGAGCTTAAAAATGGCTTTGCAAGATCGTACCGGTCAAAAAGTACCTTCCGTAGTATTCCGCACTCGCGTTGGCGACACTTGGAAAGATGTTTCTACTGATGATTTGTTCAAAGGCAAAAAAGTAGTCGTGTTCTCTCTGCCTGGCGCATTTACTCCAACTTGCTCTTCTTCTCACCTGCCACGCTACAACGAATTGTTTGGCGCGTTCAAAGAAAACGGTGTTGACGCTATCTACTGTGTATCTGTAAACGATACTTTCGTAATGAACGCTTGGGCTGCTGAAGAAGAAGCTGACAACATCTACATGATTCCTGATGGCAACGGT
Organism: Neisseria sp. P0014.S009; assembly: GCF_051958155.1. Taxonomy (NCBI): domain Bacteria; kingdom Pseudomonadati; phylum Pseudomonadota; class Betaproteobacteria; order Neisseriales; family Neisseriaceae; genus Neisseria; species Neisseria sp. P0014.S009. The sequence goes on along the minus strand of NZ_JBQCVS010000002.1, from coordinate 317,092 downwards.
GAATTCACTGAAGGCATGGGCATGTTGGTTGGCAAAGAAGACTTGGGCTTCGGCAAACGCTCTTGGCGTTACTCCATGCTGGTTAACGACGGCGTGATTGAAAAAATGTTTATCGAACCTGAAGAACCAGGCGATCCTTTCAAAGTGTCTGACGCTGACACTATGTTGAAATACATTGCTCCTGACTGGAAAGCTCAAGAGTCTGTTGCCATCTTCACCAAACCTGGCTGCCAATTCTGTGCTAAAGCTAAAAAAGCGCTGCAAGACAAAGGCTTGTCTTACGAAGAAATCGTATTGGGTAAAGATGCAACTGTTACTTCCGTACGCGCTATTACCGGTAAGATGACTGCTCCTCAAGTATTCATCGGCGGCAAATACATCGGCGGCAGCGAAGACTTGGAAGCTTACTTGGCTAAAAACTAATTGCCTGTATGCTTAAGACGGCTTTAAAAGGCCGTCTGAAATACCCAAATATAGAGTTATTCAGACGACGTTTGCAAATCGGCGTTCTGAATAACTCTATATTTACAAGTAGAATTTGAGATTATTGTTTTAAATCGATATTTAGATATTGGCTATTGATTTTTAAATTTTGATAGTTTATGAAGTTTAGGCCGTCTGAAAACGGATAACCTGATGGCAATATCGGTTTGGATATAGACAGTAAGGATAAAATATGAAAAAGATTCAAGCAGATGTGGTAGTACTGGGTGGCGGTACAGCCGGTATGGGCGCATTTCGCAATGCCCGACTTCATACAGACAATGTTTACCTGATTGAAAACAATGTATTCGGAACAACTTGTGCGCGTGTCGGCTGCATGCCGTCCAAATTGCTGATTGCGGCTGCGGAAGCGCGCCATCATGCTCTGCATACCGATCCGTTTGGCGTGCATTTGGATAAAGACAGCGTAACGGTAAACGGCGAAGAAGTCATGCACCGCGTGAAGTCCGAACGCGACCGTTTTGTCGGTTTTGTGGTCAGCGATGTAGAAGAGTGGCCTGCCGACAAGCGTATTATGGGTACGGCAAAATTTGTTGACGAACACACCGTCCAAATTGATGACCACACTCAAATCACTGCAAAAAGTTTTGTGATTGCCACAGGTTCGCGCCCTGTGATTTTCCCACAGTGGGAAGTTTTGGGCGATCGCTTGATTGTGAACGATGATGTTTTCTCTTGGGATACCCTGCCTAAGAGTGTGGCCGTATTCGGCCCTGGCGTAATCGGCTTAGAGTTGGGTCAGGCTTTGCACCGTTTAGGCGTAAAAGTTGAAATTTTTGGCGTGGCCGGCGCTATTGGCGGTATTTCCGATCCTGTTGTCGCTGAAGAAGCCAAAACCGTTTTTGGTGAAGAGTTGACTTTGCATTTGGATGCCAAAACCGAAGTCAAATTGGACGCAGAAGGCAATGTTGAAGTTCACTGGGAACAAGATGGCGAAAAAGGTGTGTTCCATGCCGAATATGCTTTGGCTGCCGCCGGTCGCCGTCCGAACGTGGACAATATCGGTTTGGAAAACCTGAATATCGAAAAAGATGCGCGTGGCGTGCCTGTTGCTGATCCGCTGACCATGCAAACCAGCATTCCGCATATCTTTATCGCAGGCGATGCGTCCAATCAATTGCCTCTGCTGCATGAGGCTTCCGACCAAGGTAAAATTGCCGGTCACAATGCCGCTATTTTCCCGAATATTGAGGGTGGTTTGCGCCGTAGCGTAATCGGCGTGGTATTCACCAGTCCGCAAATTGCCACTATCGGTTTGAAATACGCGCAAGTTGCGGAGAAATATCAGCCTGATGAGTTTGTCATCGGTGAAGTTTCCTTCCGAAACCAAGGCCGCAGCCGTGTTATGTTGGTAAACAAAGGCCATATGCGTTTGTATGCTGAGAAAGCGACCGGCCGTTTCATTGGTGCGGAAGTTGTCGGCCCTGCTGCCGAACATTTGGCACACTTGATGGCTTGGGCTCATCAAATGAAGATGACGATTCCGCAAATGCTGGATATGCCGTTCTACCATCCGGTTATCGAGGAAGGTCTGCGTACTGCATTGCGTGATGCCGATGCAAAATTGAAACAGGCTTGATTATTTGATGGAATAAAGGCCGTCTGAAACTCGTGGTGAGGTTTCAGACGGCCTTTTCTTTTTTTTATGCTTTGAAGCTGTTAAATCAATTCTAAATCCGGACCGGCATTTTGTGCGCGACGGCTTCGTAATTGAATGTCTAAGCGCAAATCATGGGCGGAGTCGGCATTTTTAATGGCGTCTTGATAGCTGATATCGCCGTTTTCATACAAGTCATACAAGGCTTGGTCAAAAGTGATCATGCCCATGCCGGTTGATTTTTTCATCATTTCTTTGATGTTGTGGACTTCGCCTTTTTGAATCAAGTCGGCAATAATTGGTGAATTGAGCAAAACTTCGACCGCCGCCACACGACCCCGTCCGCTTTCACGGGGAATCAGTCGTTGTGAAATAAAGGCTTGCAGGTTGAGCGATAAGTCGGTTAGCAACTGGGTACGGCGCTCTTCGGGGAAGAAGTTGATGATGCGGTCGAGCGCTTGGTTGGTACTGTTGGCGTGCAGTGTCGCCATACACAAATGGCCGGTTTCCGCGAAGGAAATGGCGTAGTCCATGGTCTCGCGGTCGCGGATTTCGCCAATCAGAATGACATCCGGTGCTTGGCGCAGGGTATTTTTCAATGCAATCGGCCAATTTTCGGTATCTACGCCGATTTCTCGTTGAGTGATGATGCAGTTTTTGTGTTGGTGGATAAACTCAATTGGATCTTCGATGGTGATAATGTGGTCGAAGCTGTTTTCGTTTCGATAGTCGATAAGAGAGGCGAGGGAAGTGGACTTGCCCGAACCTGTACCGCCGACAAAAATAACCAGACCGCGTTTTCTGAGGGCGATGTCTTTCAGAATAGGAGGCAGATTGAGCGTTTCAAATTTTGGGATATTGCTGTTAATGGAGCGGAATACCAAAGCAGTTGCACCGCGTTGAACCATGGCATTGACACGGAAGCGGCTGGTATCGGGCAGGCTGATGGCGAAGTTGCATTCGTTGGTGGAAGAAAATTCTTCGATTTGTTTGGAAGACATAATCGAAAAAGCGATTTCCATACATTTTTCAGCGCTTAACGGCTCATTGGTCAGCCGCATGATTTTGCCGTCCACTTTCATGGCCGGTGGGAAATTGGTGGTAATGAAAAGGTCGGAGCCTTTGTATTTGTTCATATGGCGTAGCCAAGCGAACAATTCTTCTTTTGCGCCCGGAGTATTTTCGTCAAACATAAGAATTTAGGTATTTAGAATAGAGTTATTTTATTGAGAATAATTATAACAGAAGCAATCATTATTTGCTGTTTGCCAGCTAGAGTGGCTATCTGTTTTAAATTGAGTGTCGTTCTAGGAATATAGCAGATTTTTCAGTATCCCTGTGATTTTAAATTCTGCTGTTATAATGTTGCCCGATCAGTGAATGGAAAGGTAACGAGATGTCAGTACAAACAATTGCCGTGGTCGGCGCAATGGAACAGGAAATCGAGCTTTTGCGTGAAAGCATGGCCAATGTCAAGCATGTGTCTTTCGGTAAATTCTCGGCATATGAAGGCGAGTTGGCCGGAAAACGCATGGTATTGGTTTTGAGCGGTATCGGCAAAGTCAATGCAGCGGTTTCGACTTCTTGGGTCATTCATCAGTTTGCACCGGATTGTGTCATCAATACCGGCAGTGCAGGCGGTTTGGGTAAGGGTCTGAAAGTCGGCGATGTGGTCATCGGCGAAACTGTGGCGCATCACGATGTTGACGTAACGGCTTTTGGTTATGTTTGGGGGCAAGTACCGCAACTTCCTGCTGTGTTTACATCGGATTCAAACTTGATTCGTCAAGCAGAAAAGGCGGTGCAAGTGTTTGAAGGTGCGGCCGTAACGCAAGGTCTGATTGTTAGTGGCGACCGTTTTGTGCACAGCAGCGAAGGTGTTGCGGAAATCCGCAGCCATTTCCCTGAAGTAAAAGCAGTGGAAATGGAAGCTGCGGCGATTGCGCAGACTTGTCACCAGTTGGAAGTGCCGTTTGTGATTATTCGCGCCGTATCCGATTCGGCAGATGAGAAAGCGGACATCAGCTTTGAAGAGTTTTTGAAAACGGCTGCCGTCAGCTCGGCGAAGATGGTTACCGAGATTGTCAAATTGCTATAAAATCATGCAGAAACGTTGAATTTCCGTTAGAATACGGAACGATTCAACCTTATTCTAAGGCCGTCTGAAAACCGAATCCCTGTTTTTTCAGACGGCCTTTCAGCCTTTAATTGTATTTATCTTAATAACAATATGAAAAACATACGGAATTTCTCCATTATTGCCCACATCGACCACGGCAAATCGACGCTTGCCGACCGCTTCATCCAATACTGCGGCGGCTTGGATTTGCGCGAAATGAGTACGCAGGTGCTCGATTCCATGGACATCGAAAAAGAGCGCGGCATTACCATTAAAGCGCAAACCGCCGCGCTCAACTATAAAGCACGCGATGGGCAGGTGTATCAGCTCAATCTGATTGATACTCCGGGACACGTCGACTTCTCTTATGAAGTATCTCGTTCACTGTCGGCTTGTGAAGGCGCACTTTTGGTGGTCGATGCTTCCCAAGGCGTGGAAGCGCAAACCGTGGCGAACTGCTATACCGCGATTGATTTGGGCGTGGAAGTTGTGCCTGTTTTGAACAAAATTGACTTGCCTGCCGCAGAACCCGAGCGCGTGGAGCAGGAAATTGAAGACATCATCGGCATTGATGCCGTTGGTGCGGTGCAATGTTCTGCCAAAAGCGGTATTGGTGTGGAAGATGTTTTGGAAGAAATCATTGCCAAAATCCCTGCGCCGACCGGCGATGAAAATGCACCGTTGCAAGCGGTGATTGTTGATTCATGGTTTGACAACTACGTCGGCGTGGTCATGTTGATTCGTGTGAAAAACGGCACCATCAAACTGAAAGACAAAGTGCGCTTTATGAGCACCAAGGCGGAAACTCAGGTTGAGCAGCTAGGCGTATTCACACCAAAATCAGTTCAAAAACAAGAACTCAAAGCCGGCGAAGTAGGCTTTTTGATTACCGGTGTGAAAGAATTGGGTCAGGCGAAAGTCGGCGATACGGTTACTTTGGTTGCCAACCCCGCCTCTGAGCCGCTACCCGGCTTCCAAGAAGTACAAAGCCAAGTATTTGCAGGCCTTTATCCCGTGGAAAGCCACGACTACGAAGCCTTGCGTGACGCTTTGGAAAAATTGCAGCTTAACGATGCTTCGTTGAAATTTGAGCCTGAGGTTTCCCAAGCATTGGGCTTCGGTTTCCGTTGCGGCTTCTTGGGCCTGTTGCACTTGGAAATCGTGCAGGAACGTTTGGAGCGCGAGTTCGACATGGACTTGATTACCACTGCGCCAACAGTGGTTTATGAAGTCGTGTTGAAAAACGGCGAGAAAATTGAAGTTGAAAATCCGTCCAAACTGCCTGAAATCAGCACTATCGAAACCATTCTTGAGCCGATTATCACTGCGACCATTCTTGTGCCGCAGGAATATGTCGGCAACGTCATGACTTTGTGTAACCAAAAGCGCGGCGTTCAGGTCAATATGCAATACATGGGCCGCCAAGTCATGCTGACTTATGATTTGCCGATGAACGAAGTCGTAATGGATTTCTTTGACAAGCTTAAATCGACTTCGCGCGGTTATGCTTCGTTGGACTACCATTTCAAAGAGTTCCAACCGTCTGATTTGATTAAGCTCGACATTATGGTCAACGGCGAAAAAGTCGATGCCCTGAGCCTGATTGTGCACCGTCAAAGCGCCGTTCACCGCGGTCGCGAGCTGGCATCGAAAATGCGCGAACTGATTCCGCGCCAGATGTTTGATATTGCCGTACAGGCCGCTATCGGCAGTCAGATTATCGCCCGCGAAAACGTCAAAGCCCTGCGTAAAAACGTTTTGGCGAAATGTTACGGCGGCGATATTACGCGTAAGAAAAAACTTCTTGAAAAACAAAAAGCAGGTAAGCGCCGCATGAAACAAGTGGGCAATGTGGAAATCCCGCAAAGCGCATTCTTGGCGATTCTGCAAGTGAGTGATAAATAATGAGTATAAATTTGACTTTAGGCGCAATCGTTGTACTGCTGGCCGGTTTGATCCTCAACTTCAAAAGCAGCAAAGAGCGTCAGGAAAACGGCGAATGGAGCTCCGGCCTGCAATGGAGTTATCTCCTGTGTATGGTCGGTGTATTCGGCATTTTGTCCGAGTATATGAGCTTTACCGCCGTATTGCTGGTGTTTGTCGTGTTCACCGGTATTGTTTGGGCAATCCATAAAGGCCGTCTGAAAAAAAGCGAGACCGGCGAAGACAATGCGCATTTTACCGACTACATGGGCGGCTTTTTCCCCATCATCTTGGTTATCTTTGTGTTGCGCAGCTTTATTGCCGAGCCGTTCCAAATTCCGTCCAGCTCCATGCGTCCGGGCTTGGTCAAAGGCGATTTTATCTTGGTGAACAAATTTTCTTACGGTATTCGCCTGCCGATTTTGAATAAGGTCATTATCCCTGTCGGCAACATTGCCCGAGGCGATGTCGTGGTGTTCAATTACCCACTTCAGCCTGAGATGAATTACATCAAACGTATCGTCGGTATTCCGGGCGACGTTGTGGAATACCGTGATAAGGTTTTGACTGTTAACGGAGAAATTATTTCCGAAAAACCAAATGGTAATTATCAATATGCAGATGATACCGATCCGTCTATGATTCATACGCTTGAGCGTTTTCATACTGCCTTGAACGGCAAAAACTTTGACGTTATCAAAGAGGCCGGTCAGCCTTCCGTATCTATTGCCGTATTGAATAAATACACCTCCGAAGTGATGCCTGAAAGCAATTACTCGCTTGAAACAAGCGGTTTGGAAAATTGCGAATACGCAGAAGACGGCAATGGCTTTATCTGTAAAGTTCCTGAAGGCCGTTATTTCGCGATGGGCGACAACCGTGACAACAGCGCCGATTCCCGTTATTGGGGATTTGTCGATGATAAACTGATCGTCGGTAAAGCCTTCTTCGTTTGGATGAACTTTGGCGAACTCAGCCGTATCGGTACCAGCATCCAATAAGCAATAAACAGATTAAAAGGCCGTCTGAAATTTTTCAGACGGCCTTTTTTATATCTATTTATTGTCTTTTAACGAACCTAAATAAATCGCCAATAAAGTCAAAGTGGCGCCGCTCCATTGGACGGTATTAATCGGTTTGTCCAGCCAGAAATAATCGATCAACATGGCGGCGACTGGTTCGGAGAGCAGTAGTAGGCCGGTCAGCGATAGGGATAAAAGCGGGATGGCGTAAGCAATCAATGCCCAAGCGAAACATTGCATGACGATGCCGTAGATGGAGACTAGAATCACATCGTTTAAAGTTTTAGGGTATAGATGGACGGCATCGAATAGCAGCGATGGGATGACCAGCGCCATTGCGCCGCCGAAGCTTAAAATCATCATCAGCGGAAACAAACCGACTTTTTCCTGCTCATGGGTTTTGCGTACGAAAACCATAGACAGGGCCAGCATGGCACCAGACACTACGCCGCTGACAAATCCCCATGCGGCATTGTCGTTATGACCGAACTCTGGGCTGCCGATTAAGGCTACGCCTATGGTGGCCAATATCAAACTTAAAATTTGCAGGGTGCTTAGACGTTCTGAATAAAAGAAGAAGCCGATGGCGGCTAAAAAGAAAATCTGCAGGCTGTTGAGCAAGGTGGAAATGCCGGGACCTACGGCGTGAATACTTTCGTGCCAAAGGGCGGGGTCGAATGCGAGGAAAATGCCGGATAAGATTGCGTAGCCAACTGTTTTTCGTTTCGTGGGCATTTTTTGTCTGAAAAAACGCCCGAGCAGGAAGAATATAGGGGCGGCAATCAGTAAACGCCAGAATGCGATGGCGTAAGAGCCGACATCGACAAATTTGACAATCAAACTGCCCAAGCCGAAGACGACGCAGCCGACGACCAATAGGGGCGCTGCATAATTTCCCGAACGTGTATCCATCGGCTTCTCCAAGAATCAAATAAAGACAATTATTCCATAAGATATAGTTGGGGCGCTAATGATAAATAGTCGTAAGCCAAGATAAAGGGGTTATGATGAAAGGCCGTCTGAAAACTGTTTCAGACGGCCTTTTGATGATTTTCTGGCTTGATTTCGTATTGTTGTAGTATAAAATCGTTTTACGCCGTGTTTTCAGACGGTCTGATCAGTTTTGGTTTTGAGAAAAGGATTATTGGAAATGGCAAACCCTATTCGTGCGTTTTTGGATTATGTGCCGTCGGTTGATGAGTCTTGTTTTGTAGATGAGACTTCGGTAGTGATTGGCGAAGTGTCGCTGGCGGAAGATGTATCGATTTGGCCTTATGCCGTATTGCGCGGCGATGTGAACAGTATTTCTATCGGCAAACGCAGCAATGTGCAGGACGGCAGCGTTTTGCATGTGTCGCATAAGAATGCGGCGAAGCCTGACGGTTCGCCTTTGATTATCGGCGATGATGTGACGATTGGGCATAAGGTCATGCTGCATGGCTGCCGAATTGGGAATCGTGTGTTGGTGGGCATGGGCTCGATTATTTTGGATGATACGGTTGTCGAAGATGATGTGATGATAGGCGCGGGCAGTTTGGTGCCTCCTCGCAAGCGTTTGGAAAGTGGTTTTTTATACGTCGGCTCGCCTGTGAAAAAAGTGCGTCCGCTAACTGATGAGGAAAAGGAATTTTTGACGTATTCCTCTGCGCATTATGTCCGCCTGTCCGGTCAGCATAAAATTTCAAAATAAGGAAAACCAATACAATGAACGCAATTTATCTTGCTTCGGGCAGTCCGCGCCGTCGTAAGATTTTGGAGAATTTGGGTTTCACGGTACGCCGCTTCCCAGCGGATATTGATGAAACCCCTAAAGAAGGCGAAGCCGCAGTAGAGTATGTGCGCCGAATGGCCTGCGAAAAAAATCAGGCGGCGGTGGTGCAATGGTTTGCTGCTCATGATCAAGAGCCTGAGTTTGCTGTATTGACGGCGGATACGACGGTGGCGGATGGTGCGGCTATTTTGGGTAAACCGGAATCCGAAGCGGATGCGGTCGATATGCTGGAACGCTTGTCCGGACGGACGCATCAAGTGCTGACGGCTGTATGCGTTTACTGGCAAGGCGTACGTTATGATGTGGTGCAGACGAGCGAAGTGCGCTTTAAAACGTTGACGGCTGAGGAGATTGCAGCCTATGTTGCCAGCGGCGAACCGATGGACAAAGCCGGTGCGTATGGGATTCAGGGCTTGGGAGGCGTATTTGTCGAGCATTTGCAGGGCAGTTTTACCGGCGTGATGGGTTTGCCGGTTTATGAGACCGCGCAACTACTGAAATCTTTGGGTTTGGAAGCGCCGCCGTTTGCTTAAAATTAGGCAAATGCCGTCTGAAAGCGTGCCGACAAAAACGCCTGTTTCAGTTACAATACTGCCTTAAACAGCTTGCTTGAAGAAAGATATGAAAGAACATAAGGCCCGGAAACGCTTCGGGCAGAATTTTTTGCAGGATACGCGGATTATTAGCGATATTGTCAACGCGGTCAGACCGCAGTCCGATGATATCGTGATTGAAATCGGCCCGGGCTTGGCCGCCATTACCGAGCCTTTGGCGAAAAAACTCAACTGCCTGCATGTTTGCGAAATCGACCGCGACATCGTACGCCGTCTGAAAACCTTGCCGTTTGCAGATAAATTGGTGATACACGAAGGCGATGTATTGCAGTTTGATTTCAATAGCATTGAAGGCAAGAAAAAAATTGTCGGCAACCTGCCGTACAATATTTCCACGCCGCTTTTGTTCCGATTAAGCGAAGTGGCAGACGATGTGATCGATATGCACTTTATGCTGCAAAAAGAAGTGGTCGAACGCATGGTGGCGCAGCCGAAAACCAATGACTATGGTCGTCTGGGCGTAATGCTGCAATATTTCTTCGATATGGAAATGTTGATTGAAGTACCGCCCGAGTCCTTTGATCCTGCACCGAAAGTAGATTCGGCCGTGGTGCGCATGATTCCGGTGAAACACCGTATCGGCAAAGCGGAAGATTTTGAACATTTTGCCAAACTGGTGAAACTGGCTTTCCATCAACGCCGCAAAACCATACGCAATAATTTGAAGGAACTTGCCGGCGATGATGATTTGCAGACAGTCGGCATTAATCCGCAGGACAGGGCAGAACACATTGCCGCTGAGAAATATGTGGAATTGAGCAATTATTTGGTTCAAAAGGCCGTCTGAAAGGTTGGGGACGGAATGTTGAAAAAATATGTCTGGTGTGGGTTGGTTGTATTTATTACCGGTACGGCATTTGCATTAAGCACCGGCGGAGAAAAAAACCTGCGGCGCAAAGCAAAAGCTGGCAATGCTGAAGCGCAATATCTGCTGGCCATGCAGTTAGAAATGACAACAGACCCTGTAAATCTCAAAGAAAGCGAGTTTTACTATTGGCTGAAAAAAGCCGCGGAAAACGGCGAGGGAGCGGCACAAGACTTACTTGACGATATTGAAGCCGAATATGATAAAACAGCTTTAGAAGAAGAGCTTGCGCCCAACGGTTCACAAAAATTGATGGATGAAGTGTTCAAACTGGAAAATCAGAAGCAGAAAAATTATCCGCTGATCAAAGAAAAATTATTTAAAGCGGCAGCTTTGAGCAACTACGCAGCTTTAGCAGATACCGCATGGCTGTTTGGAAATCGGGATAATGCGCAGAAATATGGCGTTCCCTTCCATCCTCTGAAAGCTTGCATCCTGTCAGTATATACCAACAACCGTTATGGCGACTTGAACAAAGATGCACTGGATATATTGTGTCGCGGCATTTATACCAAGGACAACAGTGAGAAAATCGAGCATTACGCCAAACAGATTAAAAACAGGCCGTCCAAAATCTGGTCAATTTTAGAGAATGTAAAATAAACATGATTAAATTCAAAAATGTACACAAACATTTTAAAGATTTGCACGTTATCAACGGTGTGAATCTGGAAGTCAAACAAGGCGAAGTGGTCGTTGTATGCGGCCCTTCGGGCAGTGGCAAATCTACGCTGATTCGTACGGTAAACCAACTCGAGCGCATTGAAAGCGGCGAGATTTGGGTGGACGGCATCAATGTTGCCGATCCGAAAACCGATTTGAACAAAGTGCGCGAAGAAGTGGGCTTTGTGTTCCAAGGGTTCAATCTGTATCCGCATTTGACTGTCTTGGAAAATATTATTCTTTCTCCGATGAAAGTGAAAAACCAAAGCCGTGAAGAGGCAGAAAAGAAAGCGATGGAGCTTTTGGAACGCGTCGGCTTGGCGCATAAAAAAGACGCGTTGCCCGGTCAGCTTTCCGGCGGTCAGCAGCAGCGTGTGGCGATTGCACGCGGTTTGGCGATGGAGCCGCGCGTCATGTTGTTTGATGAACCGACTTCCGCGCTTGACCCTGAAATGGTTGGCGAAGTATTAAAAGTGATGAAAGACTTGGCGGAAAGCGGTATGACGATGATGTGTGTGACCCATGAAATGGGTTTTGCACGCGAAGTTGCCGACCGTGTGATTTTTGTTGATAAAGGCCAGATTCTGGAAGATGAAACGCCGGAAGAGTTTTTTACCAATCCGAAACACGAGCGTGCCAAACAATTCCTGCAACAGGTGATGACACATTAAACTCAGGCCGTCTGAAATTTCAGACGGCATGATCGGTTTGAATGATTTTGAAAGTTGAACATTATGTATTTTGTTGACCGTACTGCTGTCGTGCTGAAGCCGACCGCCCGTTTTTTGGAATGGCTGAAATCCGCCGATGAAAATATGCCCGACCTGACCGTCGAGCAATTGCGCACCAACTGTTCCGTATTCCTTGTGCCGCAATTTGACGAACCCGAATCCGTCATTTCCTATTTTGACGAGCGTTACCAGCAGATTTTTGAAGCCGAATTGGCAGGTTGGGACATCGATAAAAGCAAATGGCCGCAAGACATGAGCTTGAAGGCTTTTTGGGAGTTTTTTGATACCGAAATCCACGATATGGTTTTGGATATGGAAGAGGCGGAATTGAACATTACGCCTGTTTTCGACAATATGATGTAAAGCCGTGAGAAGTTTTCAGACGGCCTTAAAGCCCTCGCGTTCTTTGAAAATTCTGATTGTTTCCTTACACCTTTCGGCGTTGGCCTTATGCCTTGTCGAGTTTTACGGCTGGATGATGTGGCTGGGTTTGGCGGCATTGGCCGGTAGTTTTGCCTATGCTTGGCGCAGCGTTAATTTTCAGACTCAAAATGCGGTCAGAAAAATCATCATCGACCGCCAATACCGTGCGACGATTTACTTGAATGACGAGGAAGAGGGAAGAAGCGCGGTTTTGCAAGACAGCAGTATGTTGACGGTTTATGCTTTGTTTTTGCAATGGAATGTTGACGGGAAAATAGTCAAACACTGCATCTTGCCCGATATGGCCGACCGCGATGCCTACCGCCGTCTGAAAGTGTGGGCGCGCTGGTGTCGTGAAAAAGAAGACAAAGCAGAACTTGCGGCAGATATGGATTAAACGGCTGTTTCAGACGGCCTTTTGAAGCGATAAATACAATGAAAACATTACAAGACTGGCTTTCTCATTTGGAGACTGCCCATAGTCCCGGCCTTATCGATATGGGCTTGGAACGCGTGGGAGAAGTGAAAAAACGCATGAATTTGGTGCCGCAATGTCCTGTCGTCGTGGTGGCAGGTACCAATGGCAAGGGTTCCGTATGCGCCTATTTGTCGCATATTTATAAAGAAGCCGGTTTTAAAGTCGGTACGCTGACCAGTCCACACCTTCTGCGTTACAATGAACGAATCGCCATCAACACTCAGCCGGTTTCAGATGAATTGATTGTTTCCTCATTTGAGCGTATCGAAGCGGCGCGCGATGAAATTTCGCTGACGTATTTTGAGTTTAATGCTTTGGCTGCCGTCGATATTTTCATACGTGAAAATGTGGACGTAATGATTTTGGAAGTCGGTTTGGGCGGACGATTAGATGCTGTGAATGTATTCGATGGCGACTGTTCGGTCGTTACCAGCGTAGATTTGGATCATCAGGCATTTTTGGGCGATACCGTCGAGCAGGTCGGTTTTGAAAAAGCCGGAGTGTTCCGTAGCGGCAAGCCTGCCGTGTGCGGTCAGAATCCTGCACCTGAATCATTGCTCAAACACGCAGAAGAAATTGGCGCAAAACTGTTGATGGTTCAGCGAGATTTTGATTTTGCATCAATGGAAAGCGTACAGTGGAACTACCGCTTCCATCCACAATCTTCAGACGGCCAAAGCCGTAACCGCAATTCCTTGCCGTTTCCTGCTTTGCGCGGTGCCTATCAGTTGTCCAATGCCGCGTGTGCATTGACTGTGTTGGAATGTTTGAACGAACAATTACCGGTTGATATCGGCGCGATTAAACGCGGTTTGCTATTGGTTGAGAATCCCGGACGTTTCCAAGTTTTGCCCGGCCGTCCGCTGGTGGTTTTGGATGTCGGCCACAATCCGCACGCAGCCCGTGCTTTGCGCCGCAGCCTGATTAATCTTGCCTTTGCCCAAAAACGTACCGCCGTATTCAGTATGTTGTCCGACAAAGATATTGATGGCGTGCTGGAAATCGTTAAAGACCAGTTTGACGAGTGGAATATCGCGCCTTTAGATGTGCCGCGCGGCATGACGGTAGAGGCTTTGCAGGCCAAATTGGCTGAACACGGCATCGACAATGTAAATGTTTTTGAAACCGTCGCTGCTGCCTACCGAGCTGCTTTGGCGAAAGCAACCGAAAATGATAGAATCGTTGTTTTCGGCTCATTCCATACTGTTGCCGATGTAATGGCTGTTTTGAAAGAACACTAACGAGGAAATTATCATGTCCGACAATAAACAAAAAGAAACTCCAAACGGATACGATTTAGACGGTTACGAACAACTCAAACGCCGCAACCGCCGTCGCTTGGTCTTGGCCTCCGGCTTGGTGGTGGCATCGGGTATGCTGTTCGGTCTGGCACTGACTTCCGGCGACGATAAAAATTCACCGTTTAAAGAAGCGCCTGTCGGTCAGAGCCAAGTCAAAACGGCTGACGAGCCGAGCAAGGCCGTTGTTTTAGAGCCGAATAAAGAGGATGTTGCGATGGCTGAAGAAGCAGCCCGCCATGCGGATGCCGAAGCGCAAAGCAAACCTCAAAATGCAGGCGACGAAGAAGACAATGCGCCGGTTGAAGTATTGAAGCCAAACCGTGAATCTGCTCCCGAAGATGTTGGCGAGCCGTTGGTTTTGATCAACGATACTTTGGATGACGGCAATATTAAAGGCTTGGAAGAGTCCGAACGTATTCAACGAGCTGAGGCCGCCAAACGCGAAGCTGCCGAACGCCGAGCTGAAGAACGCCGCCAACGTCAGGCTGAACAACGTGCTGCTGCGGCCCGTAAAACACAAGCCCAACAGGAAGTTGCTGAGAAAGAAAACGCATTGGCAGCTAAAAAACGCGCACTTCAAGCGCGTGCTGAAAAAGCAGAGCGTGAAGCCGCTGCCGAACGCAATAAATTGGCACAATTGGAAAAAGCAGAGAAAGCCATTGCTGAGCGTAAATCTGCCAAAAACAGTAAAGACAGCGTAAAAGACAAGGCTGAACCTACTAAGAAAGCAGAAGCCAAAGTTGAAAAACCAAAAAATGAAAAAGCTAAACCAGAAACGGCCAAAGCAGAAAAAGCCGATAAGGTAAAAACTGCCGAGAAGCCGTCTGAAAAAGCCAAGCCTAAAGCTGAAAAAGAAAAAGCAGAAGCCAAGCCTGCGAAAAAAGCCGCTATTCAGGCTGGTTATGCTGAAAAAGAACGTGCACAAAGCCTGCAACGTAAAATGAAAGCCGCAGGTATCGACTCGACCATTACTGAAGTGATGACCGATAAAGGTAAGGTGTATCGCGTGAAATCAGCCAGTTATAAAAATGCACGCGATGCAGAGCGCGATTTGAACAAATTGCGTGTACATGGCATTGCCGGTCAGGTGACCAGTGAGTAATTTGCCTGTTGCCGATTTGTTGGCTGCCGCCGTCATCGTCATCTGCATCATTATCTCATTGACACGAGGTATTATTGCGGAAGCAGGGGCGATGGTGGCGTGGGTGGTATCGTTTATTGCAGCCAGAACGCTAGCCGTGCCGTTTGCCGATGTGGTCTTTAAATCGGTTGAACCGCATTCCTTGGCGGTTGCCATGGGTTTTGCCGCTGTGTTTTTTCTGGCATGGCTGTTACAGAAACTGGCACGATCGCTGTTGAGCAGTTTGATGTCTGCCGTTGGTTTGGGAAGCATCAACCGTTTGCTTGGCGGCGTATTTGGTGCAGTGAAAGGTGTGATTTTGGTGACACTGGCAGTAATGGTTTTTTCACACACTGATTTGCCGAAAACGGAAGAGTGGCAAAGTTCGCACACAATTCCGTATTTTGAATCACTTGCCGATGCTGCGATGCCTTATCTGCCAGGGAAAGATACTGCAATGCCGCATCTTTCGGGTAAAGTAGCTGAAGTAGAAGAATTGGATGATTGAGTTTGACGGATTCAGACGGCCTATGGGCCGTCTGAATCCGTTTTTATTTGCGTAAATTTAGCATCATATTGTCAACAATTTGAGCAAACTCATCTAAATTATTTTATAATGGCGGCTTACCCATTTAATCTTCAAACTCGGAGAAGCACGATATGTGTGGTGTATTAGGTTTGGTTAGTCATGAGCCGGTCAATCAGATGTTGTATGATGGTTTGCAGATGTTGCAACACCGTGGTCAGGACGCAGCTGGTATTGTTACTGCCGAAGGCAATATATTTCATATGCACAAGGGCAAAGGCATGGTGCGCGAAGTGTTCCGCACCCGCAATATGCGCGACTTGGTCGGTAATGCCGGCATCGCGCATGTCCGCTATCCGACTGCAGGCAATGCGGGCAGTAGCGCAGAGGCTCAGCCGTTTTATGTCAGCTCCCCATTCGGCATTGTTTTGGCGCACAACGGTAATCTGACCAATACTGAAGAGCTGTATGAAAACGTATGCAACAAACACCTGCGCCACGTTAATACCAGCTCCGATTCTGAAGTCCTACTCAATGTATTCGCGCACGAATTACGCCGCGAAGTCTCTAAAAATACAGCCCCTTATCAACTTACCATCGACAATATTTTCAACGCCGTTTCCGAAGTACACCGTTTGGTGCGTGGCGCATATGGTGTCGTAGCCATGATTGCCGGATATGGCATGCTGGCTTTCCGGGATCCTTTCGGTATCCGTCCGTTGGTTTTGGGTTCGCAAATTGACGAATCCGGCAAAAAATCTTATGCCGTTGCCTCCGAATCCGTTGCCTTTAATGCACTTGCCTATGATTTGGAACGCGATATCCAGCCGGGCGAAGCCGTATTTATTGGTTTTGACGGCACGATTATTTCCCGTCAATGCAGCGATAAAGCCAAATTAAGCCCTTGTCTTTTTGAATATGTTTATTTTGCCCGCCCAGACTCCGTCATCGATGGCGTTTCCGTTTATCAGTCCCGTATGGATATGGGCGTATCTTTGGCAGAAAAAATCAAACGCGAGCTGCCTGTCGATGATATCGATGTCGTGATGCCGATTCCCGATACCAGCCGACCCAGCGCGATGGAGCTTGCCGTTCATCTCGAAAAACCTTACCGTGAAGGTCTGATTAAAAACCGCTACATCGGCCGTACCTTTATTATGCCCGGACAAGCAACGCGTAAAAAATCAGTACGCCAAAAACTCAGTCCGATGGAAACCGAGTTTAACGGCAAAAGCGTTTTGTTGGTGGATGATTCCATTGTGCGCGGTACGACCAGCCGTGAAATCGTTGAAATGGTACGCGCGGCAGGTGCACGCAAAGTCTACATTGCTTCCGCTGCTCCCGAAGTGCGTTATCCGAATGTGTACGGTATCGATATGCCGACCCGTGAAGAACTGATTGCAAACGGCCGCAGCGCGGCAGAAATCGCAGCCGAGATTGGCGCGGATGGCATCGTCTTCCAAAACTTAGAAGACTTGGAAGCAGTAGTCAAAGCACTCAATCCAAAAATCGAATCCTTTGATTCTTCATGCTTTAATGGTGTTTATCAAACCGGCGATATCGACGAAGCGTATCTAAACCGTCTCTCTACCGAAAAATCAGGTTGTGGCGGTTTGAAAATTCATCCAAGCAAAATGGAACACAGCATCAGTATCAGCGATAGTGATGATGATGAAGAATAAAGTAAATTGACTTACAATAAAGGCCGTCTGAAAATTAATGTTCAGACGGCCTTTAATTATGTTATAGACACATTATGAGTACCGAAACCAAAAATTACATCACACCTACCGGTTGGCAGGCATTGAAAGACGAACTTTATCATCTGGTCAACAAAGAACGCCCAGAAATCGTCCAAATCGTTAACTGGGCGGCAAGCAATGGCGACCGCAGCGAAAATGGCGACTATCTTTACGGCAAACGCCGTATGCGCGAAATCGACCGCCGTATCCGCTTCCTAACCAAACGCTTGGAAGCCGCCGTTGTCGTCGATCCAGAAGCGCGCGAAGCCACGGACCAGATTTTTTTCAGCGCCACCGTTGGTTTATTGCGCGGAGACGGTCGTGAACAAACCGTCAAAATCGTCGGCGTAGATGAAATCGATACCGCTAAAAACAAAATCTCATGGATTTCCCCTTTGGCGCGCAGCCTGATTAAAGCACGCGAAGGGGATGAAGTTATCTTGGATACACCGGAAGGGCGTGAAGTTATAGAGATTCTGTCGGTAGAATATATTAAGATTGACTGATTATGCGTAAATAATGCGAATGAAACTACAAAAGGCCGTCTGAAAAATATACTTTCAGACGGCCTTTTATTTGAATATATCTACGCTTTTAAGATTTTCCGGCTTTATCTCCGATTTTGCTTTCTTTGCCTTGAATCAGGTTTTGAATATTGCTTTTATGGCGGTACAACACCAATGCGGCAATGAATACGGTTGCCCATGCCCAAGAGGCGTGTGGCATCATGAAGAAGGCGAAGATAGGTGCGCAGACGGTGGCGACCAGTGCGGCGAGGGAGGATACTTTGAAACCGAATGCCATGACCAGCCAAATCAAGGCGCAGAGCAGGGCGGTTGCGGGGGAGAGGGCGAACAAGACGCCTAATGCGGTGGCTACGCCTTTGCCGCCTTTAAAATTGAAAAATATTGGCCACATATGGCCGACCAATGCGGCAATCGCGACCAGGGCTATCGTCGCATCGGACAAATTTAAAGCATCTTGCAGGCAGCGCGCCAAGATGACGGCAACCAAGCCTTTTACTGCATCGCCGAGCAGGGTCAGTGCTGCCGCTTTTTTCTTACCGCTGCGCAAGACGTTGGTGGCACCGGGGTTGCCGGAGCCGTAAGTGCGCGGATCATCCATGCCGTAATATTTTGATACGATGACTGCAAAAGACAGGGAGCCGATAAGATAGGCGGCAATAATGGCGAGTACATTGAACATTTTGGGTGCTTTACTTAAAATGGGAACGGTTATTCTATCAAAAAAACGGACAGGCAAATGGATAAAATCTTTTTGTACGGCATGAAGGCCGATACTTTAATCGGCGTATATGATTGGGAACGCGAGCGTAAACAGACTTTGATTTTGGATTTGGAAATCAGTGTTCCCGAGCGTACCGGCACGAGCGACGATATCAGCGACACCATCCATTATGGCGACGTATGCGAAGTCGTACGCCGCAGCCTTGCCGAACAGGATTTTTTACTGCTGGAAACTTTGGCGGAACATATCGCCCAATTGATTTTAAATGATTTTGGTGCGGTCAAAGTACGCATCCGTATTGTGAAACCGGGTATCTTGTCCGATGTGGCGCAGGTCGGTATTGAAATTGAACGCGCTCGGGAATAAGGCTTATCTATGCCGTCTGAAAAAGGATTTCAGACGGCCTTTAATATTTAATAATTTGGAAATGAGGTAAAAAATGGATTTGAAAGAAACTAAATTAAGCAGTGAGCCAATCTATGAAGGTTCTTTTGTTACCATCAGCCGCGATCGGGTGCGCCTGCCCAACGGCAACGAAAGCCAACGGGTTGTGATCCGTCATCCGGGGGCTGCGTGTGTATTGGCGGAAACAGAAGACGGCAAAGTTGTTTTGGTGCGCCAATGGCGTTATGCCGCCGATCAGGCGACGTTGGAATTGCCGGCGGGTAAATTGGATGTAGCGGACGAAGATCCTGCCGAATGCGCTTTGCGTGAGTTGGCGGAAGAAACGCCATATGTCGCCGACAGCGTCAAACTGTTGTACTCCTTTTATACTGCAGTCGGTTTTTGCGATGAAAAAATGTATCTCTACCAAGCGCAAGGTGTGCGTTTGGGCAGTGAGTTGAGCAATGATGAGGATGAAATTACAGAAACCGTCCTGATGAGCAAGGAAGAGGTGCGCAATGCATTGGCAAACGATGAAATCAAAGATGGTAAGACTTTGATTGGTTTGCAGTATTGGTTGGCTCAGAATTGATGCATTGATTTAAGAATCTTTTGGATATTTAATCGGTTAAACGACCTATCTGTAAAAATGAATATAAGGTAGGTCGTTTTTTAATGATAATTAAATCTCTTTTGATAATTTGGTTGATTATGGTGTTGAATTGATTTATCTTCTTGGAATGAAAAAATTTCTATCTGAAAGGGGAAATGATGTTTGAGATTATTGCAGGGGACTTGCCTGAAGAAACAGTTTATGTTGAATATCCGCAACCACATTTTGTTTATCCGGAAGGTGAATTAAAACATCCTTTTTTATCAGGATTACTTGGATTAAAAGATAAGCGAAAAAAGGTAGAGATTCCGTTCAATAATATTACAGAGTATGAAATAGCAACTGAAGAATCTGTAAAACGTATGGGCGGTGCGATTGGTTGGGGTGCAGCGGGAGCACTGCTATTTGGTAGTGTGGGTTTGCTTGCAGGAGTGATGGCTGGTGGAAATACAAAAGAGATTATTGTAGTAGGTCGTCTAACTGATGGGCGCAAGTTTGTGGCAAAAACTGATTCTAAAACACATGCTAAAATCTTAGGAGGTTTAGCTTAAATTATAAGTTAATAAGGTTTCATACAAACAGGGCCGTCTGAAAAAGCTTTCAGACGGCCCTGTTTTATTTTGTAGCCGGATTTTAGCCTAATAAAGCCGGTGCGAACCGTGTAATCGTATCGCGTAAAACAATGAGTTTGCCGTGGAAGAAGTGGGACGAGCCGGCAATGGTCACAACAGGCAGGCCTTGTGGTTCTGCCCATGTCAGGGCTTTGTTGATTTCGACGACTTCGTCTTCCGCGCCATGAATCATCAATGTTTTGGCGACATCAGGAACGTTGGATGGTTCCGGGCGGTCGGTGTAGTGATGGACGGCTGCGCCCATCAGTAACAGTAAATCAGGCGTGCGCGCTTGTGCGGCAAAGGTGGAAACGTAGCCGCCGAATGAGAAACCGGCCAGGGCGAATTGCGGTGCGTCTGGATGTTGCGCGCGGGCGTAGTCGATAACAGCAATGCAGTCTTGCGTTTCTCCGCGGCCGTAGTCGTGTTCGCCTTCGCTATTGCCTACGCCGCGCAAATTGGGCAGGTAGCAATGAAAACCGAGTTGGCTGAGGGCTTTGGCGGCGGTTTGGATGACTTTGTTGGTGTTGGTGCCGCCTTGCAGGGGGTTGGGGTGGTTGATGACGGCAACGCCGCGGGCGGATTCTTGTGTGCTTGGCAGGTAGATGGTTTCCAGCAAACCGGCCGGGCCGGGGATTTGAATGATGTCGGGTTTGAGCATGAGTGTGTCCTTGTTTGTTTTCAGACGGCCTGAAGCGGTTTACAGATAAAAATTCTTGCCGTTGTTTTGATTGTTGGCTTTCAAATCGGCAAGCATTCGTTTGAAGTCCAAGCCGTATTTTTCGCTTAATTTTTCGGCGCGTTTTTTTAGGTTGTCGAGATTTTGTTCTTTAGGGCTGCTTTGGAATGCCATGACCGCTACGTTGCCGTGGCTCTCGGCAGGCAGCTCGAGTACGCGGCCGTCAAAGACGTTGAGAAGGCGTTCGACAAAACGTTGATAACGCTGGTCGCCGCTCCACCAGTTGGTCACAAATACGCCGTCGGGAGAGAGGGCGTTGCGGCAGTCTTCGAAGAAGGGTTCTTCCACCAAAGCATCGATAATCTGTTCGCCGTCAAAACCATCTACCAAAATCACATCGGTATTGTGGCGGAACACTTTAATATATTCCGCGCCATCTGCCTCGATAATTTCAAAATGTTCGCCTTCATGCGGCAATTCAAACAGGCTGCGCGCCACGGCGATGACTTGCGGATTGATGTCAATGGCGGTTTGCTTGGTATCGGGCAGGTAGCTGTCTATCCAACGGGCAAACGAGCCGCCGCCCAAGCCGATTTGGGTGATGTATTTGGGCGGGGTTTCTGCAAACAGCAGCCAACCCATCATGGCGCGGCTGTATGACAACACCAGCTCGGACGGATGATCGACATTCATGGAACTTTGAATGGTGTCGCTGCCCAAGTGCAGGGAACGGATATTGCCTTCTTCGGAAATGCCGACTTCGGGCAGATGGGATTTGGCAGGGCGCAGGCGGCGGTAAGGATGGCGGGGTGGCATGGGTGCAGATGAAAGATATAAAAGGCGTTATTTTAACAGAAACCATGATGTTTTGCGCTGGGGCGGTTTTCAGACGGCCTTTGTGTGTGTCGGATGGAAAGACAAGGTGTGTATTTAATTTTCTTTAAAATCATTGGTTTTTATAATTTCGTGAGTAACTTTGTTTTAAAATGCTTGCCAAGATGGGAACTTATCGGCATAATGCCGACTTCCTTGCCGGTATAGCTCAGTTGGTAGAGCACCTGACTTGTAATCAGGGGGTCCCGAGTTCGACTCTTGGTGCCGGCACCAGTTAAAGACTGATTGTGCCGCAAGGCATTTCAGTAAGCCGGTATAGCTCAGTTGGTAGAGCATCTGACTTGTAATCAGGGGGTCCCGAGTTCGACTCTTGGTGCCGGCACCAATTAAAAGCCCGATTGTGAAAGCAGTCGGGCTTTTTGCTTATGCTTTGATATTTTAAAAGCAGACCTTATAATACCGCGTTTCCATTTATAACAAAGGGCTGCCCACCGGGCAGAACACACAACACCATGATTACCGTAAACACTTTGCAAAAAATGAAAGCAGAGGGCGAGAAAATCGCCATGCTGACCGCTTATGAATCCAGCTTTGCCGCGCTGATGGACAATGCCGGCGTAGATGTATTGCTGGTCGGCGATTCTTTGGGCATGGCGGTGCAAGGTCGTCAGTCTACTTTGCCGGTGAGCTTGCAGGATATGTGCTACCACACTAAATGCGTGGCTCGCGGCACTCAAAATGCCATGATTGTCAGCGACTTGCCGTTTGGTGCATATCAGCAGAGCAAAGAGCAGGCATTTGCGGCGGCGGCCGAATTGATGGCGGCCGGCGCGCATATGGTCAAACTCGAAGGCGGCGTCTGGATGGCGGAGACCACTGAATTTCTGCAAATGCGCGGCATTCCTGTTTGCGCGCACATCGGCCTGACCCCGCAATCCGTGTTTGCATTCGGCGGCTATAAAGTTCAAGGCCGCGGCGACAAGGCGGAAGCGTTACTCAACGACGCCAAAGCGCATGATGCGGCAGGTGCGGCAATCGTATTGATGGAGTGCGTTCCTGCGGAATTGGCGAAAAAAGTGACTGAGACCGTTTCTTGCCCGACCATCGGTATTGGCGCAGGCGTGGATTGCGACGGTCAGGTTTTGGTGATGCACGATATGCTCGGCATTTTCCCCGGTAAAACCGCCAAATTCGTGAAGAACTTTATGCAGGGTAAAGACAGCGTTCAAGCTGCGGTCAAAGCCTATGTGGACGAAGTCAAAGCAAAAACGTTCCCATCTGTCGAACATACGTTTGCCGGATAAAATAAACTCCAGGCCGTCTGAAACTTATTTCAGACGGCCTTTTTAATGAATAAAAGCGTATAATCGGCGCGTGATTTCCGTTGATGAAACGGCGGAAAAGATAAAGGATTTTTCAAACCATGCAAATCATTCATACGATTAAAGAATTGCGCGAGTGGCGCAAAACTGCCGGAAAAGTGGCATTTGTGCCGACTATGGGCAATCTGCACGAAGGCCATCTTGCGCTGGTGCGCGAAGCGAAAAAACGTGCCGATAACGTTGTGGTCAGTATTTTTGTCAACCGCCTGCAATTCGGACAAGGCGAAGATTTTGACAAATATCCGCGCACTTTGCAGCAAGATGCCGACAAATTGGCAGGCGAGGGTGTTGCCGTCTTGTTCGCGCCTGATGAAAAAGAGCTGTATCCGAATGTGGAACAGCGTTTCAATGTCGAGCCTCCGCACCTGCAAAACGAATTGTGCGGCAAATTCCGCCCGGGCCATTTCCGCGGTGTTGCGACCGTTGTAACCAAATTGTTCAACATTGTTCAACCCGATACCGCCTGTTTCGGCAAAAAAGACTATCAGCAGCTGGCGATTATCAAAGGCTTTGTCGAAGACTTAAATTTCAATATCGAAATCGTCCCGGTCGATACCGGCCGCGCTTCAGACGGCCTGGCACTTTCCAGCCGCAACCAATATTTGAGCGAAGCAGAGCGCGCAGAAGCGCCCCGCCTCTATCAAGAGTTGCAAAACATTGCCGCCGCCCTGAGAAACGGCAATCTGGATTACGCCCAGCTTGAGGCTGAATGTATCCGCCGTTTGAGCGATGCCGGCTGGGTGGTTGATTACGTTGAAATCCGCCATGCACACAGCTTGGCAGTAGCTCATGTCGGCGATAAAGAATTGGTGGTGCTTGCCGCCGCTCGTTTGGGTACCACGCGCCTGATTGATAATTTGGAAGTGGCTTTGGTTTAAAACCAAGCTGCTGTTAAAGGCCGTCTGAAACCTGTTTTTCAGACGGCCTTTTGTTACAATAACGCTTTTGCGTTTCTAAGGTTTTTCCATGTCCAAACCCACTGTTTCCCCGATGATGCAGCAGTATCTCTACATCAAATCGCAACACGCCGACAAGCTGGTGTTTTACCGCATGGGCGATTTTTACGAGCTGTTTTTGGATGACGCGGTGGAAGCGGCGAAGCTGTTGGACATCACCCTGACCACGCGCGGGCAGATGGACGGCGTGCCAATTAAGATGGCGGGCGTGCCGTTTCACGCGGCGGAGCAGTATTTGGCGCGGCTGGTGAAGATGGGCAAAAGCGTGGCGGTGTGCGAGCAGGTGGGTGAAGTCGGCGCGGGCAAAGGGCCGGTGGAGCGCAAAGTCGTGCGCATCGTAACGCCCGGCACGCTGACCGACGCGGCGTTTTTGGAAGACAAGGAAACCAACCGCATCGCGGCGGTGAACGCGGATAAAAAACACGTCGCCATCGCGTGGGCATCTTTGCAAAGCGGCGAATTCAAAACCAAGCTGACGACGGCGGACAAACTCGCCGACGAGCTGGCGCGTTTGCAGGCGGCGGAAATCCTGTTGCCCGAAGGCAAAAGCCTGCCTGATGGTTTTCAGACGACCTCTGCCAACATCACGCGCCTGAACTCGTGGCAGTTTGCCGCCGACGCGGGCGCGAAATTGTTGACCGAATACTTCGGCTGCCAAGACCTGCACGGCTTCGGTTTGGACGGCAAAGAACACGAAGCCGCCGTCGGCGCGGCGGGCGCGCTGTTGAACTACATCCGCCTGACGCAAAACCTGATGCCGCAACACCTCGACGGCATTTCGCTCGAAACCGACAGCCAATATATCGGCATGGACGCTGCCACGCGCCGCAATCTCGAAATCACGCAAACCCTCTCCGGCAAAAAATCGCCGACCCTGTTTTCCATACTCGACGGCTGCGCTACCCACATGGGCAGCCGCCTCTTGGCACTTTGGCTGCACCACCCCTTACGCAGCCGCGCCCACATCCGCGCCCGCCAAGAAGCTGTTGCCGCGCTGGGTTCGCAATATGAAACCCTGCAAGGCCGTCTGAAAAACATCGCGGACATCGAACGCATCGCCGCCCGCATCGCCGTCGGCAACGCCCGCCCGCGTGACCTCGCCGCCCTGCGCGACAGCCTGTTTGCCCTGTCCGAAATCGAATTGTCCGCCGAGGGCAGCAGTCTCTTAGAAACCCTCAAAGCCGTTTTCCCCGAAACCCTGCCCGTCGCCGAAACCCTCAAAGCCGCTGTGATGCCCGAACCTGCCGTCTGGCTTAAAGACGGCGGCGTCATCAACCAAGGCTATTCGGCAGAACTGGACGAGTTGCGCCACATCCAAAACCACGGCGACGAATTCCTGCTCGAGCTTGAAGCGCGTGAACGCGAACGCACCGGCCTCTCCACCCTCAAAGTCGAGTTCAACCGCGTCCACGGCTTCTACATCGAGCTATCCAAAGTCCAAGCCGAACAAGCGCCTGCCGACTACCAACGCCGCCAGACCCTGAAAAACGCTGAACGCTTCATCACCCCCGAACTCAAAACCTTCGAAGATAAGGTCCTGACCGCGCAAGAGCAGGCATTGGCATTGGAAAAACGCCTGTTTGAAGCCCTGCTGAAAGAAGTTCAGACGGCCTTGCCGCAGCTTCAAAAAGCCGCCAAAGCCGCCGCTGCGCTGGACGTACTCTCCACCTTCGCCGCCACCGCCGCCGAACGCGGCTTCGTCTGCCCAGAGTTCGCCGACTACCCCGTCATCCATATCGAAAACGGCCGCCATCCCGTCGTCGAGCAACAAGTGCGCCACTTCACCGCCAACCACACCCGCCTCGACCACAAACACCGCCTCATGCTCCTGACCGGCCCCAACATGGGCGGCAAATCCACCTACATGCGCCAAGTCGCCCACATCGTCCTCATGGCGCACACCGGCAGCTTCGTGCCTGCCGATTCAGCTCAAATCGGCCCCATTGACCAAATCTTCACCCGCATCGGCGCCTCCGACGACCTCGCCTCCAACCGTTCCACCTTCATGGTCGAAATGAGCGAAACCGCCTACATCCTCCACCACGCCACCGAGCAATCCCTCGTTCTCATGGACGAAGTCGGTCGCGGAACTTCGACTTTTGACGGCCTCGCCCTTGCCCAAGCCATCGCCGAACATTTGCTGCAAAAAAACAAATCCTTCAGCCTCTTCGCCACCCACTATTTCGAGCTGACCCGCCTGCCCGAAGCCCACGCAACGGCAGTCAATATGCACCTTTCCGCACTCGAACAAGGACAAGACATCGTCTTCCTCCACCACATCGAGCCCGGCCCCGCCAGCAAAAGCTACGGTATCGCCGTCGCCAAACTCGCTGGCCTGCCCAACCGCGCCCTCAAAGCCGCCCAAAAACATCTGGACGAACTCGAAGCCCAAGCTGCCGCCAACCGTCCGCAGTTGGATATTTTCAGCGCCATGCCGTCTGAAAATAGGGAAGATGAGGAAGGGAAAGCACAAGAAGTTGAACCTATTGATAATTTGCAGACCAATGAATTGGCTGAAGCTTTGGCGCAAATCCAGCCAGACAACCTCACGCCGCGCGAAGCCTTGGATGCCTTGTATCGCTTGAAAGAAATTTGCAACAAGGTGTCGTAAATAACTCAAAGGCCGTCTGAAACAGGAGAAACATATAATGAGTTTTGCTGACATTACCGTGGTGGGTATTACCGGCGCAGATTCTTATACCGAGGGCACGATGTACGCCGTTGCCCGCAGTTGCGCCGAATTGCCCGGAAGCCGTGGATTGCTAATCAGCCCAAGCCGTCCGCAAGGTTTGCCGGAAAATATCCGACATCAGCCTTGCCGGCCATTCGGTTATCTGGAATACAATCTGTTCGTTTTGTACCAACTGATGTATTACATCGATACTGATTATTGTTTGATTGTTCAAAATGACGGCTGGGTGTTGAACGGCCAAAACTGGCAGGATGCCTATCGGGAATATGACTATATTGGCGCACCTTTGCCGATTTTGTTGGAAACCGAAGCCGACGGGCAGTTTTTCCTGAAGGGAACCGACCAATATTTGGCCAAACAACATCTGATTCAGACTTCTCCGAATTTTGACGAGCCTCAGAACGGCGGTTTCAGCCTGCGTAGCAGACGGCTTTTAACCATGCCGCGACAACTGGACTTAAATGTAGAAATTCGACCGCCTTTGCCGCCGAAAGACGAAAAGATTGCCGATATGGAATGGCTGGTACGGCTGCACCACGAAGATATGTTTTTGACGGCGCAACACCGTTATAGATTGCAGGACTTGGGTTTGAAATTTGCGCCTCCGAATATTGCTACTCAATTTTCTTCAGAAGTACCGTTTATCAATCAAATGAGGAATGTCCCTTTAGAGTGCGTCTTTGGGGCGCACTGGATGGGCAATGTGGTCTTGACCGGCTGCAACCGTGTCCGATTTGCCCAATTGAATGAGGATAAATTGGAAACATACTCCTGTTTTTTTAGAAATTTAGGTTATGAATGTGAATAAATTAAGGCCGTCTGAAAGTTCAGACGGCCTTTTTTTAATGGCTGTTAATGTTGATGATGGTGGGCATGGCGTACAGCCGCGCGTTTGGTACCGACAGGCACAATCAGCGTTGCGTAAGTATTGTCTTTCTGACATACGCTTTTATCGCCGTAATCGGTCTCGTTCACCACTTTGATTTTCCACAAGCCGTCAATCAGCGTAATCACATTGACCACGCCGTTTTTATCGGTTTTGCCGGAGAAGCCTTGAGGCTCGCGGTGGTCATGGGTTGATTCCAAGTCCATTTCGGCCAAAGTGTCCGAGCTGGCGGTAACGGTGGCTTTAACCAAAGGCTCGCCTTTGTACAGGACTTTGACCGGCAAAATACCGCCGGCTTTGACTTCGTTCGGATTTTTCAGCGGAACCAGTTCCAGCTCTTGGCCGATAGGGCGGGTCAATACCGCTTCATCGACTGCGCCGTTGCCCACATGGACGAAACTTTTGCCGAACATTTGCGATTGTTCGCAATAGGTGGCACCGGCCAGCTGCTTCAAGGTTTGCTGTTTCCAGCCGTCTTGGTTTTTCGACCAGAAAGTCGGTTGGTAGGTCGCGCTGACCCAGTAGGAGCCTGCGGGCAGGGCGGCTTTGGAAACGTATTGATAGTTTTCGCCCTTATTCACCAAATCAACGGTTTTCTTTGAGCTGTCGGTCAATTGCAGCGGTTTGAAAATATGCACGCGGTCGTCGGCGATTTTTTCGACATTGGGGAAGTCGTGGCTGTAACCCAAATCCGCATACAGGATTTTGCCGGCAGGCTGATGTGCCGGTGCGGCCACCCAAACATCGTGCGCCTGCGCCGCTGCGCCTAATCCCAGCAATCCTAAAAGCATCCACTGTTTCATCGTTTCTACACTCCATCTTTCTATTATTGAACAAAACGCCTAATGATTCGGCGAATACGAACGGTACTCTTTTTTATTAACTTTGTAAATAATATGGTTTAGATTTTATAGTTATAAATAATTATTTTTTGATTTCAGACGGCCTCGGTTTATATAACCAAAACTGATAAACCCAAAAGCAAACATTATTTCCCGTTTGCCTCCGAACCCGATAAAGTATCGCCATACTTTTAATAGGAGCCGACCATGAATATCCGTACCCTTTCTTTTGCCGCATTGACCGCCGCGCTGGCGTTGAGTGCCTGCTCTCCCAAAAACGAACAGTCTGCCGACAATGCCGCTTCCGCAGGCAAGGGCGGTAATGTGAAGCTGTTGAACGTCTCTTATGATGTCGCACGAGATTTTTATAAAGAATACAATCCTTTGTTTGTTAAAGAATATGCTGCGAAAAACGGCGGTGCAACGGTTGAAGTCCAACAGTCGCACGGCGGCTCCAGCAAGCAGGCTTTGGCTGTCGCCAATGGTTTGGCTGCCGATGTGGTGACCATGAACCAGACTTCCGATATCGAGCTTTTGGTGAAAAAAGGTTTGGTCAAAGCCGATTGGAACACCCGTCTGCCGGACAATGCCGTGCCTTATACCAGTAACGTCGTTTTCTTGGTACGCAAAGGCAATCCAAAACACATCCAAGACTGGGGCGATTTGGCCAAAGACGGCGTGCAAATCGTTTTGGCGAACCCGAAAACCACCGGCAACGGCCGCTACGCCTTTTTGGGTGCGTACGGTTATGGTTTGAAAGTGAATAACGGCGATGAAGGCAAAACCAAAGATTTTGTGGCCGCATTGCTGAAAAACACGCCTGTATTTGAAAACGGCGGTCGCGCGGCAACGACGACCTTCAGTCAACGCAATATCGGCGATGTCTTGGTTACCTTTGAAAATGAGGCCAACTACGTCAGCAAAAAGCTGACCCAAGACCAGTTTGAAATCGTCTATCCGAGCTACACCATTCTTTCCGAAGCGCCGGTTGCCGTCGTGGACAGCGTAGTCGACAAAAAAGGCACACGCTCCGCTGCCGAAGCCTATCTGCAAAACCTCTGGAGCGAACCGGCTCAAGAGTTGGCCGCCAATCTTTATCTGCGTCCGCGCAATGCCGAAGTATTGGCGAAACACAAAGCCGATTTCCCCGATATTGAAACCTTTAATCCGAATGAGAAATTTGGCCCGTGGGAAGTAATCATGAAAAAATTCTTTGCCGACGGCGGATTGTTTGACCAACTTTCCAGTAAAAAATAAGGCTTAAACATAGAGGCCGTCTGAAACTTCAGACGGCCTTTTGCTACAATAAGCCTTTTTCTTATCCACCTTTTCCCATGTCCCAACGCAAAATCATCCATATCGATATGGACGCATTCTACGCTTCGGTAGAACTGCGCGAGCAGCCGCACCTGAAAGGGCTGCCTGTCGTTGTGGCGTGGGACGGTACGCGGTCGGTCATTTGTGCCGCTTCTTATGAGGCGCGCAAATTCGGTTTGCACTCAGCCATGTCGGTGGCAACGGCGAAAAGGCTGTGTCCGCAGGCGGTGTTTGTGCCGCCGCATTTCGATTTGTACCGTCAAGTGTCGGCGCAGATTCATGCCGTGTTTCGGCGTTATACCGATTTGATCGAGCCTTTGTCTTTGGACGAGGCCTATTTGGATGTTACCCGAAATTTTGGAAATATCCCGTACGCCAGCGAGGTGGCCAAACGTATTCGTGCTGAAATTTTTGAAGAAACCGGTTTGACAGCCTCCGCGGGCATCGCGCCCAATAAGTTTTTAGCCAAAATCGCTTCCGACTGGCGCAAACCGAACGGGCAGTTTGTGCTGCCACCGCAAAAAATCATGGCGTTTTTGGAGAGTCTGCCGTTGGGTAAGATTCCCGGTGTTGGCAAGGTCACGCTGAAAAAGATGAATGCCCTCGGTATGCAAACTGCCGGCGATTTGCGCCGTTTTGAGCGCGGCGAACTTTTAAACCATTTCGGCCGCTACGGTTACCGCCTTTATGATTTGGCACGCGGTATCGACGAGCGGCCGGTCAAAGCCGAACGCGAACGCCTGCAAATCTCAACCGAAATCACTTTGCCCGAAGATTTGTCTTTGGCGCAGGCTTCAAGCCATTTGCCGCACCTTGCCGAAGACCTCTGGCGGCAAATCGAACGCAAAAACGTCGAAGCCAAAGGCGTTACCCTCAAACTCAAAACTCACGATTTCCGCATTATTACGCGTTCGCTGACGTATTCTTCCGTCCTTCCCGACAGCGCCTCGCTGCTTCAGGCGGCGCATACTTTGCTGCAACGCATACCGTCGCAACGCGAAGACGCCTTCCGCCTGATCGGTATCGGCGTGAGCCATTTGCTGCCGAAAAACCAGCAGCAGACGCTTTGGTTATAAAGAAATAGAAAAGCATTCTTTCCGTTTGAAGATAGGGCGCAGGACAATATCGTTCCATAACCATATCGACAGCCGTTTCAACAGGCCGTCTGAAAATTATTAGGAACAACCAGCCATGTCTTTATTCCGTCCACAACTCTGGAAAATCCCCGAAATCAGCGATGACGAACGCCGCCGCCTGCCTGAGTTGGCGGCTGCTTTGGAGCACCGTTTGCAAGACATTGCCGCTCGCTATCCGCAAGCCGTGTTCGCATCCAGCCTTGCGGTTGAAGATATGGTCATTACCGATGCCGTGTGCCGTCTGAAACTGCCCATCCGTATCATCACGCTCAATACGGGCAAACTCAATCCCGAAACCGCCGCGCTGATTGCCGAAACCAATGCGCGCTATCAAACCGAATTGGAAGTGTTTTATCCCAACCAGCAAACCGCCGATGAATTTGAAGCGGAATTCGGCACAACCGCCATGTACGACAGCGTCGAGTTGCGCCGCCGTTGCTGCCATATCCGCAAAATCGAACCGCTCAACCGCGCTTTGTATAATGCGCCGGCATGGCTGACCGGACAACGCCGCAGCCAGTCGGAAACGCGCAGCGAATTGAATTTTGAAGAGCTGGATACGGGCCGCAACATTGCCAAATTCAATCCTATTTTCGATTGGGAAGAGCAGGACGTTTGGGCATATGCTGACGAGCACCAAGTTCCGCTCAATGCGCTTTATCATCAAGGCTATCCCAGCATTGGGTGCGAACCCTGCACGCGTCCGGTCAAGCTGGGCGAAAATATCCGCGCCGGACGATGGTGGTGGGAGAGTAAAGACAGTAAGGAATGCGGTTTGCACAAATAATCAAAGGCCGTCTGAAAACGTTTCAGACGGCCTTTTTGACGGTTTAACAAAATGATTTATCAAGAATTTGTGTTTCGTTCAACGAAAGTGGAAAGCAGGGCGGTATCGATGTCCCATTTCCAAATGCCTTGATCCGAGCCGTCCATGCCGCGCAGGAAGAGGTAGCGGATGGCGATTTTGGGCAACGGCTTGCCGCGCAGGGCATAGTAGCGCGCAATGGCAACGGCGTAGATCAGGGCTTGCAGGTAGTAGTGATGATGCGCCACGGCTTCGTTCATCGCCTGTTGCGTGTATGCGCTTGCATCGTTGCCCAAATGGTTGGATTTGTAGTCGATTAAAACGACATTGCCGTCTGAATCTTGGCAAACCATATCGATAAAGCCGTTTAAATAGCCTTGCAAATCATGGAAATCAAGCAGTTGCGCGGCTTGGACGCATTCGGGCGGCAGGTTTGCTTCGCTTGAGGCAAACCAACGACGCAAGTCGTCCAGTTTGAAATCGTCCATGTATAGGGTAAACCCCATTTCGGGCAGGCGTCGGGTCGGCGGAATCTGCGACAGGCTCTCTCCGATTAAAGGCGTCAGGCGGCAGGTATCGAGCATGGCGCTCACCGTCGGTAGCCATTTGTCTTCAAAGCTGTGGCGTTGCAAAACTTCGGTAATCATTTCGGATTGGCTCTCGGCAGAGGCGGCGAAGTCGAATTTTTCCAACATTTCATGCAAACATACGCCGGCATTGGTGCCGCGGGGGAAATGGTGGATATCGAGGCCGTCTGAAAGCGGGGAAGGCAGGTTTTCAGACGGCATGGAACGGTCTGCGCTTTCTGCCGGGTCGATGGCAGGTTGCAAAGGCTCGTGTTGCTCGTCGGTTGACTTGGTATGCCTACTCAAACCGGTAAAGCTAGTGTGGCGGATAAAGTCAAAATCGCGGCGTTTGATGCTATGTGCGCTAAAAGCTTGGTCTTGCTGGCGGCTGTATTGGTAGACGGTTTCCGGCGGGGCTTCTTCCGTGAAGGCAAACTCCGTATTTTCAGGCGCGTTTTTGATAAAGCGTTGCCAGTTGGTTTTGAGCATTTCCACAACGTTTGTCGCGCTTTGATAGCTTTGGCTGACGCTTTCGCGGCCGGCATCCGGCAAACCTTCGAGCAGATAGGCAAAAGGATTGTTTGGCGTACAGTTTTTGTTGGCAGCGGCGTAGATGTTGAGCTGTTCTTCGGCGCGGGTAAGGGCGACATAGAGCAGACGCAAATCTTCAGCCGTCTTTTCGTTGGCAAGATGGCTTAGTTCTGCTTCCGAGGTTTGCGATTTGTCCAGCAGCTCGGTTTCGTGGTTTTCGGTATGCAGGATTTTCCAGTTTTCTTTGGAATTGTCTTTGGTATCCCATGCAAAGGGGCAGTAAACCAAAGGATATTGCAAACCTTTCGACGCGTGCATGGTAACGATTTTGACCAATTTTTCGTCGCTTTCAAGACGGATGGTTTGCGCATCTGACGGGAAATGGCCGCTGCGTGCACGGCTGATTTGTTCGTTTAACCATTTATGCAGGGCGGCAGGGTTGCGGCTTTGGCTGTCTTCTTCGGCCAAAAGCTCCAAAATTTGGTAGTAGTTGGTCAGGCTGCGTTCGTTGCCGCCTTTGAGCAGGCGTGTTTCGATATTATGTAGGGCGGCAAACTGCTGCACGGCGGCAAAAATGCCGCCTTTCCGCCATTTTTCCATGGCTTCGGCAGACGACTCCAGCCATTTGAGCAGCTGGTGTTCGTTGTGGTTGAGTTCGTAAATCTCTTTGGCGGTATAGCCGAACAAAACGCCGGTCAAGACAAAGCGCAGCCAGTCGGTTTGCCTTGGGTTGAGCCAAAAGCCGATCAACGCGGACAGCGAGTCGGCCTCGGCGGAATCGAAAACGGACTGGCGCGACAGCAACACGCTTTGGATACGGCGCTGTTTCAGTTTTCCGGCAATCATCGCCGCTTCGTTGTTGGTGCGGACCAAGACTGCAATGTCGCCGGACTCCAACGCGCGACCTTTGAAATTCAGACGGCCTTCGGCCGCTTCATTGAGCGCAAAGGCAATTTCATCGGCGCAATATTCGGCGGCTCGGCTGCGCAAAATCTCTTTGCCGGTTTGGTCATCCGTATTGAGCCAGCGCACTTGGATGGCGGGGCGGTGTGGCGACAGCCGGCTTTTGGCGCGGCTGGCGGAGACATCGCTGTAATCGATGTTTTCCAACACGAAGGGGTGTTTTTTTTGTTTGAACAAGGCGCTGATGCCGTTAATCAGCTTGGCATGGCTGCGGTAGTTGACAGCGAGGGTGTAATGCCTGTCCGCATCTTGCGCGGCTTGCAGATAGGCGTAAATGTCCGCACCGCGAAAGCTGTAAATCGCCTGTTTGGGGTCGCCAACGAGAAACAGCGGGCAGCCTTGTTCGATAAAAATTTGGCGGAAAATTTCGTATTGCAGCGGGTCGGTATCTTGGAATTCGTCAATCAGTGCGATTTCCCAGTTTGCCGCCGCCGCTTTTGCCAACGTATTGCCGTGTTCATTGGTGGTCAATGCCTGATGGACATCCAGCAGCAAATCGTCAAACACGCGCTCGCGGCGTGATTTTTTTTGTTCAGCAATGGACTGATTGATGTGGGAAAGGAGGTCGAGTTGCAGGCAGATGAAGACTGCTTCTTCCGCGCTTTCCATTGCCTGTAAATCACGACCGAGATTGGCTAAGGCTTGCAGCTGAATAATTTCCGGTGCATCGGCATCGGCTTTATATTCTTTTTTCAGTTTGCTGTTGAGTGTGTCGATACTGAAGAGGCTTAATTTTTCTAGCGTTTGTTTGCTCAGGCGGGGCAGACGGTTGGATTCGGCGTTTGTTTTTAAATCAGTAAAAACATTTTCAAAGGTATTTCTTCTGTAGGTCTGGCCGTTAAGTTTGGGAAAGATTACCCAAAACGCTTTTTCCAAGTCTTCCAACTGGCCGCAAACTTTTTGCCATGTTTCTTGAAGGTTGGCTTGAGCTTCTTTCAAATCGCCTTCAGGCCGTCTGAATTTCAGATAGGGACGGCCGGTATAGCTTTTGATTTCGGCAAGCATTTCTTCGGGCGTGCATTTCCGGTCAAAAACCAATTGTGCCAATGTGGCATCGGTTGCCACTCTCTGCCGCCAAAAGTCTTGCGCAGGAATCAGTAGCCTCTCGCGCGAGTCGTCCGACAGCTCGACATCCAAAGGTGCACCGCATAAAAATGCGTAATCGCGCAAGACGCGCTGACAGAAGCCGTGGATGGTGTAAATCGATGCGTTGTCAAACTGGCTCAGCGCGGCTTTGAGGCGGAGAATCAGGCGATGGCAGCTTTCCTGTCCGTCTTGCTCGCCTAAAGCCAAAGGAATCAAGCGATTGAGAAAGTCATCGGGAGATTTTTTTTCTTTTTCGTAATATTTGTTCAGGCCGTCTGAAATATGTTCCAGCTTGCCGCCCAAGGTTTGGATTTCGTTCAAAACCTGCAACACTTCGTCCAAACGCGCGCGTAAACGGGTTTTCAGTTCTGCCGTCGCCGCTTTGGTAAAGGTAACGACCAGAATTTTCTCGATGTCTTTTTTTTCTAAAACAATCAGTCGGGTAAAGAGCGCGGCAATGCCGTAGGTTTTACCCGTACCGGCAGAAGCTTCGATAAGGTTGGTGCCGTCGATGGAAAGTGTGAGCGCGTCAAAAGGAAGGGCGGAAGACATGGTTGGAACGGAATAATATTAGCGAGGCATTATCATAACAGAGATAGTGTGTTGTTTTGCATTGATGATAAAAATGCCGTCTGAAAACTTTCTGTTTTCAGACGGCATGTCTTAATGGCTATTAAATGACTTCAATAGCGCATCCTAGTAGCGCAAACGGCGTCTGGCGTAGCTTGGTTGGCGAGGACGGTAGGTATAACGGTTCGCCGCAGGAGCTTTACTGTCGTCATAGTAGTACGCAACATTATTACCGTTGATGGTCGTATTGTTGACGCTCAAACCGGTTGGAGAGCCGGTAGTAATAACAACATTGTCGCTTTGGATGGTGTTTGCCGTATTGGTTACGTTGGCTTCGTTTTTACCTTTGGCGTTGATGCCGCCGTTTGGTTTGCCTGAAGCGTAGCTGCCGTTGACATTGACGGTCAGATTTTTTTCGTTAACGCTGCTGATCGCGCCGGAAGTATTGACTTTGTTGCCTTCTACTTCAACGGAGTTGTTGGATACCAAGTTGGTACCGTGCAGGTTGACGTCGCCGTTGTTGGCATTGATTTTAATATCGTTGCCGGCCGCTACATTTGCGCCTGCGGCGGTAGAAGAAGCGTTATCGGTTTTGTTGACGCCGACAGAGCCATTGACGTGAGGAACGGCAACACCGGTTTCAACATTGATTGTCGCGCCAGCGCCGATACCGACATTGACGGCTGTACCTTGGTTGGAGGCAGTATTGGCTGACTCGGTGAAGGTTACGCCGTTGCCTGCGGTAATGTTGACGTTGTTGTTGGCGGTAATGTTGGATGCGATTTCAGCAGAGTCTTTGGCGTTGATGACAACATTGGTAGCATTCATATCGCCTTTGACGGCGGTAGATTCTTTTTTGTTTTCATCAGCGTAGTTGACGTTCAGGTTGGCATTCACATCAACGTTTGAACCGTCTTTGGTGTATGCGCCGATAGTCAAAGAAGCGCCGCCTTGTTTGCTGCTGCTGTTGCTGGTGTTGTGGGCGGCA
The DNA here is from genome assembly GCF_051958155.1 of Neisseria sp. P0014.S009. Classification (NCBI taxonomy): domain Bacteria; kingdom Pseudomonadati; phylum Pseudomonadota; class Betaproteobacteria; order Neisseriales; family Neisseriaceae; genus Neisseria; species Neisseria sp. P0014.S009. The sequence goes on along the minus strand of NZ_JBQCVS010000002.1, from coordinate 280,604 downwards.
GTGTTGTGGTATGAACCTGCATCAATGTTGATCGCACCGGTAACATCGTATTTTGTACCTTCATCAGACACTTTGTCATTTGCCAAAACGATGGCATTGCCTGCGTTGATGGTGGTTACGGTTGCAGTGGATTCATTGTGGGTCGAAGAATTGCCTTGACCTTGTGCAGTGATTTCACCGCCGATGCCTTTGTTGGTGCTGATGCCGGCAGAAACGACCAAACCGCCGCCGTTTTGTTTCACATCGGATTTCGCGCCGCTGTGTGCCGCTGCATGGGTAACGTTTTTGGCAGATTCAACCACATTGCCGGTCGCATTAATCACTGTACCTTCTTGATTAATATTGCCGTTAGCAGTGATGGTGGAGTTGCCGCCGGTGTTGATGTTGGATACATGAGATGTATTCGTTACGGTAGTTGCATCTGTTTTGGTGCTGGTAATGCCGACAGATACGCCGACGCCTGCAACGTTATTTTTTTCGTATGCAGTAGCAGATACGCCCAAATCGGTTACGCGGCCGGATTCGGTTACAGTGTTGCTGCCTTTGGATGCAACAATATTGACGTCATTGGCTGCGGAAATATTGACGGATTCTTCGCCGTTGATTTGGCTGCCGCTGACGGTAACGTTTGAGTTGGAAGACAACTGGGTGTTTTTACCGGTCAAAATGCTGCCGTTCAGGCCGACAGAATGGGTGTCGGTGTGGGTATCGGTGAATTTGATACCGGCTTTGGCAGTCACGCTGCCGTTTTCTTTATTGGTTTCGATACCAGAGTAGCCTTTGATGGAATACTCGTTGACCTGTTTGTTTTCTACCGCTTTGGCAGCATCAATGGTCAAATCGCCTGCGGAAGCCAGTTGCAGTTTTTGTGCCGCAAACAATGCAGAACCGATCACATTGATGTCTTTGTTGGAAACAACGGTCAGGTCGGCATTGGAAACCAAGGTAGAACCGGTTACTTTTTCAATGCTGCTGTTGCTGCTGGTTTTAGAGGTAGTGATATTGAAAATCGTACCTTTACGCGCGCTTTGTGAGGAAGTATCGGTGCTGGTGGCGTTTTTAATATCAACATTGCCTGCTTTGGAGCTGACGAATGTACCGGCTTGGCCTTCAACGGTACTGCCGTAAACGTTGACGCCGTTTTTTGTACCTAAGACTACGTTTGAGTTGGCAGTAATGCTGCTGCCGTGCAGGTTTTCTGTACGGTTGTTTTGAACTTGGCTTTCACCGCCGAACAGGCCGCCCCAGTATTTTTTCTGGTCGTCGAGGCTGTTGGTGTTGATGGTGGTTTGAGTACCCAAGTTGATCTTGTTGACATCGGTAACGACATTGCCGTTTGCCGCGATGCTTGCGCCGTAAGTGCTCAAATCGCCTTCGGAAATCAAACCGATATCACCGGCTGCGGAGATTTTAGTTTGATGGGCGGTAGAGTTTTTTGAAGATTTTGTAGCGATGCCGGTTTTCAGGGCAGCAGTTTCATTTTTGAAGCTGACATAAGTCGAGCTGCTGTCAGTTTCGCTGTTGCTGCTCAATACGATTCCTTGTTGGGCGGCAATGCGAGCATCAGCAGCCGAGTTTAGTTCGGTCGCATCCAATTGAACTTTGCCTGTGGTGGCAATATTGACAGAACCGGCATTGATTTTGGTTTGATGCAGGCTTTCGTCAGCAGAAGAGCTCAGGTTGTTGTTGTACCAAAGGCCTTTGCTTTGAGTGTGGTCGGATTCTGTACGGTTGGTTGTTTTTACCGCGTTAGAATTGATGTTGCCCGTGGCAGAGGCAGTCAGCGCACCGGCATTGATGTTGGCCGCGCTCAGGTTGAGGCTGCCGCTGTTGTTCAAAGTCAATGACTCGGATGCATTGATATTGCTGGCGGTAAAGGTTTCTGTTTTGTTGCGGTCCGAACGGAAGTGCTGAACATTTTTCGCCTCTTTGCCGCTGGAAGATTTATTGGCGGAATGGCTGGTAACCGTGCCTTTGATGTCGGTATCACGGGCAAACAATTCCATTTGTGTGCCGGTCAGATTGGCTGACTGGATGCTCAGGTTGCCTTTGCTGTCGATATTCAGGTAGCGGGTGCCGGTAATGGCGGCATTTTGAATGTTTTGTTTGGCGCGTTTGTCAGTCGCGTGGATACGGATGGTACCGGCGCGCATACTGCCGAAGATATGGCCGTCAAGCACCGGTGCATTTGAAGCAGCGTCCAATGCTTCGATTTGTGCGGTTTTGTAGTCGAAGTTGCTTTTGCCTGAAGAAACATTGATGGCATCGGCGGCATTAACGTTGGCTGATTTGCCGACTACAACTTGCGGCGCGAGCAGGTCAACTACGCGGTTGCCGCTCAAATTGCCGTTTACTTGCAGTTGTTTGCCATTGTCGCTGATATGGAAAGATTTCAACGCGCCGTCTGAAACGGTTGGCGAACCGACAACTAAGGATGCGCGGTTGGCATTCAGGATGCTGCCACCGTTGTGGGTAATGCCGTTAGGGTTTGCCAAAACATAGTCTGCGGCAATACCGAAGATCTCTTGCTGACCCAAGATCAGGGAAGGGTTTTTGCTGACCACTTCATTCAAGATCACAGATGCGGCCTGACCTTGGAAGTTTTTGTTGGCAGACAGGTTTCCGGCCAGTTGGGATTTACCGGCAGACAGGGCGTTATTCAAAACGGCGCCGTGTTGGGAAACGTTGTACTTGTTATATTGGTTGTGAGAAAGACCTTGGGCCGTCGGTGCGGCAATGTTGACGATGTCAACATTGTATTGCTGCTGTACCGAAGTTTGGCCGATGGCTTCGATATTGGCCGCTACCGCTGCATTTCCCAGGAATGCAAAGCACACGGCGACAGTTACTTTGCCGGAAGCTGAGAGCTTAGGCTGATATAAAGTGTCGATTTTCATGGATTTTAATCCTTATTTATCGTGATGGAGATTGAATCAGAAATCCCATATCGGGTATGAGATTTCTGTTGAGGAAATTTTGAATGTATTAACATTGTTATAAAATTTTTTACAATCATACCACCAGTACGGCCTTGTGTGCACTATTTCAAATGCAAATATAAACCGCCCATCTTATTGATATTAATGAAAAATTAATAACGTTAAGATGGGCGGTTTATATATTGGATAAAAGGATATATATTTACATAACTTTAAAATGGAATGCGCAAAGAAACGGTCACATGATCCTGTATTTCGCTGTTTGATTGGTTGGGCATGCGCGCAAAACCTTTGCCATAGTCGGCAGAAAGCTGCCATTTGTCCGCCTTGCCTAAATTCAAACCTGCAACCACACCCATGGCACGTTGCGAACCTTCGTTATTGTTTTTGGCAACGCCGATGTCCGCGCTCAGATAAGGCTCGATATAGATGCCGTGAGGCGTATTGCGGCGGAAATAAACGGTATTGCTTAACAGGACTGCGCTGTTTGCGCTCAAAGAAGTCGAACGGAAACCGCGTACATTTTGATAGCCGACGATGTCCATTTCTTTGGTGGCAAACAAATCATGCGGGCTATATTGGGCATCGATTTGGTGATGGTTGCGCACGATCCATTTACCCAATGGACGGTTTTGAATCAAATTGCTTTGCAAGGATACAGAGGTATAGCGCTTGTCGAACGGCGTATGTTCGGTATTTTTCGCAAACCCTTGTTCTACGCCGATATTGTTGAGCCAAATGCCGTTTGGCAGGATGGCTGTATGCGACAGGCCGACTTGTGCCGAATAGATTTCCGGGCTTTGCAGTTCCAGTTTGCTGTCAGCAAATTTTGCAGTCTGTTTCACATAATCGATGCCGGCATAGGCGGAGGTAATGTGTTTTTGACTGCGTGAAAATACGCGGTCCGCTTTGATTCCTGCCGCTTTGGATTTGGAGCGGTAGGCATAGCGCGTTACGCTGGGCGTTAAGATGCTTTGCGATTGCGACGCGGCGGCGTAAGTGCTGAATGTCCATGCGCCATAAGGTACTTGGTAGAACATACTGCCGCCGCGACTGTAATGGCTGTCGTGGTTGTTTAGATTGGTATAGCCGTTTAAATAAAGGGAGTCGCTCAATCCCAACGGGCTGCCGACACTCAGGCTGCCGCGCAGTGTCGTGGTATTGGGTTTGCTGCCTTTATTGTCGATGGTAACGCTGCCGCCCCAATGTTTTTGTGCATCGTTGTTGAGTTGGATGGAGGCGGTGCCGTCATCATGCGGATAAACATCGATGCTGACGTTGTTGCCGACAACATGGTTTGCCTGTTCGATACCTTGGTCGAGGTATTGGATGTTCAGCGGTTTGCCTTGATGATTGGGGAAGAGGGTATCAACGTTGACTGTATGGGAGCTGCCGGTAATCTCACGGATTTTGCCTTCGATGACTGCCAATTTCAGGACGCGTTCAGGCGTGGTTTCAAATTTGATTTGCGTATGCGGATAGCCTTGAGCGATATATTCGGCAACGATATCCCGGTTCAGTTGGTTGATGCTGTTTTGATTGATGCATTTGGGTAACTTGGCTTCAATCTTTTGGGAATCGATGAGGGTAATACCGGAAAGTTCGATACCGGTGTAATCCAAGCATTCGGTATTGTTTTCAGACGGCACCTCTTGTGCAACCGCATCGTTATCTTGTTTTTTTTGTAAATCCCATGCCGACTGCTCGCGTTTTTGGATTTCGACCGAATGAATCTGGTCGAGATTGTCGCGGAAGTCTTTGTCGAATTGGTTGGGTACGTTTTTATCGATTTGATCAAGCGGATTCGGCGTATTGGCCGCATAGGCGTTTAGCGCGGAGAGAATCAATACGGGCAGGGGCAGAAGGCGGGATTTATACATGGTGTCGTAATTTTATAGGGATAATAATTGGGTTTATTTTATCGAAAATAGCTGCTTGGGGCGCATCAGTTTTTATCGTTGTCTGTAATTAGGGTCTGCTAAACTGCTATGAAACAAATTTCTATGATAATACCATAAAATTATTAAGGGAATTTAAATAACAAAAACCTGCCTTTGAAAAGGCAGGTTTTTTCAGACGGCCTGTGAGCCGTTAAAGATTTTGCAAACGCTCGACAGAAGGCGCGTAGTAGTAAGCACCTGATACGGCTTTAGACAAATATTTCAGCAGTAAGTCGGTTTTGCCGTCTGCATCGCCGAACATATTGAGCAGCTGAACTTCAATATTGTGCAGCGTGTTGCAATAGGAAGTGAACATCAAACCATGTTCGCCGCTGATTTTGCCGAAGGGCAGGCTGCGGCGGACAATTTTCAAGTCAACGCCGTTTTCTTTGACATTGACGCGGCCGAGATGGGAGTCGGGCAGGCGCACGTCTTCGTTGAATTCATCATTGGTTTCTTTGCTGCGGCCTACGCTGGCTTCTTGTTCGGCAGTAGGGACGGCATCCCATTTTTTTAAATCGTGCAGGTATTTTTGCAGCAAAACATAGCTGCCGCCGGTATCGGGCTTGCCTTCGGGAATAATGGCGACATTGCGCACATTGTCATCGCCCTGCGGATTTTCCGTACCATCGACAAAACCGTCCAAGCCGCGGTCTTCATACAGGCGCAGGCCGTGTTCTTCAGTGGATACGCGGATGCTGTCGCCGAATGCGCCTAAAACAGATTGAGCTAAGGCATAGGCGGCTTTTTGCTCGGTGGCTTGAATGTGGATATAGAGATCGTGTTGGGTGGAGGGGGCGAGGCCGTTGCCCAATTCAGGGAAAGGTTTGATTTCGCTGCCTTCGTCAGTATGGCCGAACGATTGCCATGCGCGGCTGCCAAAGGCAATGGTCAAACCCAAAATATCATTTGGAAAACGGGTTTTCAGTTTGGCCAAGGATTCCAAAGAAAGGCGGCAGGCAGATTTGATGTCTTCGTTGCGGCCGTCTGAAATGTCTGCTTCGATAAAAATACCGGCTTGTGCGTGATCAGGAATAATAGCTGATTGAGGGTGGCTCATGATGATTCCTTTCAAAATATTATGGGTTTTTACGCGGGAGATTATACACTGAAAGTTTCAGACGGCCTAAAATCTGCCTTTTGATTTTTTTAGGGCCGGAAAGTCATGTTTGGTAAGATGTTTTTTGTGAGCGTCATTCTGTTGCAAGTGTTTACATTCGGGCTTGGGCGTTCACTGCAATGGCTGTTTGCGCCTTGGATTGGCAAAGTTGGCAGACGTTGGCTAATGGGTATTTCCTATTTCATTACAAACGGCTTGTTGATCGGCTTGCTGCTGGAGTTGGGGCATATGATGTTCCGCGTGGTGGCGTTTTGGATGGTAATCTTGCTGTTTGTGATGTATGCCGCGTTGGTGACATTTATCCTGTATCTTTTGCTGCGCCGTTTTGTGGCACGCCAACCGCTTTCTCGAAGCCTGCGGCTGTTTGCGCCTTTGTTTGTGGCCGGTTTGCTCGGTTTGGGGATGTATAACGCCTATACGCCCGTGGTCCGCCATCAGACTGTATTCATCAATAAGAAAATGGATAAGCCGCTGCGTATCGGCGTGGCCAGCGATTTGCACTTGGGGATTTTGTTTGGCGCGCGTCAATTGGACAAGTTGACGGACATCATGAAGCGGGAAAAAGTCGACATAGTGTTGCTGCCGGGCGATTTGATGGACGATACCGTCGATGCCTACCTTAAAGAAAACATGAAACCACATTTGCAGAAGCTGACTGCGCCGATGGGCGTTTATGCCACTTTGGGCAATCATGACTGGTTCCGCGATCAGAAGCGTATCAAACATGAATTGGAAGCTGCAGGCTTGACGGTTTTGGCCAATCAGGTTTTGGAAGTGAATGGTGTGTTGCTGGTAGGGCGGAGCGATGATTTGGATCGCAAGCGTCCTAGTGCGGAGCAGCTTTTAGAAGGTCAAAATACCCGATTACCGGTTTTATTGATGGACCACCGTCCTACTTCAATCGAAACCCATGCCCGGCTGCCGATTGATGTGCAGGTCTCCGGCCATGTCCACAACGGCCAAGTTGCACCTGCCAACCTTATCGTCCGTACGCTTTATCGTCTTGCTTACGGTTATGAGGCGATCGGCAACGGCCATTTCTTCACCACTTCGGGCTACGGCTTCTGGGGCATTCCCTTGCGTTTGGGTTCGCAATCAGAAGTGTGGGTTATTGACATCAAGTCAAAGCATTGAAATAGAAATATAAACTTCAGGCCGTCTGAATTTCAGACGGCCTTTTTTATGAAAATTGGGAAAAAATATTGAAATTGGATTATAATCGATGTTAATAAAATCAGCCACCGATATGAGTGGCATCATAACTAGGGAACTCACTATGGGCATTATTAGTCTTGCACTTATCTTCGTATCAATCGCCGCCGTCTTATTGTATTTCAAACAACAGTTGAAAGACCGCAAAAAAGACTGTCGCGAATCCTTTGTCTCTTTGCGCATTGCGCTCGACTGCCGACATCAGGCCGTCCGTCATGTATTGGATGCATACAGCAAACATCTGCAAGAGCAGGGCATTGCATCGGATCGAAACGTTCAGCAGATGTGTGCCGAAGTCGAAACTGCATTGGCGCAAACTGCCAAAACATTTTCCGAGTCCAAAATCAAACATCTGTGTGAAGCCGAAACAGCATTGAATCATGCGTTGAAAAAATTGCAAACTGCCGTCAACGGTCTTTTGAAACAGTATCCTGATGAGCAATTGGCGGGTTTGATGGAAATGCTGGATGCAGCAGAAGCGGAAGTTGCATCAGCACGCCGTACTTACAACCGCAGAGCCGGAAGTTACAACCATCATTTAAACAAGCTGCCCAACCGCCTTGTCGCCAAGCCATTAGGCTTTGACAAGCAGGCAGGATTGGTTCGTTTCACGGAAAATCAAACGCAACGCATGAGCAGCAATATGTTAGCTTAAAAATTAAGCAGTTTGCTGAATAAGTGATACACAAAAGGCCGTCTGAAATATTAATTTCAGACGGCCTTTTGTTTACTGTTAATGAAAAATACTTAGGCTTTGGCCAATTTATTGGGCAAAGCGGATCAGGCTGTCGGCAAGCTTATCGGCTGCAGTTTCGTAACCTTGTGCAGAGAAGTGAACGCCGTCTTTGGCTGCCAAGCCTTGAGCCATCCAGCTTTTCATGCTGCATGCGCCCCCCATTGCATCTTGCCAAGACCAGAACATGATTTTTTCGTCACGGGCAACGCGTTGCTGCATTTGTTGTACTTCGCTGAGCAAGACCGGACGGTTGCCGCAGCTGCCGTAGGCGGTTTTCAAAGATTCCGGAGCGCCGAGGATCAGGATACCTGCGTTGGGCAGGGTGTTTTTGATTTGACGGATGTAATTGCGCCATGTCCGTTCGGTAGAGGAAATATCGAGATTGCCGGAAAAGGCTTCATTGGTACCGTAGGCAAGGATGATTAAATCGGCTTTGGTTTGTGCCAAATCTTCCCACATACCCGGCCGCCATTTTGACCATTGGGATAACTGCGCGCCGTTGATGCCCATGGCGGAAACGGTTACGCCGCGTCCGGGGCGTTCGATATTAATGAAACCGATTTGCCAAGGCATGCTGCTGCTGAGGGTCATCGGCAGGGAAGCGTTGGTATGCAACAGTTGCCAGCCGTTTTGTGTGGCAGGGATTTCGCGGCCGTTGACGGTCAGGGTTTGCTCTGACCAAACCGGTTTGCCGAAAATGGAGATTTGTTGCATATCCATGCTGCCGTCGGCTGCGCTTAAGGTAACGCTGCCGCCATCGGCGCGTGCTTCAATACCGCCGAAAGAAAAATCGCTGTATGATTTGCGGCTGCTGATGGTGTTCCAACCGCTGCCGTTGTAACGGACGGTTGCCATGCGCTGGCCTTTGACGGTGTTGGGATAAACCCAACCGATGCCGCCGTTGCCCCATTGTTGTTGTAAACGGCGGCGCAGGCGGTCGGTGAAATAGTCGCCGGCGGTGTGGGAGTCGCCGACTTGGATAATGCGGAATTTGCCGTCTGAAGTATGGTTGAGCTGTTGCAGTTTGTTCAGCCAGGCAGGGTGGTTGGAGCCGTAGTTGCTTAACAGGCCGTCATTGGTTGCGCAGGCGGTAATAGGGAGTGCGAGAAGCGTGAGGAGTAAGGTTTTATTAAATTTCATGGTTGTGTATCGTGTGTAAAATTAATTTTTTCCATAATTTTTCCGGCCAATAGTTTTTGGCCTTCTGCGGAAAAGTGAATGCCGTCCTTGCTGCGGTAACGGATGATTTTTCCATCTACTTTGACAGAGTCGGCATATTCTTCTGCGCCATTGCTCAACAGTTTGTCGGTAGGCAACCAAATGGCTTGAGGCGACACCGTACCCGACAGGATTTTGTCGAGGTAGCGCATCTGTTCATTGAGCTTGGCTTTTTTCATGTAAGGAATGCCCAGCCAAATGACTTGGACATCATGTGCGGAGGCTGCATCAAGAATACGGCGGACGCGGTTGAGGTATTCTGCCTCCCATTCGGGGGAGGCGAATTTCAGGTATTTTTTACCCATCGGGAAATCCCAAGGGTCGTTTGGGCCTAAGAATACAACCAAAACGCGGATATCGGGTTCTTTTTGCAAAGTTTGTTCGATGGTTTTCGGCCAGTCGAAGAAATTGGGGTAGGACAAACCGGTACTTTGTTTACTGAGGTTGACCGATTGTACGCCATATTCTTGCTTGAGGTGTTTTTGTACGAAAGGTGCAACGCCCTGCATCAGCGAGTCGCCGGCAAAGAAAACTTTGTTGCCTTTTTTCAATACAACCTGCGTTGCCGACTGATCAGCCTGATTGCTTGGCTCGCTGGCTGTGGTATCTGTATTGTTAGTCGCATCGGAAGCAGCAGAGTCTTTTTGATTGTCGGATACTTCAATGTTTTCCGTATTTTCAGACGGCCTTGTTGCTTCAATGCCAGAGTCTTCCGAAGCCAAAGCGTCTTCCGTTTCCAGTGAAGCTTTCAGGCCGTCTGAAAATTCGTAGGCTTTTTGTTGCCAATCCGCACCGATACGCCACCAAGCGTATTCGGATAAAGGCTCAAGCGGACTGTTCTCATGATAGGTCTGCTGCCAATAGGCATTGATGGAGTTTTGGGCAAACCACGTCAGCGCAACCGCACTGAGCAGAATAGAAACAAACAGGGAGATAAAGCGTTTCATGTTCTGCTCCTTAGAAGTTAGCGTAAATAAAGCCGGGAATGCCGGACGGGGCGAAGACGATAATCAGGGCGAGGATAAGTGTGATGGGGATAAACCACAGCCATGCAGGCAGTTTATCCAAGCCTTTTACCGATGCTTCAAATAAGCGAAGCAAATACGGGTACAGCAAAAGCATCATCGCAAATGCACCCAGCAACATGAGGTCGGTCGGCAGAGGCGCGTTCCAGCCTTTGTCATTGGCAAATAAGGCGCTGAACAGCATTTCCGTATCGGCAAGCGTTGCGCTGTTGAACACGACAAACGCGAAACAAACGAAATGGAAGGTAAACAGCCAGGCGAGCGGTTTGCCGATTTTCAGACGGCCTAAGGCATTGCGGCCGACGATTTTATCGCCGCAGTTAAGCAATACCAAGGCCGCACCGTGCAGCGCGCCCCAAATCAAAAAGCTCCAGCCGTAGCCATGCCAAATGCCGGAAAGCAACATGGCAATCATCAGATTGAGCTGGGTGCGTCCGAAGCCTTTTTTGCTGCCGCCCAAAGGGATATAGATATAGTCGCGAATCCAAGTGGACAGGCTGATGTGCCATCTGTCCCAGAAGTCGCGGATGTTGATGGCGCGAAGCGGCGCGGCAAAGTTTTTCGGCAGCTGGAAGCCGAGCAGCATGGCCAAGCCGATGACTAAATCCGAGTAGCCGGAAAAGTCGAAAAAGAGTTGGAAGGTGTAGCCATAAATCGCAGACAACACGCCCCAGCCGTCGAACTGGGCCGGATTTTCAAAAACAGGCGATACCCAGCCTTCTGCCAATACGCCGGCAAGCCACCACTTTTTGGCAATGCCCAATACAATCAGGCCGACCGCCAAAGCCGGATAAATCAGCTGGCGTGCTTGTTTGGTGCGGATTTGCGCCAATGCGCCCGCTTGTTCGCCGTCTATGCTTTTAAAAGCGGCCGCACGGATAATCGGGCCGGATGTGATGGTGGGGAAGAAGCTCAGATGCAGTAGGAGCTCGTGCCATTCAAAACGGTCTCCTTTAGGCTTGCGGTAGCAATACACTAAGTAAGCCAGCGATTGGAAAGTGTAATAAGACAAGCCCAAGGGCAAAAGGATATCGATGACGGCGCTTTGCCCCGTATATTGCTGAATAATCGGGCGGAAAAAGTCGAAATATTTGAAGAAACACAAAACAGTCAATGCCGCCGAAATACCGCAACCCAGCCAAAATTTGCGGATATTCTCGTTTTCAGAAAACATCAGTACGCTGACCAGGTAAACCACAGACGAGTAAACCAAAATCAGCGCGGCAAAAATAGGGTCGATACGGTAAAGCCAGCCTAGCCCGGCAACCAAAAGTAAAACGTTTTGAACTTGCGGCAAACGCGCAAATGCCCAGTACAAGGGCAAAAATACGATAAAGAATACCGCAAACTCAATAGACAGCAACGGCATGACAATTCCTTGATGTGTTTAAACTTTCAAACTTTTCGATTGATTGTTATTTTTTGGCGTTAAGTTTGGCACGGATGACTTCGACTACCGCAGGTAAAATCGAAATCACGATGATTGCCGCCATGACTAAGCCCAGATTGTTTTTGACGACGGGGATATTGGCGAAGAAGTAGCCTGCATAGGAAAACGACAATACCCACAACACCGCGCCGATAATGTTGTAACGGATAAACGTCGCGTAGTGCATATCGCCCATACCGGCGACAAATGGCGCAAACGTCCGCACAATTGGCACAAAGCGGGCAATGATGATGGTTTTGCCGCCGTGTTTTTCATAGAACGCATGGGTTTTTTCCAAATACGAACGGCGGAAAATTTTGGAATCAGGATTGGCAAACAGTTTTTGTCCAAAATATTTGCCAATCATAAAGTTGGCCGCATCGCCTAGAATGGCGGCCGCTAAGAGCAGCAATACCATGACGTGGATGTTCATGCCGCCGATGGCCGCAATACCGCCGGCAGCAAACAGCAGCGAGTCGCCGGGCAAAAATGGCGTTACGACCAAACCGGTTTCGCAGAAAATCACAACAAACAAAATCGCGTAAATCCACGGGCCGTATTGGGCGGAAAGGTGGACAAGGTGTTGGTCGATATGGAGGATGAAATCGATAATGGTAGAAATCACTAGGGTTCCCAAATAAAAAGGCCGTCTGAAAAAGAACAGACAAATGTTTCGGCGAGAAGTTCGACATTGTAAAACCAAAGCGGAATAAAACCAATGCCGTGAGCGTGTCAAGATATGTTTAGAAGTGCAGATATGTTGCAGGTATAGGCTTCAGACGGCCTTCATCCTTGATGATGGACGGCAAAACAACGTAAAATGAAGCCGATTTCAACCTAACCGGTGCGCCTTTGTGAACCAGCTCATCTTCGATTTTGCCAGCCATGATTATCCAGGCTTCGACAAATTTCTGGGAACAGAAAATGCCGAGCTGGTGTATGTGTTGCAGCATAAGCATGGGCAATTTATCTATGTTTGGGGCGAAGAGGGCGCAGGCAAAAGCCATCTCTTACAGGCATGGGTCGCACAGGCGCTCGATGCCGGACGAAATGCCCTCTATATTGATGCCGCCGCCACGCCGCTGACAGAAGCCGCATTGGATGCGGAATATCTTGCCATTGACCAAATCGAAAAGCTTAATAATGAAGAACAGGCTTTACTATTTGCCATCTTCAACCGCTTCCGCAACAGCGGCAAAGGCTTTTTGCTTTTGAGTTCTGAATATACGCCACAACAACTCGTTATCCGCGAAGACCTGCGCACACGCATGGCGTATTGCTTGGTTTACGAAGTCAAACCGCTGACCGACCGGGAAAAAATCAATGCGCTCGTCAGCATGGCCGCTGCCCGTCAGGTAACCATCGATCCGGAAATCTTCGAATACCTGCTGAACCATTGGCGGCGCGATATGGACAGTTTGATGCAAATGCTCGATACCCTCGACAACTACGCCGTTATGATGGGCAAGCGCATTACTTTGCCGCTTTTGCGCCAGCTTTTAAAACAACAGGAAACCCAATGAAAAACCTTGCCATTTTCGACCTCGACAATACCTTGATCAATACCGATTCGGATCACTCCTGGCCGCAATACCTAATTAAAAAAGGCATAGTCGATGCGGCTGAAACCGAGGCGCAAAATGAAAAGTTCTACCAAGACTATCAAAACGGTTGTCTTGATATCGATGCCTTCCTCAAATTCCATCTCGCGCCTTTAGCCCGTTTCAGCAAGGAAGAATTGGCTGAGTTTCATCGCGAGTTTATGGCCGAATATATTGTTCCGCATATTTCTCCGATGCAGCGTATGCTGGTGCAAAGCCATCAAATGGCGGGCGACGAAATGTTGGTTATTTCTTCGACCAACGAATTCATCATTACCCCTATCTGTCATCTTTTCGGTATTCACAACGTTATCGGCACACAGCTTGAAACCGGTGAAGACGGCCGATATACCGGCAACTATGTCGGTACGCCGAGCCTGAAAGAAGGCAAAATTACCCGATTGAACCAATGGCTTGCCGAGCGCGGCGAGACCTTTGAAAGCTACGGTAAGGTTTATTTTTACAGCGACTCCAAAAACGATTTGCCGTTGCTGCGTATCGTGAACGAACCTGTCGCCGTCAATCCGGATGCCGAGCTGGAAAAAGAAGCCAAAGCAAAAGGTTGGCCGATTTTGAATTTCAAATAACGACGAATTAGGCCGTCTGAAATATTTAACCTAACCACAACCCTAATAAGGACTAAAACATGAAAACGACTAAACTCCTCGCCTCAGCCCTGTTGTTTGCCGCTGTATTCGGTACTGCACAAGTAGCCGATACCGAAACTCTGGAAGCCATGAAAGCGCAAAACGGCAGCGTTAAAACCGTTTTGATGGATGTTTTCACAACTCCTGCCGGTAATGTCGACCGCGTGAATATCATTCAATCCAGCGGCAATCCTGAAATGGACGAACGCGCAGTGAAAAGCGTTTCCAAATATCCTTATCCGAAACGCAAAACCGCATCTAAATACCAACATACCGTTACTTTTGAGACCAATGTTGAAGTAATTAACAACTGATTCGGACGCAAGGCCGTCTGAAAAACAAAAGGCGTTTTGATTGGGAAATTCCCTGTCAAAACGCCGTTTTATTCTTTAAACAAGTATAACCAAAATTGCCGTAAAACCACACGCTCCGGTGTTATACTGAAACAAATAAACCGCTTCATCACACATCATGTCTCCCCGTCCAGTTACCATTACTTCCTACAATATGCACAAAGGCATGTCTGCGCTCAACCGCAAAGTGCAGGTCAACCGCATGGCTGACGCGCTGGGTGCATTGGGTTCGGATGTTTTGTTTTTACAAGAAGTCCAAGGACAACATCTCAATAGAAGCCGCCGTACCGACTTCCCCGATGCGCCGCATTACGACATCATCGGCGACAGCCTCGATTATCATCGCAGCTACGGCAAAAATGCTGTCTATCCCAAACGACACCACGGCAACGCCATTCTCAGCCGCCTGCCGCTGAAAACGGAAAACAACCTCAACATCAGTGTTAACAAACTTGAACAACGCGGTCTGTTGCATTGCGAAGTCGTGCCCGAAGGTTGGGAAGATCCGTTGGTGTGTTTGTGTGTCCACCTCAATCTGCGCGAGCCGGACCGCCTCAAACAATACCGAGCCATTAGCGACTACGTTGGCCGATATATTCGTCCAGAAAGCCCGTTGATTATCGCCGGCGATTTCAATGACTGGCGGCAGAAATCAGCGCGTGAGCTGGGCAGGGCATTAGATTTGAACGAAGTATTTGTCGATAATACAGGCAAACGCCCCAAAACCTTCCCTTCGCGCCTGCCCATCCTCAGCCTCGACCGCATTTATACGCGCAATCTTGATGTCATCGATTCTGAAATTCACAACAGTAAAGACTGGCAACATTTGTCAGATCATCTGCCATTGAGTGTAACGGTTAGGCCGCATCGTAAAATGAATATGAAATCCGATAGAAAAATGTAAGGCTGAAATCTTTTTTAAAGCAAAGCACTATTGGCAATGTATCGAAAGAAAAAGTTTTTTATTCAGATATTTGATATAAAAACAGGCCGTCTGAAAAGTTTCAGACGGCCTGTTTAAGTTTATAAAAAAGCGCAAACCTTTTTATATCAAAAGTTTGCGCTTCAAATCTGGTGGAGGCGGGGGGAATCGAACCCCCGTCCGAAAGTCCTCTACAGAGCGTTCTACATACTTAGTTGTGTCTATTTAGAATCTCGTTCCCATCATGCCGACCAACAGGCCTTCAGGGAACCAGTTACCTTAAATCTCGTTTCTTGCCAAGTAACCCGACAGAAAACCAGTCAATGTAGAATGACGTTGCGGTAGCTTACGCTACACAGCCCATTGACCAACTGCTGCAACGGCAGGCCTTAAGCGGCCAGTGCGTAAGTTTCGTCGTTTGCGACTATTTAAATTCAGTGTTTAACGGGGAATCTGAGACCCCGGTATGCCCGCATCTGCTTTGCAACCCCCGTCGAAACCAAGATCGCCCCCAGATAGGAGAAGTCGATTATACGCATGTCAGCGTGCTTTGCCAAGCTGCCGATTGATTGAAAAGGCCGTCTGAACAGCAGTTTGCTTTTTCAGACGGCCTGTTTGGCTTAGGTTTATTGATGGTAGTTTTGTAAGAAGC
Organism: Neisseria sp. P0014.S009; assembly: GCF_051958155.1. Taxonomy (NCBI): domain Bacteria; kingdom Pseudomonadati; phylum Pseudomonadota; class Betaproteobacteria; order Neisseriales; family Neisseriaceae; genus Neisseria; species Neisseria sp. P0014.S009. The sequence continues at coordinate 264,810 of NZ_JBQCVS010000002.1, read as the reverse complement.
GTTTGAGTTTGTCCATGGCTTCTTCGATTTGATGAACGGGCGGCAGGGTAACGATACGGAAGTGGTCTGGGCGTATCCAGTTGAAACCTGTGCCTTGGACGAACAAGACTTTTTCACGCACGAGCAAATCGTAGACGAATTTCATGTCGTCATGAATGCCGTACATTTCGGTATCGATTTTTGGGAACATATACATCGCGCCCATCGGTTTGACGCAGGAAACACCGGGGATTTGGTTGATCAGCTCCCATGCCTTATTGCGTTGTTCCAACAGGCGGCCGCCGGGCAGGATAAACTCGTTGATGCTTTGATAGCCGCCCAAGGCCGTCTGAATGGCGTGTTGCATCGGCGTATTGGCACACAGACGCATGGAGGAGAGCATATCGAGGCCTTCGATATAGCCCTTGGCATGATGTTTCGGGCCGTTGAGCACCATCCAGCCTTGGCGGAAACCGGCCACGCGGTAGGCTTTGGAAAGGCCGTTAAAGGTAATGGTCAGCAAGTCGGGGGCGAGGGCGGCAATGTGATGGTGTACGGCACCATCGTAAAGAATTTTGTCGTAAATTTCGTCGGCAAAAATAATCAGGCCGTGTTTACGCGCCAGTTCGGCGATTTCCAGCAGGATTTCTTTGCTGTACACTGCGCCGGTAGGGTTGTTGGGGTTGATGACGACGATGGCTTTGGTTTTCGGCGTAATTTTGGCTTCTATATCGGCCAGATTCGGGAACCAGTCGTTTTCTTCGTCGCACAAATAATGACGCACATTGCCGCCGGCCAGTGTTGCGGCGGCGGTCCACAGTGGATAGTCAGGCGCAGGAATCAGGATTTCATCGCCGTCGTTGAGCAATGCTTGCATGGACATGGTAATCAATTCGGAGACGCCGTTGCCGATGTAAACGTCGTTGACGGTAACGTCGAGCAGACCTTTGGTTTGGTAGTAGTGGACGATGGCTTTGCGTGCGGAGTAAAGGCCTTTGGAGTCGCAATAGCCTTGTGAAGTCGGCAGGTTGCGGATAACGTCAACCAAGATTTCGTCGGGTGCTTCAAAGCCGAACGGAGCCGGATTGCCGATATTGAGCTTGAGGATTTTGTTGCCTTCTTCTTCCAGTTGCAGGGCTTTTTTGTGAACCGGGCCGCGGATGTCGTAGCAAACGTGATCCAGTTTGGATGATTTGGGGAATTTCTCCATGATGTGTGTTCCGTAAAATTGTTAACAATGGGATAAATGTACTCTTTTTGCGGGTAAATTAAAAGGGCTTCAGACGGCCAAAGCTTACTTATTGCGCGCTTCGGAACGGAGAACCGTCACGCTTTTGCCGCCTATGCCCCAGTTGTCCATATCGATTTCGTCGATGACAACGACGGTCGTCTCAGGGTTTTTGTTGAGAACGCGTGAGAGTAATTCGGTGACGCCGCGGATCAATTCGGCTTTTTGCTCCGCACTCGGGGCTTCGTTGCCGCCGGTTACTTTGATGTTAACGTAAGGCATAGCTTTTTCCTTTTAAAATAGCGTTCACATGTTATCTTATTTTTATCAGGCCGTCTGAAATTTGATTGCAGGATTTTTCATTGCTCATGACTGCTTTTACAAAGAATTAAGTTTTTTGGAATAGATTGTTTTTACAATGCGGTTTTATTTTGGATGGATATCGTCATGAACCGTTTTCTTCAGACTTTGATTGTGGCCGCACCGATGGTAATTGCCGCGCCTTATGTGGCGGCGGAAACGCATCCGGCACAAAAGCAGATGCAGCAGAACATTGATACCGTGTTGAAAATTGCACGCAACACGTCTTTGACAGAAGCGCAACGTGTGAAACAGGTTGAGCAGTATGCCAACCGTTATCTGGATTATGAGCGTATTTCAGCTTTGGCTGTCGGTGCGCCATGGCGTGAATTTTCTGCCAAACAGAAAACCGATTTTATCCGTGCATTCAAAGATATGGTGATTGCGATGTACTCGCATTCTGCACTGATTGGTGCGGCGGATGCGAATGTACGCCTGTTGCCGAAGATGACGGCAAACGGTAATAAGTTTGACGTTTTCTCGGAAATTCAAACCAAAAAAGGCACTAAGTATGAAGTGGCCTACCAGCTTTACCAAAGCGGCGGTGCGTATAAGATTTACAACATCCGCGTGGACGGTACCAGCTTGGTAACGGTATACCGCAACCAATTTGGCGAGCTGATTAAGAGCAAAGGCATTGACGGTACAATTGCGACTGTCGAAGCCAAGGGCTTGAAGAAACAATAAGGCAGATTGATAAAAAGGCCGTCTGAATGTTCAGACGGCCTTTTTGTGTTACGGGCTGATTAAGCACGTTTGCGGAATTCGCCGGTACGGGTATCGATTTCGATTTTGTCGCCGTTTTCGATGTAAGACATCACTTGGATTTCAGTGCCGCCGACCAGACGTGCGGTTTTCATCACTTTGCCGGAAGTATCGCCTTTAACGGCAGGCTCGGTGTATTCAACTTCGCGAACGATGATGGTAGGCAATTCTACGGAGATTGGGTTACCTTCGTAGAAAGTAACTTCGCATTGGTCTTCCATGCCGTCAACGATGAATTTCAACGCGTCGCCGATGTTGTCGGCTTCGATTTCGTATTGGTTGAATTCTTCGTCCATAAAGACGTACATTGGGTCGGCAAAGTAGCTGTAAGTACAGTTTTTGCGGGCCAAGATTACGACGTCGAATTTGTCGTCGGCTTTGTAAATGCTTTCAGAAGCGGCACCGGTCAGCAGGTTTTTAAGTTTCATGCTGACTTTGGCGGAAGAGCGGCCGCCTTTGATGTATTCGGTTTTTTGAACGACCATAGGATCGTTGCCGACCATGAATACGTTGCCGGCGCGCAGTTCTTGTGCTGTTTTCATTGTGGTTTTCCAATCAAATCGGTTGTAATAAAACGCGCTATTTTAGCGTATTTTTTTGTGCTTTGAAATAAAGGCGGCAAGTTTTTCAACGGCACTTTTTTGAGCAAAAAGTCCGTCCCGCCATTTTGCCACGCTTTGCCGCCATTCGTTTTGGTGTGCCGTCAGGGTTTGCCATGCTTGCAGGCGCTGGCTGTCGCTGAGTGCTTCGCCGTTGTTGAGTTCGTCGGAAAGGAGGTGGTGTGCCGTGGCGACAACATCCGGATAAACCTGATGCGCTTTGTCCCAAAACGCGTGCAGCTTGTCGAGATGGATATTTTCTTCTTGCGGGTAGATGTGCCAAAAGAAAGGTTTTCCGGCGAGCTGGGCGCGAACAAAGCTGTCTTCGCCGCGTATGACGGCGCCGTCGGCAAGATTGAGCAGTTTATCGAAATCCTGTTGGGGGACAAAAGGGATTTTGATCAAGGTAATGTGTTCGCTCTGATACATATCGCCTTCTTCAAGCAGGGTATTTTGCGGCACTAGGCTGCTGTTTTTCAGGCTGGCGATGATTTGCGTACCCGCAAGCAACAGGGTAATAGGTTGGCCGGCTTGTTGCCACATGGTCAGCCATTTTGCCCAAATATCGCTTTGATAGCCGAAAAGCAGCCATTCAGGCGCGTTTTTTGCGGGAAGTTTGAGTTGTCGGCGTAAGGCTTCCGTATCAAAGCCAGCAGATTCGGCGTAATCGCGTTCACGCAGCAGGCTGCCGCTTTTTTCGCTGAAACCCATAAACCAAAAGTATTTTTGTATGCCGCCGGCCTGGGGTGAGGGCATTAAGTGCAGCCTTTCGTTGCTGTCTTCCGCGCTGAGGTATTCCCAGTTGAGCCAAAGCGGTTGGTGTTGGCGGATGATGGTTTGAACGTTGTCGGGCAGTTCGCAGGCGAAGGTTTCGATGACGATGTCGGGGGTAGGGGCTGTATCGGTATCTTCGGCGTAGTCGACTTTCCAAGCGTGAATGCCGATGCCTTGATGGATATTGGGAATCGAGGCTAAATCAGGGCAGAGTGCCTGAAGGGATGGGAAATCGTCTGTCCATAAATGCACTTGCCAGTCGAGTTCGCGTTGCAAAATACGCGCCAGCCGCCATGAAACGCCGATGTCGCCGAAGTTATCGATGACGTTGCAGAAAATCCAGCAGGTATAAGGTGGGGTGGTGTTCATGGAAAAATATGCCCAAGGCCGTCTGAAAACATCAGAATGCGCCGAAATAGTGGAATAAATAAACAATCAGCAAAACAATCGGGATAAACATCCAAATGCTTTGCCGTTTCAATTCAGGCTCTTGTTTGAGGTGGTGTTTGATGACGTCAAAGAGGACGAATTTAAATAGGAACGTGGCTTCGCAGGCAAGGATGATGCCGTTGATGAGATGTTGCGTTTTGTCTTCGGGCGGGTTGAGGGCAAACCACAAAAGGGTGGCGAGCGGAATCAGGCAGACAACGAGCCAGCGCAGAAGGATGGGTTTGGACATGGTGTGTGTGCAAGAAATAAAAGGAACATTATACCCTGTCGTCTTTCAGACAAGTGCAAATCAGGCTATCATTCGTTTTATTTGAAGCGAACATTTATCTCTATGCAAACCCAAGCCATCATCCGCCATATCGTTCAATGGCTCAAAGATTACGCCGAGCAGGCGCGTGCCAAAGGTTTTGTCGTCGGCGTATCTGGCGGCATCGATTCTGCCGTGGTTTCCACCCTTGCCGCGCAAACCGGTTTGTCGGTTTTATTGTTGGAAATGCCGATTCGTCAGAAATCAGACCAAGTCAACCGAGCGCAAGAACACATGAGTCGTCTGAAACAGCGTTATCCGAATGTAAAAGCGCAAAGCGTCGATTTGACCCAAACGTTCGATATTTTTGCCGATACCGTCGATGTCAGCGAAACCGAATTTCCCAACAAACAGCTGGCACTTGCCAATGCACGTAGCCGCCTGCGCATGACGACGCTGTATTATTACGGCCAGTTGCATGGTTTGTTGGTGGCGGGGACGGGCAACAAAATTGAAGATTTCGGCGTCGGTTTCTTCACCAAATACGGCGACGGCGGCGTGGACATCAGCCCGATTGCCGATTTGACCAAAACTCAAGTGTACGCGTTGGCTGCCGAGCTGGACGTCTCGGAAGACATTCAAAAAGCTGTACCGACAGACGGCCTTTGGGATACCGAGCGTACCGATGAAGAACAAATGGGTGCATCTTATCCCGAACTCGAATGGGCGATGAGCGTGTACAATAGTCACAAGCCTGAAGATTTTGAAGGGAGACAGCGCGAAGTTTTGGCAATCTATACCCGATTGCACAAAGCCATGCAGCACAAAGTCAATCCGATTCCGGTTTGCAAGATTCCGGAAGAGTTGTTTTAAGGTTGAACATCAAAAGGCCGTCTGAAAACGCTGGATTAAGGTTTTCAGACGGCCTTTTATATTTTATTTCAATAAGAATTGGGAATATGCTTGAAAAACAGCATCATCAAATACCAAAACAGCGTAGCCGCCGCCGCGCCCAGCAATACCCACGCGCTGATTTTGGCGATTTCCCGAATGGTGCGCTTTTGTTGGCGGCTGAACAAACGGTTCACAATCAATGCCGCTATGGCGCAAAAGAAAAAAAATCGCAAAAGCCTGCCAATCATTCCACATTCTCCCAAAAATATTGCCTTTAATCAGGGCAGGCCGTCTGAAGCCTCATGCACAAAACAAAAACGAAACGTTATAATACCCCTTTTGCCGCTTCACTTGGAAATTACAAATGACAACAAATGCCTCAGTGGGCATTGTAACGCCCCAGAAAATCCCGTTTGACACACCGCTTGCTCTGGAAAACGGCAAAACCTTACCCCGTTTCGACCTGATGATTGAAACCTACGGCACGCTCAATGCTGACAAAAGCAATGCTGTCCTTATCTGCCACGCCCTGTCAGGCAATCATCACGTTGCCGGCAAGCACAGTGCGGAGGATAAATATGCCGGCTGGTGGGACAATATGGTCGGCCCCGGCAAACCCATCGATACCGAACGCTTTTTCGTTGTCGGTTTGAACAACTTGGGCGGTTGCGACGGCAGCACCGGCCCTTTGTCCGAGAATCCTGAAACCGGCCGCGAATATGGCGCGGATTTCCCTGTCGTAACCGTCAAAGACTGGGTGAAGTCCCAATCCATGCTTGCCGATTACCTCGGCATTCAAAAATGGGCTGCCATTGTCGGCGGTAGTTTGGGCGGTATGCAGGCATTGCAATGGACGATTTCTTTGCCTGAACGCGTTGCCCACGCGCTCGTCATTGCTTCTGCGCCTAAACTTTCCACTCAAAACATCGCGTTTAACGATGTTGCCCGTCAAGCCATTTTGACCGATCCCGATTTCCATCAAGGCAATTACCGCAGCCATCATACCGTTCCTTCACGCGGTTTGCGTATTGCGCGCATGATGGGGCACATCACCTATCTTGCCGAAGACGGCTTGGGTCAAAAATTCGGCCGCGATTTAAAATCAGACGGCTATCAGTATGGTTACGGCGTTGAATTTGAAGTGGAATCTTATCTTCGCTATCAAGGCGACAAGTTTGTCGGCCGCTTTGATGCCAACACTTATCTGCTGATGACCAAGGCACTCGACTACTTCGACCCGGCAGCCGATTACGGCCACAACCTCACGCGCGCGGTGGAGAATGTGCAGGCCAAGTTTTTTGTTGCCAGCTTCAGTACTGACTGGCGCTTCTCGCCGCAACGTTCGCATGAATTGGTCAAGGCATTAATCGCCGCGCAAAAATCCGTGCAATACATTGAAGTCAAATCCAATCACGGCCACGATGCCTTCTTGATGGAAGACGAAGCCTATATCCGTGCGGTTGCTGCTTACATGAACAACGTTTACAAGGACTGCCAAAAATGAATCTGCGCGACGATTTGCAACTCATTTACGATTGGATACCCGAAGGCAGCCGCGTACTCGATTTAGGCTGCGGTGACGGCGAGCTGTTGGCCGCGTTGGTGGAACATAAAAATTGCACCGGCTACGGTGTTGAAATCGATACCGACAGCGTGATTGCCGCCATATCCCGCGGTGTGAACGTCATTCAGGCCGATTTGGAAGAAGGCTTGGTAGCGTTTGGCGATCAAAGCTTTGATGTGATTGTCTTGAGCCAAACCATTCAGGCGATGCAGAACACGGAAAAAATCCTGCGCTGCCTGATGCGCGTGGCCAAACAGGCCATCGTCAGCTTCCCTAATTTCGGCTACTGGTGCAACCGCTTTCAAATCGCTATTGGCGGCCATATGCCGGTTTCCGAGCGGATGCCGTATCATTGGTACGATACGCCCAATATCCATTGGTGTACCCTCAAAGACTTTGATTTGCTGTGTGCCAAAAACAAAATTCGCGTGCTTGAGCGTGCGGTCATGACGGGCAACCGACAGGTCAAACATCTGCCGAATTTATTGGGCAGCCTGGCGTTTTATCGCGTAGGTTGATTGCGGTGATCAATAAAGGCCGTCTGAACAGGTAATCACGAAAGCATGGCTTTTGCGGATACCTGTTCAGACGGCCTTTTATTGTTCAAGCCAGTTTAAACCTGTTTCAATTTTTCCAACAAGGCCAAACTGCCGGCATCGACCAGACGGTAGGTTTCGTCAAAGTCGCCCGTGTACCAAGGATCGGGAACGTGGTTGTAACCTGAATCGGGGATAAGGTCGGTCAGTTTGAAGATTTTGCCGGGGTGGAAGCCGAGCTGTTTTTCGGTTTCTCTGAGGTTGTTGTCGTCCATCACGATGATGTAGTCGAAATGTTCGGCATCGCTGGGTTTGATTTTGCTGCTGGTAAAGCCTGACGGGTCGATGCCGTGTTGTTTGAGCACACGGCGCGTGCCTTCGTGCATGTCTTCTCCGTCATGCCAACCTGACGTGCCTGCGCTGGCAGTAATGACGGCATTGCCCATGCCAGCTTCGCGGGCGCGGTGGCGCAGGACGTATTCGGCCATGGGGGAGCGGCAGATGTTGCCGAGGCAGACGAAAAGGATTTTGTGGGTTTTCATATGCGTGAAAATGAGCGGTAAGGTTTGAAAATCAATGCAACACGCTAAACCTTTTTCAGACGGCCTTGGCGTGTTGCATTTTCAATTTAGTTTACATTGCTGAAGAAAGGATTATGACCTTCCAGTTTCAACGCTTGGGCATAAGTAGGGATGTTCTCGTTTTCGCCCAATGGGTTGTGCAACAGGTAGAGGTGCTCGATTCGGCATTCGGCCATCAGGTCGAGGAAGTTTTGCTGAACGATGGCGATATTGTCGGTTGAAGCCAGCTCCCAAGTGAAGGTCTGTGGAACAATTTCAAACGCGCTGTCTGTCGCGTTGAAGCTGAACTGAAGCTTGCCGTCCGCCTTGGCTGCGGCAACAACGCCGACGCGCGGGCTTTGCATACGGATGGCGCGGATGGCGTTGGTGGCAAAAACGTCCATGGCCATGCGTTGGCGGGTGTGGCTGCCGTCGGTCAGCGCGTCAAGCGGCGTATTGGGCGAGAGCGGGTTGGTAAAGAGGGTAACGCCGTCAAGCGCAAGATGCTCTTGCCAAACCTGCATCAATGGCAGGCCTGCCTGTTGCAGGTTGAGGCCCAAGGCCGTCTGAATGTCTTTATTGCCGTAGCCCAGCGCGTAAACAACATGGACGGATTGACCTTCGGGCAGCGTCAATGGTTTGTATTCGAATTTTTGCAGGAATGCGCCTGCCGCTTCATCGTTTTGTTTGGCTTGGAACCACTCGCCCGGGGTAACGCTGCTCAAGTCGGTCGATTGGACGAGGTAGGGCAGCCATTGCGTGTTTTGCGTGAGGGTGCGCAGGTTGGGGTAGTTTTGCAGGCAGGCGAAGAGGGCTTCGGTAGGCAGCGTAAGTGGCAGGGTTTGTTCTTTTTTGCAACCGGCAACCAAAACGACAGGCAGGGCAAACCATTGGGCTTCGTTATCGTTTTCTGCCTTCAGAACTTCGCCCACGCTTTGAATCAGGCTGGTGTAAGTGCCGACATCGGGCGCCATGGTCATTGCCAATGAAAGGTTGATGTAATGGTTTTGGCTGAGCATGGTGCGGATTTCGGTTTGCAGTTGGCCGGCTGAAAGCTTGCGCGATGCGGAGGAGGAGTTGTGCGCCAGCTGATAGGCATTGAGCAGAAGGTAGTTTTTGATAGGGCTCTGCGGATAAGGGCGGGTATCTGGAAGAACAAAGGTTTTCATGACGGTTTGAAGTGTTGTGTTGTAAGTGTGGCGATTATAGCAATTTAGTCAGTCGGTGTGCTTGTTAATACATGAAATTCAAATGACAGCAGGGTGTGTGCTTCATTTTTATGCAGTTTCAGTGTCGGTATTTTGAGGCTGAAGAGGATGGTGCCCGATGTGTTATAATCCATGACCAAACATAATTCAGAAAGGAACAAAATCATGCGCTTGCTTCATACTATGCTGCGTGTCGGCAATCTCGAACGCTCTTTGGATTTCTATCAAAACGTATTGAATATGCAACTGCTGCGCCGCCGCGATTATCCTGAAGGCCGTTTTACTTTGGCTTTTGTTGGTTATGGTGATGAGGCGGACCATACTGTTTTGGAACTGACCCACAACTGGGATACCGAGTCTTATGACTTGGGCAATGCTTACGGCCATATCGCGATTGAAGTCGATGATGCTTATGCGGCGTGCGAACGTGTCAAAGAGATGGGCGGTAAAGTGGTACGCGAAGCCGGTCCGATGAAACACGGCACGACTGTGATTGCGTTTGTCGAAGATCCGGACGGCTACAAAATTGAATTTATTCAAAAGAAAAGTGGTAGCGATTCGGTACAATATTCATCTTAAGACATAAGATAATGGAAAAGGCCGTCTGAACATTCAGACGGCCTTTTGTTTGATCAGCCCAACTGTTTTTGCTTTTCGCTTAACAGGGCGTGTACTTGAAGCGCAGTAGCGTAGCGGTCTTCTCCTGCTTCAATCGGATCGAGGAAATGCAGCTCAACCGTACTGGAAGGCTGGCTGATGACCATGCAGATAGATTGCCAGAGGCTGATGTCGCCGTAGTAGGCAGTGTGCGGATTGGGGCTGCTGCCGTCCGGATTCGGATAGCGGCAGAGCACCGGAATAATCGGTACGCCTGCATCATAGGCCGTCTGAAAAAAGCTGGGTTTGAACGGCAGGATTTCACGGCCTTCGGTACTGGTACCTTCGGGAAAAATGGTGACGGTATCGCCGTTTTTCAGCGCTTCGGTTACGCCGGCGATTTTGGCAGAATTGCCTTTGATGCCGCGGTTGCGCGAAACGTAAACCGTTTGTGCCTGTGTAGCGAGATAACCGACCACCGGCCATTTGGCTACATCGTCTTTAGCCACAAAACGGCCGGGGAAAGCGCCGTTGACCGCCATAATGTCCAACCATGAAATATGGTTGCTGATAAGCATCTGGCCGCGGCCTTCTTGCGGCGGCGTGCCGAAAGTTTGCAGTTTCATACCGCAGGAAGCGAGCACGCGCAGCGACCATAATTGGATCGCGCGCAGTTTGCGTTTGCTGCTGTAAAAGGGAAACAGAAAAAACATTTCGGCCATGCCGTACAAAAGGCAGCCGGCAATGCAGAGGAGACGGAAGATAAAACGGATTTTGGCAGTCATTGTGTGTGTTTTTTTTATAAAGATTAGGCAGGCCGTCTGAAGTTTCAGACGGCCTTTTATTATGAATCGGTTTTAGGGGCAAAACGCTGCAAGTAGCGGTCGGAAAGGTGGCTGATGTCCATCATGATCAGCACATCTGCGCAGTTGAATGCTTCATCGACGCAAGGCTCGCCACAGAACCACGCGCCTGCTTTGAGATAGCCTTTGATCAGTGCAGGTACAGGCGGATTTTCAGACGGCGTGATGCTGTCCCATTTAAGTGGGTTGAGCGGTTTGACACACCATTGTGCCGGAGCGAGGTATTTGTCTTTCAAAGCATGATACAGGCCCGCCGCATCGTTGCCGCCGTCACGCATTTCGATACTGCCGCAACCAATCATAAAGCGCAGGTTTTCGTCTTTCATGAATTTGACCAAACCGGTCCACAACAGCATGACCAAGCCGCCGTTGCGGTAGTCCGGGTGGGTACAGGCGCGACCGAGTTCGACGGTTTGCGGCAGGATGTCTTTCAAAGGCTCAAGGTTAAATTCATGCTCGCTGTACCAGCCACCGACTTTTTTTGCGGTTTCTTCGGTAATCAGGCGGTAGCAGCCGATTACCTCGCCGGTTGCATCGTCGAAGGCGAGCAGGTGGTGGCAATGTTCATCATAAGGATCGACATCGCGGCCGTCATCGCTTTCGATTTCCGCACCCAATTCTTGGGCAAAAACCTGATAGCGCAATCTTTGGGCGGCTTCGATTTCAGCTTGGGTTTCTGCAAGGCGTACGCTCAGGCCGATTTTGGGGCCCGTTTGATTGAAACGGCTGGGGGACATGATGTTTCCTGTTTGAAGAAAATGGCTGATTATAGCGGATATACGGACAGATTTATATTGATTTGCTTTGCGGTAGGGCAAATTATGTCGGGTTGTTGGAAAAAGGCTTCAGGCCGTCTGAATTTGGCATGCCGAGCGGTACAAGCGTAGAATCAACGTTTTTGCCGTTTTTTATTATGGAAACCTCTTTCCTGCTTGCCGGAAAAATTACCGAGCTGACGCTGATTGTTTTGATGGGCGTGGCCTTGGTGAAGACCGGGCTGTTGAAATCGGAAAACAGCTACACGCTCTCCGTCATCGCTCTTTACCTGATCAGCCCGTCCGTCATGATTCATGCCTTTCAGATGGACAATACGCCGCAGATTATCGAAGGGCTGAAGCTTTCCGTCATGCTGGCGGTGTTTTTCCATGTGGTGTTGATTGTTTTGGGCAGGTTGTTTAAACACTTGTTCAAACTCGATGCACTCGAACACGCGGCGACGGTGTACAGCAATTCGGGCAACCTGATTATCCCTTTGGTGATGTCGGTATTTGGGGCGGAATGGGTGATTTACACCAGCGGTTTTATCATGGTGCAGACGTTTTTATTTTGGACGCATCTGCGTCTGTTGATTTGCGGCCGAGGCAATGTGGCTTGGAAAACCATTTTTACCAATATCAACATTTTATCCATGTTGGTTGGGCTGATGATGTTTGCCTTTCAAATCAAGCTGCCGCACATTGTCGATAATACTTTGGCGACGGTGGGCGGTATGATTGGCCCGGTTGCCATGTTGGTGGCAGGCATGCTTTTGGCTTCTTTGCCGCTGCGCTCGATTATGTGGACGCCGAGGCTTTATCTCGTTGCTTTTTTAAGGTTGATTTTGATTCCGGTATTATTGCTTTTTGCCGTCAAAGTCTGCGGTTTTGCCCATCATGATGCGCATGCGGATACGGTTGTTTTGATCAGCTTTTTGGCAACGACTTCGCCTGCCGCCGCGACAGTTACCCAAATGACGGTTGTTTACGGCAAAAATGCCCAAAAAGCCAGCGCGATTTATGGGCTGACGACCTTGCTTTGTGTGGTGACCATGCCGGTAATGATTGCCTTATATCGTTGGATTATTTAAGAAAAGGGCAGGCCGTCTGAAACTTTGACTTTATGTTTCAGACGGCCTGTTTGGTATTTTAATTTTGAAAATAACTTTTATTATCAATTAATTAAGCAATTAAAAAACTATACAAAGCCGCAAGCAGCGTGTATCCTTATGCCTAACATTCATCCAATATCAATCTTTAAAGGAACACAGCCATGACCGACTTTACCGTTTGGGAAACCGCACCTTTCAATTCCACCATTGACCATATTTTGCAGCGTTACCACAATGTCCACCGCGCCCAGTTTGAAGAGTTGGTTCCGCTGGCGCAAAAAGTGGCGCAGGTTCATGCCGATACTTTCCCTGCCGAAGTTCCTGATTTGTTGGCCTATATGCAAAACGAGCTGTTGATGCACATGATGAAAGAGGAGCGCATGTTGTTCCCAATGATTAATCAGGGCGTGGGTCGCGGCGCGGCAATGCCTATCAGCGTGATGATGCACGAGCATGAAGAACACGATCAGGCCATCGCGCGTCTGGAAGAATTGACTAACAATTTTGAGCTTCCCGAAGGCGCTTGCGGCAGCTGGACCCGTTTGTACACTTTGGCCAAAGAGATGGTGGATGATTTGAAAGACCATATCCATTTGGAAAATGAGATTTTGTTCCACCGCGTTTTGGCTTCTTAAAATTTGAGCTTAATCAAGGCTATCTGAATGTTCAGACGGCCTGTTCTTTAATCCCTTGCTAAGTTAGTGCAATAGTTCTAAAATTTTAATAAAGAAACAAAATTAGGCAGTAAAGGCACACATCCGTTTTTTTGTTTACTTGAGAAGGAGTTTATGAATGAAACATTCTAAAGTTTTACTATCGGGTATTCTGTTTGTTGCTGTGACTGCGTGCGCCCAAACGACGGACGGCAGCTGGAGCGCCCTGCAGGATACGAAAACAGGCGTGCAGTCGCGGCCTTATTATGAATTTGGCAATGTGGTTCAGAAGATTTCTTTTAAGAAAACCGGCAATCCGGAAAATGGTCTGAAAAAGCCTGTCTTGACGGTGTATCGCCAAGGCAAGCTGTTGGGCGAAGCATATAATTTGGAAGCCTCTCATGGCAACCCCTTGTTGCCAACCCTGTTTTTGGTAAACGGCAAGTCATTAAATATCAATGACGGCAACGATAGAAAACTGTTGGCTTCTGCGAAGAGAATCGATTTTTACGATTTCGGCCACGGCCGTATCGGCCATGCAGTCTTTACCGCGCCTAACGGCATCTGTCAGGATATGAAACACGGCAAAGGCGTTTCCTACAAGCTGGTTACCAACTATGTTAATTTTCCGGATTATCCTTCACCTGAAAATATCTTGATTATTACTGCGCAAGGTAAATATGAGCAAGACGGGTTTATATTGGATTCCACTGAGTCAAGAGTGACCAGTGCCAATAAAGAGTTTGCCAGAAAATATGGCGAAGCCCTGAAATCCAAGAATGGCCCTGAGACCAGACAGGTAAATATGGCTAATGCAGCCAGTGCGGAAAAAGGTAGACTGTTGGCTGATTATGTATGTAGGTGATGAAATCAAAGGCCGTCTGAAATTCAGACGGCCTTTTTGAATCATAAATGCATCTCTTGTTCAAACGACAGCAGAATCTGTTTCACTTCATCCGCTTCTTTGACGGCGCGGATGTGGTCGAACAATACCTGCGCCTGTTCAAACTCTTTTTTCATCATGCCCAGCCACTGTTTCAAACGGGCAACCGGATATTTGTTGTTGGCTTCTTTATCAAGGCATAAGTTGAAGAATTGGACTATCCATGAGGAGACTTCGGCAAAGTCGGTGTCTTTCACTGTTTCGCCGTTTTCATATTGCTTGATTTGCCGCGCCAAGTCGGGACGGATAACCGCGCCGCGCCCGAGCATCACGCTGTCGCAGCCGCTGACGGTTTTAATATCGAGATAGTCTTGAAGGCTGAATACATCGCCGTTGGCGGTAACAGGAATGTTGACCGCATCGCGGATTTTGCGCACCCATTCCCAATGTGCCGGCGGTTCGTAGCCTTCGACTTTGGTGCGCGCATGGACGGTTAACGCGCATGCGCCGCCGTTTTCAATCGCGGAGGCGCATTCCAATGCCAGACTTTTGTCTTCATAACCGAGCCGCATCTTGGCAGTCAACGGAATGTGTTGCGGCAGGCGCTGGCGCAGGGTGTGAACGATGTGGTAAATCAAATCGGGCTCTTTGAGCAAGACCGCACCGCCTTTGTGTTTATTGACCGTCGGCGCGGGGCAGCCGAAGTTGAGGTCGATTTTGTCCGCACCGAAACGCACGGCTTCCAAAGCATTGACGGCCATGTTTTCCGCATCGCTGCCCAAAAGCTGGACAGTACAGGGCGTACCGGCCGGCGTGCGGTTGGCATGGGCGATTTCGGGAATATATTTAAGCCAAGTGGCGCGTGAGTGGACCGTGTGCGTAATGCGGACAAATTCGCTGACACACCCGTCAAATCCGCCGATGCGCGTCAACAGGTCGCGCATCACATCGTCCACCAGCCCCTGCATGGGGGCTAGTATTAATCTAGTATTTTCTTTTAAATTAGTCATTTATCTGTTTTGTAATAATTTTTATAAAATTCTCTTTTGTATTTTATCTGTTTTTATCCGCTTATTTTGTGCTTTATCTGTTCTTTTGTTGTACCATAGTTGCACCATTAAATATTTATTCCGCATGGTGCAAAAATGGCTACTATAACCAAAAGAACCAATCCGTCGGGGGCTGTTGTTTACAGGGCGCAGGTGCGTGTGAAAAGGGAGGGCTATCCTCCGTATTCCGAAAGCCGGACTTTTTCCAAAAAATCTCTTGCGACTGAGTGGGCAAAGCGTCGTGAATTTGAGATTGAGACAAATCCGGACCTACTTTTTAACGATGGCAAGCGTGAATTATGCCCTACGCTCAGGGAGGCTGCAAAGAGGTATGTTGATGAAGTTCGGACGAATTACAGTGAGACGAAGCTTGGGGTTATCAATTTTATTTTAAATTTTGATATAGCCAATAAGCGGCTGGATAGGTTAACGCGTGCTGATTACTCTGCTTTTGCCTTTGCCCGGCAGAAGGGTTGCCCTGAGCTTGGTATCAAGCCGGTGGTTGCCTCTACGATCAACGGCGATTTGCAGTATATGCGCTCGATCATTAAGCACGCGCATTTCGTTTGGGGGCTTGATGTATCATGGGCTGAGCTTGATGTTGCGATGGAGGGTTTGCGCAGGGCGCGTGTCATTGGTAAGGCACGCCGGCGTGATCGTTTGCCTGATAACGATGAGCTTTTGAAATTAACGGTGTATTTCTTGAGGGCGTGGCGGCGCGTGGTTGTAAATCCGAAACGTCTGCCGATGCACTTGATTATGTGGTTTGCGATTTATTCCTGCCGCCGTCTTGATGAGATTGCCCGATTGCGCTGGTCTGATTTTGATGAGACAAACCGTCTTTGGCTTGTGCGAGATTTGAAAAATCCAAGAGGGAGCAAGGGTAACGATAAGGCTTTTATGGTATCGGATGAGGCAATGGCTGTGATTAATTTGATGCGCTCTCCTGAGATTGCGCGGCAAATGAATGTGCAGAATGGCGATTTGTTGCTTGGTGGTTATAAGGGCAGGAGTGTCGGCTCTTTGTGGCAGCGTGCGTGTCGTGAGCTGAAGATTGATGATCTGCGGTTTCATGATTTGCGTCATGAGGGGGCAACAAGATTGGCTGAGAAGGGTTTGTCGATTCCGGTGATGCAGCAGTTCACGCTCCATGGAGATTGGGAGAGTATGAGGCGATATACTAATCTTCGGGCAAGGCCTCCGGTGCTAGAGATGATGGATGCTCTGCAAGAGGCTGATGGGATTATTAGGGCTGAGCAGCCTGATCGCTCTTTTTTCGCCTGAAAGGAAAGGCCGTCTGAAATTCAGACGGCCTTTATTAGGTATATATTACTTGTTTTGGTTTAATACTGCTGCTTTAAATTCCGGATGAAATTCTAATGTGTCTGCTTCTTGGTCAATAATCTTATTATCTGGGGAAAGTAGGGTTTCGAGTACAGTCATTAGCCATTGTATGTCGCAGCTTTCATGTAATTCGACAATTTTATCTAGTACCTTGGCTTTATCGTCATCTTCCAAAAACTCAAAGTCTCCGTCATCATTAATTGGCTTTAATGGGTTGAGTTCGTAGCTTACCGTATTTAATATATTTATTAAATTCCATACGGCCTGTAAGTCTTTCTCTTCTGGTTTTGCAATCTTCATTTTTTAATCCTTTAAATTGGTTGGTGAATTGATTGGCATTTTAATTTCGTACTCTTGCCCATTCGTCTTTTGCCTTGCTTTCGATTTGGTCTAGCCATTCAGCAAGGGCTGACACACTTACAAACTTGGGGCTTTTCTTGTTGCCATCTGCTGAAATTACCGGCCATGGCAAGCTTTGCGCATTTGCTTTCCGGCGTGCTACTTCAGGGCTGAGGTTCAAATATTCTTTTGCTACGGTTTCCAGTGGAATATGAGTGTTGCCGTGTATCAGCATTAATCTAGTTTCTGTTGGCATTTTTGACATTTTCTCGGTCCTTATTTGTTTTGCCGTCGGCCTTGTTGCTACTGTTTGCATTTTGGTTCCTTTGCTTATTTGAGGCGGTGACGGACGCCGCCTTCCAGTTCGCGCCGCTGTTCTGCCGTGTGGCCGTTGATGCTGTACACGCTGTCAGTGCCGAAGCTTTCCGCCGCCCGCATCTCCAGTGCTACGGTGTTGAGGATGTTGCTGCTGATTTTGCTGACGGCTTGGGCGGTATTTGCGTCGATTTTTCCGTCTTTGAGTTTTTCGAGGGTGTCGAAGAGGCTTTCCCTTAATTGTTCGGTTACGCTTTTGCAGGTCATTTGTTCCTCCGGCTTCTGTTTTTGCAAATGGTGCTTTTGAGTTTGTCGTTGGCTTTGACGGTTTCTTTCAGCTCGTCGGGTATGGAGAGAAGCTCGGGATAGGCGGTCAGCATCTCGATTTTTTCTTTGAGTTTTTCTATCGGGTAGAGGTATTCGCTCCATGCTTTGCCGCTGCCGTGCAGCACGTCTTCTAAAATCTCGATCTTCCTGTGGTTGATGAGGGCGAGGCTGGGGATGATGAATACATGTCGGTACGCGTTTTTATCTTTAATATCTGCGGTTTGGTCGGCTTTTGCAAAGATGACGAAGATGTCGGTTTCCAATTTGTTGTCGCAACGCAACCTGATTTTCCGCTGCTGGCCGCGCCCGCTTTCGCTCAAGGCGGTGGTTTTGATGTCGATTTTCGCGCCGTTAAGCAGGAAGTCGTAGCGCGGCATATTTTTACGTATGGCTAGGTTGGCGTTGACGGCATCGGGGAATATGTCTTGGAAGATTTCTTCGCCTACACGGCCGGTCTCCCCAGCCTTGCTGTTGACGATGGCCGCTTCCGTGATGCGTAACACGCCGCTGTGCCGGGCAATCATCGTCGCTTGGATAATGTCTATTCCTGCGGCGTGGGCGGCGGCGCGGATGTTGGCTTGTTCGTATGCCGCCAAAAAGGTTGTAACTTGCGCGTCGGTTGCGCCGAAGTTGCTGATCATTTTGGTTTCCTTTAATGTTGATGCCGTCCTCTCAACGGCTCGGACGTTTTAGGCATATCGGATGAATGGGTTTCAAGTTCGGCCTGCTCATCTACCCATTTTTTCAACTCTGACCATGTTTTAAACTTTGTCACACGGCCTTTTATTAGTCTGTTGAGTTTGCTCAAGAGATAAAATAAAAAAATCAAACCAGTGATAAAAGTCCAAAATATCGAATCTGCCCAATGGCTAATATATAAGCAGAACCCAATCACTAATCCTGTTGAAACATCTTTTATTATGCTTTCCAGCAGACTTTCGCTTGCGTTGTATGCAATGATGTTCTTGTCTCTGATTTCAATCATTTTGTTTCTCCAAAGTATTCTTTTAATTTTTTGTACAAATCATTAGCGTGGTCGATGCTCATAAAAATATCATCTTGCCCGATAATAATATCCACGAATCCTTGTTCTTGGTTTACTGCGATTTGCACTGGTACACTCTCAGTCCATTGGGATAAGTCTATATTTGCCATTTTTAATTTCCTTTGTTTTTGTTTGTCCTTAGTAATTCGGCATTATTTGCCGCTTCCTCGAAAGTCTTGTATTCAGCAATTTTTTTTGATTTACGCTTAAAGTGTGAGCCATTTGACCAACGCTTATGGTCATAAGACGTCCCTGTGTATTCGATGACCAGCCATGTGTTTTTTGGGCTTCGTTTTACGGCGATATTTGGATGTTGGCGGCTCATGTCTTTCTCCTTGTTAGTGCGGCCAGTGTCCGCCGTGCCAGTCGTCATTGTTTTTGGTTGTTTGCATTTTTATGTAGTAGATGATTGAGCAGGCGATTAATCCTGCTGAAAAACAAATTAACAAAAGTGCGAAATATTTCATTGTGTGGCCTCCAGTCTTTTCCTTTTGCGTTGACGGTGTGCTTCTTGGTTTAGAATTGGCTCTGATTCTTTCAGTGCGGCAATGTAATGCTGCCAGCTTGCAATTTTGAGGAGCCATTTGAAATCTGATATTGACTGCTCAATGTGTTTGATCTCATCTCCAGTCAAAATAAATTTGTTGGTTTTCTTTTCGCGCGTTGCGATCCCCTCTAAAACGTCTGTTGTGCTGTCGATCGCGATGTCGAGTAGGATAGACAGGCGAAGTTTAAATTGCATATGGTCGTCAGAATTATCGAAATTGACTTTGGCGCGTTTCATCACTTCCAGTAGGGCAACATACAAGTAATGGCATTCGCACATTTGGAAGAAATTTTGACCTGTTGCTTTCCCGGATTTGACTAGATCAAGAAAATTTGTGTATCCGGTTAATACGGCATTGATTGTTTCTTCCGATAGTGGCCTGTTGCTTGTTGCGTGTGCTACAAGTTGTATCGGGTTTACACTTGATTGCCGGGCGGTATCAATTAAGTACAGACGTTTTTTGCAATATTTTTTCCGTGGTCGTTTGTTGGTTGCCATGGTTTTATTTCCGTGGTGTGCCGTCTATCCATTTGCGGAATCGGATTCCGGTGATGCGTTCGACGGCTATTTGTACGATGATTAGGACTAAGACTAATATTGCCGGCATGGTTATTTCGGGTCTGTTGGTTCGAGAACGAGACCGCCTCCGATTAGTTCGGGATTCTTATCAAAATCGATAAAACCGCAGCCTTCCTGTGGGCATTCGATGTTGACGGTAATTGTTTCTTTGGCTGTCGCTTTGCCGGTCATGTAGCCTGCTGTTGCTATTAATATGGCAATTAAGATGTAGCGGATTTTCATTTTTTACCCTTTATGTGGCCGTCTGAAATTCAGACGGCCTTTTGTTTGTTTAGTCGGGTCGTCCGAAGTAGATATCTACATCGGCGAGGGATTTTTGAATTTCTTCGGCAATGTCTTTTGCCGCCTGTTCGATGACTACGTCAATTTGTTGCAGTTCGTACCATAAACACAATGCGCCGGTATTCTTTTCGATGCGGAATTTCAATAATGCTTCGACAAAATATGGCTCGCCGCCTTGGTATGGTGTGAAGCTGATGCCAAAACGCTCGAACATCTTGAGATTTTTCTCAGTGGCAGCATCATCTTTGCTTGTGAAAGTAAAATTGATACGGCCATCTTGTTCGCGGTAGCCTTGTTTGAATGTTGTCGTTTCGGTGTATTCAAGATTCAGCGCGAAATCTAAAACTTCGGCGGCTGTTGGATACACTGCCTCCGGTTTGGCCGGATTTTTAGAAACGATGTTGCGGGCATTGTTGGTCAGGAAATGGGCAAATTCCGCTTGATTCATTTTATGGACATTGTTTTTGAGCCAGTTTTCTGCCGATGTCGTCTGAACCGGACGGAAAAATGCAACAAAATCGCTCCAGTCTGCTTGCGTAGCTGTGTGACCGTTAATGATTGCGATGATGTTGATTTTTCCTGCTTTGTAGTCGGCATCGATAAAAATCTGTGTACCTTCCTGTTTGTGTTTTGTGACAAACTTGATGAGGCTTTTTGCGTCGTGAAATTCTGGGTTGCCTGTTTTATGTAAGGGCTTATCAAGCAGGGTTTCGTCTTTTGCATAGGCCCAATCAGTATCATTACCGCAAGGATTGGCGATGATAGGCATGCCATTTGGAGCGGTGATAATAAAAGGCTTCTGAGCGGCTTTCATTGCGGTTTGAATCATGTTTTCTTGAGTTTCCATTTTTGGATTCCTTTAATGTTGATGCGGGTTATTCCGCGGGTTCTAGATTTGCTGATTGTTAAGAGGTTTTGACCATTTTCAGCGATGAAGCTGGATCTTCGACGGATTTCAGTTTCAGGGTGCCTTGCGCCGGATCGTCGGCTTGAATGTTGCCGTCAGGTGTCGCGAATACGATGCCGCCTTCGCGTTTTTCTTTTGGCAGTTTGGTTGTCACGTCGTGAGCAATTTTTACTGTGCCGTGGCTGATGTTCTGCGGCGTGATTTTCAGTTTCACCGTCACTTCGGCTTGCTTGCCGTGAGCAAGGCAGGCGCGGACGGCTTCGGACATTGCCTCGCCGAGTTCTCGGTCTAACCATCCGCCGTTTACGGTTGGGATTTGTTTAGATGCGGCAACGAATTTCTTTTCTTTGGTTTCCATTTCAGGTTTCCTTTTGGTTACTTAGGGATATTTCCGCCAGTAGGCGGGTTTCAAAATTTCGGGCATGCGATGCGATCTTCCACTTCCTGTTGTGTTTGTTCGGCATTCCATGCCTGCGGCGCGGTGTTCGCGGGTTGTGCCTCGCATCCGCCGTATGCGGCAATGATGAGTAGGGATGTTGAAAACAGGAGCTAGTTAAAAATCTTTGCCATTTCCCCGCCCCTTTAGTCGAGTGCGCGTACCGATTCGCCGATATAGGCTTGCGGCCAGCTTTGGCGGATGATTTCCAGCGCGTCCGCCTTGTTGTCGGTTTGAATGTGGTTTCGGAGAATGGTGCACCGTCCATCTTCTGTTTCGGCGATGGAGGCGATTTCGACGTCTTCGCCTCCGTGGCACGGCAGCATGACCGGGTAGGTTTTCATGGGTGTTTTCCTTTACTGTCGGCCTGCCGCATGGCAGGGGTTTCAAATTTTTGCCGTCCTTGCAACGGCTTGGCGTTTAACGCACGCTTGCGTCGTGGTAAGATACGAGTACCAATCAACCCCACCACAAAGAGGTGAAATATGTCTAACCAATCATCCCGTCCGCCAAGCGGCACTACTCACAACCAGCCTGCCGATTCCAGCCGTGCCAGCGTGCCGTCCAGGCCTACCCCGGTAAGCGTTCAGCCGCCCGGCGGAGGGAAGGGAAAATAAGGATTTCCAATGTCTGAATTTGATACCGTAGTAACCCGCCGGCAGGAATTGGCCGATATCGTGGCTTATTCCTTTTTCTTGCACCGCCTCGCCTACCGTTGGTATTCGCGGATTGACAAGCTGATCGCGTTTCTGCTGCTGCTGTCGGCAATGGCGGTGGTGTCTTCGCTGCTTCCGCCCCTGCTGCTGGGCTTTTCGGTATCGTTTCTTACGGCTTGGCAGTTGGTTTATACGCCCGGCGAAAAGGCCGCCGCCGCCAAGGTTTCGATGACCGAATACGGCAACCTGCTGAATAATTTTTCCACCCTGACCGATGAGGAACTGGAGGCGGCGGCTGCTCGCCTGAGCCCTGCCGATTCCCATCCGCCTGCCTGTCTGCACAATCCCGCACAACTGGCGGCCTATATCAAACTAAATGTCGATTCGGCGGATTTGCCGAAGCTGACGCGCGTCGAAAAACTGGCCGCCTGTTTTTGCGGGTAGCCGTTTCGTTCCGGCTGCCGCCCCTTTCGGGGGCGGGGTGTCTTATGCCTGTGCTTCTTTCCAGCATTTGATGCGGCTTCTTGCCGTTTCCAATGCGGCGGCTTCTGCCTTTTGTCTTGAGTGGCCGAAATAGACGACCAAGTCGGAAGCCTGCTGCCTAAATTTTTCTTTCACAAACGCCTTAAACTCTTTCAGGTCTTTTCTGGTCTGTTCGGCTGTTTCTTTGATAAACCAGCCGCCGGCCACCATTACTTTTTCGCGCGGGGCGTTTGCTTTGCAGGTGTTTAATTCGGCATTCAGTATTTGCAGGGTGCTTTTCGTTTTCATTTTTTGATTCCTTGGTGTTTCGTTTTGATGGAATCAATATTAGCGTAACGCTAACATATAAGCAATAGCGTAACGCGTATTATTTTATAGCGTTTTGATTTACAAGATAATATTTTTTAGCGTTTTGCAAAAAAAAAGTATAAAAAAGAGGCTACCTGAAATTTCAGGTAGCCTTTATTGAGAGAAATGGCGTTATCGAAATTGTTTAAAACCCCAGCTCCCCTTTATTTTCCCAATAATATGAATATTATCCGCATCTTCCGGGCGAACTTCTTCATCGCGGTATTTGGGGTTATCGCTTATTATCAGCAAAACCCCGGTTGAGGTCATTTGCAGGCGTTTGGCTCTTCTGCCCGCTGGAGTATGGATAACATAAAGCCCATCTCCATCAAAATAATCAATCCCGGTATCTACAAATAGGATTTCATCGGACTCTATTGTGCCACTCATCGAATCGCCTGTGCCAGTAATGATGTGGATGCGTGATATTGCGCCGCCAAAATGTGTTTTTGCCCATGATTCAGCTACGGCCACAAAATCGACAATCTCAACCGGTGTATCGTCTAATGTTCCTACACCCATTGTGGCCTTAACATTTAACACACTGAATTTAATATATCCTTCCGGCACAATATAGCCATCACCTAACATCATTACGCTATCCAACGGCTGATCAAACCATGCGCGCGGTTTGCCGGTGGCAATTTCTATCTCGCGCGCTGTTTCAGACTTGAGCGAGCGCGGCTTGCCGGTTCGAGAATCAGGGGAGGCATTCAGCCATTGGCTAATTTGAGAGGCTGATTTGTTGATGGCTTCGCTCAATTTGCCTTGTCCGCCGTATTCGTCAATTAGCATTTGCAGGCGTTGGCGGTAGGTTTCTTCGATAGTTTTCATAAATTTTCCCTTTCTGATGTTGTATTTTAGCAATTTGCTAAATTTATACTATACGCGAAACGCTTGCTTTTTATTTAGCGTTTCGCTAAACTATAAAAAACGTTGGAGATAAAAATGAATTTAAATGAATACCTAAAGCGCGGCGGGCGTGGTTCGCTGGTAGCGCTGGCCGAAAAAATCGATGCTCATGCGCCAGATGTGAGTAGTTGGGCTTCAGGCCGCCGCCCCGTTCCGCCAGTCCGTTGTGCTGCGATTGAGGCCGCCACCGATGGAGAGGTTACCCGCAAAGACCTCCGCCCGGATGACTGGCAAGAGATTTGGCCTGAATTGTCTGTTTAACCTGTTACTCCCGTTACCGATTAACACGCGATTGGTAATTTAGCCTGCCCTCTCAAGGGGGGGGGCAGGCCTTTTTTACGCCTAAAAAACGTAAAGGATGACTGAAAATGAATAAAAAATATGCAACAAAAGCTGAAATCAATGCCGCTGCTCATGGCCGGTGGCGTGAGGTTTTAGAGGCTTGCGGGGTTCCTTCTGAGATTTTGGACAAAAATCATCATCCATGCCCGTCATGTGGCGGCACTGACCGATTCAGGTTTACCGATGGCAGCGGCTCAAGTCGCGGTAGCGGTGTTTGGATTTGTAACCAGTGCAAGCCAGATGGCGGCAGTCCGTTTGATTTGCTGATGGATGTTTGCGGATACAGTTTTAATGAGGCTAAGGACAAGGTTGCGTCCTTGCTTGGTTTGGCGCATGGGGATTTGGTAGATAAGGCTCCGAAACCGTTGCCTCCTCCTGCTCCGGTAAAAGAAGAAGAGCGCGATTTGTGGAGGCCCATCGTTCCTGTGCCGGAATATGCGTTGAAATCCATGACCTTTAGAAATGGATTTAGAAAATCAGATGACCTTATTTTTAAATCTGTTTTCCGGGATAGCTCCGGCGCGGTTTTGGGGGGCGTTGCCCGATTTAAAAAATCAGACGGCGGAAAAATCGATCTGCCCTATACGTTTTGTGAGCATAAGAAAACGGGCGAAAAGATGTGGCGTTGGCGTTGTTGGGATAATCCTCGCCCATTGTACGGTCTTGATTCTTTGGCTGCTGACCCATCATTACCGGTTTTGGTTGTTGAGGGCGAGAAATGTAAAAACGCGGCAGATGCTCAGGGTTATAACTATGCCGTCCTGACGTGGCATGGCGGTTGTAATAATTGGGATAAGTCGGATTGGTCGGCGGTCGTTGATCGTGATGTCGTCTTGTGGCCGGATTGCGATTCGCTACGCCAAAAGCTGACAAAAAAAGAGCGGCAAGAAGGTGTTGACCCTGAGTCTAAACCATTCCTGCCACGCAATGAGCAAGGCGGAATGAAAGCGATGTTGGGTATTGCTGAGGTGCTGACAAGGCAGAATTGCCGCGTTTGGCTGGTCAATATTCCTGCTCCGGGTAGATGGCCCCATGGTTTCGATATTGCGGATGCCATTGCAGATGGCGGTCGCATCGTCAATCCGTCCGAAGTTTTGAGCAAAATGGGCGCGGCGGATTGGTTGGTTGAATATGTGCCGGAAGCAGAAAGGCCGTCTGAAAACTTTCCCGCACCCATTCAGGAAGCGGAGCCTGAGTCCGAACAGTTGCCCGAATCTCCTGAAGTAACAGGCAATCAAGGGGGTGCGGGGGATATGGATGACGAATATTTGGCCAAATTGCAAAAACTGAAATCAGAATTTGGGCTGGTTGAAGGTAAAGACCACGGCGTGAACAGAAAAACAGGGGTTACATATACCCGAAAGGCAATGACTGTTCATTTCGGTAAAGATGTTGTCGATGCTTGGTATGAGTGGGGTCGTGCGCCGGTGCTGACCATGTATGAAATTAATCGGCTGAAAAAAGACTATGCTTTGATTCAGGCGGTAAAGGATGATGATACGCAGGGAATGATGGAGCGGTTTATTTATCTTGATGGCTCGGCATCGATTTGGGACAACAAATTATGGCGCGTTGTCCCTGAAAAGGCGGCTCGTCTATCGATGACGCCTGATGGTTTCAAAATTTGGGTCAACAGCCCGAGCCGCATTGTAAAACGGTTTGATAGATTGGTCTTTGAGCCTGGTCGAGTGTTGTCTGATGACTATATTAATATCTTTCGAGGCATGCCGATTGAGCCGAAATTCCCGATTCCTAAAGAGGATATGCCCAAAACAAACTACGAATTGTATAGATTATTCCCTGAAATCAAGCCGATTCTGAATTTGATTAACCATTTGTGCAATGGAGACTACCAACAGGTCGAATATTTGTTGAATTGGCTGGCGTATCCGTTGCAAAACGTGGGCGCAAAGATGACGACCGCTGTTGTCATGCACGGTCATATTCATGGCGCGGGTAAATCGTTTTTCTTCGAGGAAATCGTCAAACCAATGTACGGAGAATACGGCGCAACATACGGTCAAGAAGACTTGGAAAGTAACTATACGGCAAACCGCTCAGGCAAAATGTTTGGTATTTTTGAAGAGGTTTATACGAATCAGCAAAAATACAATAAAACAGGCAGCCAAAAGCACATGATTACCGGCAAGACGATGCGCGTCGAGCGGAAATTTCAGGATGCCTATGAAGAAGCAAACCATATGAATTGTGTGTTTTTGAGTAATGAATCTCAGCCTTTCAAAATTGAGGAAAACGACCGCCGTTATTTCGTTGTATGGCCTGAGAAAAAGTTGGACAAAAAATTGCGCGATGAAGTTTTAGACTGTATCGGAAATGATGGCGTCCGCCTGTTTTACAGTTTCCTGCTGTGTTGGAATTTTTATCTGACTTACGGGCAACAGGAAGCAGAAAACGAAAAAGGATACAAAGTAATCAAACTGGAAGAGCCTGTAAGATTCGATCCAAACACGCCGCCGCCGATGACTGCGGCGAAACAAAACGTCATTTCCTATGGCCGATATGCTTGGCAGACGTTTTATTCGGAGTGGGCTGGCGGTGGTATCAAAGACCTGCCATTTTGTTGTTGCATTACTGACGATCTTTGGTTGGTTTACAAAGAGTGGTGCAGGCAAAACGGCGAGCGAGAAATGGGCAAAACCAAGTTTCTGCAACATATTGCTGAAAAGATGCCGCGGGCGCGGCGCTGGTGGCGGACGAAAAATAAAGATGGCGACGTATCGTGTCAAAACTGGATTTTTAAGCCGGCTGGCTGGCAAGCGGCTGACGGATTGCCGGAAATGGATGCCCTGGGCAATGAGGTTTTACGATTCCGCAGCGCTGGTTGGAGGTATCGCAGCGGTGAAGAAGTTTGACGATTGAGTCTGACATATGTATGATATTTTCAAAACGCGTGCGGCAGAGTTGTCGGGCGCGTTTTGTAGTTTGGATTTTTGGTTGTGCCATAAATTTGTGCCATTGTGCCATGCGCTGTGCCATATTTTAAATCGCTGAAAGCCTTATGGGGCATGGCTTTGTGCCATTGTTCCATAAATTTCAGCGATTTTTGCTTTACGCGAGAAAAAATTTATAGGTTTTCAAAATATGACACGGTGTATATATACCGTGTCATATTTTTTTGTGGCTGGATAATTTTTTTTTCTTATGCGAGATTTTATAAAAAATTTATGGAACAATGGCACAAAGCCATGCCCCATAAGGCTTTCAGCGATTTAAAATATGGCACAGCGCATGGCACAATGGCACAGGTTTTTAAAATTTATGGCACAAGCCCATATTGTTATTGGCTTGCAAGTTTTCATCGTAAAAAATAATTTCATTTTGAATTTTTCTATTCAAATTTTGATATAATATCCCTTCAAAAATAAAGCCCTGCGGATTCCGACGGCGGCTAGGGATGGTCAGCGTGAAACAAAGACTGACTGGAAATGAAATTTGAACTTGAAACATTGTTGGAATGGTGGGCTGATTGGTCTGCCAAGCGAGAGGATAACGGCTTGGGCTTCGGTTGTAGCCGGTTCAATCGGTTGATGGCGTCGGGCGAGCTTCCGCCGCGTGATGATTTCCGGGCATTGTTGCCTTATGGCGTTGACGGAGATGGAATAGGGAGTTTGGTTGACCAAGCAATCTGCCGTCTTAATCCTAATCGCCGACAAGTAATTATGGTTGAATACCGGCGAATAGGTACTCAAGAAGCAAAAGCGAAGGCATTGGGAATTACGCGAAAGGCTTATGAGCGGCGGCTTTCAAATGCTAGGCTTAACTTGGTGGCGGATTTATCTGTTAAAAAGTTGTTAAAAGCCTATTGACCCTTTGGGGGAAATCTGTTTAAATTATGTCAAGCTGTGTTTTACTGTGTGAGCAGGAAACGCGGCTTTTTTATTTTCAGTCAAAAAAAAGCGTGGCAAGGCCGTCTGATTTTTCAGACGGCCTTTTGCGTTTGGAAAGAATTTTATGGGTCGATTAAAACAAGTTGCTTCACGGCTCCGACCTGTTGAGCAAAACAGAATCGCCGTGAAGCAACCGCCAAAGACGGCGGAAAAACGTATGCGCGGTCGTAGCTGGATGAGCCTGCGCGAATCTGTGTTGATTCGTGACCAGTATCAGTGTAGGCAGTGCGGTTGTGTGGTGCTTCCAAAGAATGCCGAGTGTGATCACATCGTTCCGTTAGCGGATGGTGGCAGAGATGAAATGGAAAATCTGCAAACGCTTTGCAAAATCTGTCATGCCGAAAAATCCGCCGGCGAAAATCGTCGGCGCGGATTTGGTTGATAAGGGTGGGGGTGTCAAAAGTTCACAGGGCTTGCCCTCGGAAACCCCCCGCCCTCCCATGTGCAGAATTTTTTCCCCTGTGAAACTGTTAAAGCTACATTTTAACAGCTTGTTTAACATTGAATTTTTAGCATTTTATGCTACAAAAGTCGCCTTTAAAAAGCGGCTTTTTTTATTGGAATTTCACTATGGCAATGAACGAACAAAAGGAATTGTTTGCCAAAGCGAAATTGCGAGGGTTGTCGAACCGAGAGGCTGCGATTGCAGCGGGATATAGCGAAAAGACGGCCAGCGCAAGCGGCAGTCGTTTGGCAAAAGATGTTGATGTTTTGGCGGAAATCGAACGCCTGAAGCTCTTTCAGCCTCCTGAGCCGGTTACTGTTATCGAACCATCTCCGGCGGCGGGAGTTTCGGATGTGCAG
Source organism: Neisseria sp. P0014.S009 (assembly GCF_051958155.1). Taxonomy (NCBI): domain Bacteria; kingdom Pseudomonadati; phylum Pseudomonadota; class Betaproteobacteria; order Neisseriales; family Neisseriaceae; genus Neisseria; species Neisseria sp. P0014.S009. The sequence continues at coordinate 236,160 of NZ_JBQCVS010000002.1, read as the reverse complement.
CCGGTTCAGGCTGTGCCTGTTTCGGAAAAGCCTACGGAGGCATCGGAAAGTTTGGACAGGATTGCGTTGTCGGCGCGTGAGCGTGCTGTCGTTCGTGGCACTACGATTGAATTGGATGGCGTTTGCTATGACCAAACCGACCCGAAGGACCAGTTGATTTTGTGTTCTTTGGGGGTGATTTCTTTAAATCGGCAGCAGATTGATGCTGCCAAGGCGTTGTTGGGATATTTTCACGGCAAGGTTGCAGATCAGGGCAAAAAGGATGTCGAACGCGAACGCGCCCATGATGTTGCCGGCGGTAAGTTCAGCCCAATGAGGCCGCCTGAGCCGGTGCAGGGTAGATTATGTTGAAAAAAGCTTGGTCAACCGCTTGCCCTGATTGGAAAGAACGAATTATAGGCAGGAAAAGCCTGATTCCGTTTCCTCCGTTGTATCAGGAGCCTGCCGAAATGGCGTTGCGCATTTTCAAGCAGTTGCGCTTGGTGGATGTGCCTGGTGAGCCAATGATGGGCGAAGTCACGCGCGAATGGGTATATGACTTTGTTTCGGCTATTTTTGGCGCATACGACCCTAATTCCGGTGTACGGTTGATTCAGGAGTTTTTCTTGTTGATTAGCAAGAAAAACATGAAATCTACCTTGGCGGCCGGGGTAATGTTGACTGCGCTGATTCTGAATTGGCGGCGTGAAGCTGAATTTTTCATTATCGCCCCTACTGTTGAGGTCGCAAACAATAGCTTTAAGCCTGCGAAAGCGATGATACGGGCCGATGAAGAGCTTTCTGCCTTATTTCAGGTGCAAGACCATACGCGGACGATCACGCACCGAACCACTGGGGCAACGCTGAAGATTCTTGCCGCTGAAAGCGATACCGTTGCCGGTATCAAAGGCACCGGCGTTTTAATCGAGGAGGTTTGGCTGTTTGGAAAACGCTCAAAAGCGGCTGATATGTTTACCGAGGCTAAAGGTGGCTTGGCCAGTCGTCCGGAAGGCTTTGTGATTTACCTCTCGACGATGTCCGATGAGGCACCGGCAGGCGTATTCGCAGACTTACTCAAGCGAGCGCGTGAAGTCCGAGACGGTAAGCGTGTTGATAACCGTATGTTGCCGGTCTTGTATGAGTACCCGCAGGAGATGTTGGATAACGGAACGTACCGTCTGCCTGAAAACTTTTATGTCACGAACCCTAATATTGGAGCTTCGGTTTCAGAAGCTTACCTTATGGGTGAATTTGAAACGGCTAAAGCAGATGGCGAAATCGCGCTTCGTCGGTTTATGGCAAAGCATTTGAATGTGCAGATTGCCTTGTCGCTAACTGCTGATTATTGGCCCGGTGCTGAGTTTTGGGAGGATAGCGGGAAAAATCCCGAAATCGACTTGGATTGGATGCTTCAACACTGCGAGGTCATCGATATTGGCGTTGACGGCGGCGGATTGGATGACTTAATGGGTATTTCTGCCGTTGGCCGTCTGAAAGACAATCCACGGATGTGGGCGGCGTGGTTTCATGCTTGGGCGCATCCGTCGGTGTTGGAGCGGCGCAAGGAAATCGCGCCGGCGTTGTTGGATTTTGTCAAGCATGGCGATTTGACCATCGTCAACCGTATCGGCGATGACAGCGATGAGGTGGCTGGGCTTGTTGCTCGGGTTTATCAGAGCGGTTTGCTGGATAAATGCGGCCTTGACCCGCACGGGGTCGGTGCGATTTTAGACGCGATGTTGGAATATGGCGTTCCGGAAGATGCTGTGGTCGGGGTGTCGCAGGGCTGGAAGCTGGGCGCAGCGATTAAGACGGCGGAGCGCAAGCTGGCAGAGGGCTGTTTTATCCATAGCGGCAGCGCGATGATGAATTGGGTGGTTGGGAATGCCCGTGTCGAGCCGCGTGCCAATGGTATTTTGATTACCAAGCAGGCGAGCGGCTCGGCGAAAATCGACCCGCTGATGGCAATGTTTGATGCGGTGTCGCTTTTGTCGCTAAATCCGACTGCAAAAGGCGCATCGGTTTATGAAACACGCGGAATCAGAATGTTGTGAGATAGGATATGGCGAAAGAAAAGAAAGCCAAAAACAAAAGCCGCCCGCGTGCTGACTCGGGCGGCTTAGTTTTTGAGGGGTTGAATGACCCTGCGTTGTTGGAATTTATCCGTAGCGGTCAAATCGGCGGCGGTGTGGGTATTGATGGGCGAAAGGCTTTGTGCAATGCCGCGCTGTATCGGTGTGTCACGTTAATCAGCCAAAGTATCGGGATGTTGCCGCTGAATGTGCTGCATAACGATGACGGGCGTGAGACTGCTACGGAGCATCCTGTTTGGAAACTGCTGAAACGGCAGCCGAATAAGTTTCAGACGGCCTATGAGTTCAAGAGTTTGATGCAAAGCCATGTTTTGCAATATGGCAATGCCTATGCGCTGATTATCCGTTCACGGGGTCAGGTCATCCAGCTTGTGCCGATTCATCCGAAATCTGTACAGGTGAAGCAGCGTGATGATTGGAGCGTGCATTATGTGGTTACACGAAAAGACGGATGTTTGCTGGATTTTGAAGCGGAAGAGATATTGCACCTGCGAGATTTAACCGACGACGGCTTGGAGGGTATGAGCCGTGTGAAGTTGGCGAAGCGGGCGTTGGGTATTGCTTTTGATGCTGAGGACGCGGCAAGCCGTATTTTCTCGGAAGGTGTAATGGCTGGCGGTTATCTGGCAACAGATAAGGCGTTAAGCGATAAGGCGTACAACCAGCTTCAGGAATCATTACAGAATCGGTATAGCGGTAAGGAGAATGCCGGCCGTTTTATGATTTTGGAGGAAGGACTGAAGGCTGAGAAGTGGGGAAACACTGCTTCTGATGCTCAGCATATTGAAAACCGAAATCATCAAATCGAGGAAATTGCGCGGATGTTTGGTGTTCCGCGCCCGTTGCTGATGATGGATGACACGTCGTGGGGTAGTGGTATCAGTGAATTGGGGGTGTTTTTCCTGAAATACGGACTTCTGCCTTGGTTCACGATGTGGGAGCAGGCATTAACACGATCTCTGCTTACGCCTGCTGAGCAAGACCGCTTGATATTCAAGTTTAATGCCGGTGCGCTGTTGCGCGGCAGCTTGGAGAATCAGGCGGAATTTTTTGCCAAAGCTTTGGGTAGTGGCGGACACGGCGCATGGATGACGCAAAATGAAGTGCGTGAAATTTCCGACCTGCCAAAATCAACAGATAAGTCTGCCGATACTTTGAGGCAGGCGCAACAAGGAAAGAATTATGAGCCTGAAAAAACTGCCGCAGATTAGTGCGTTATCTGCTATGCCGAAATCGCTGTCTTTCGATATGCGCCCTGATGCGGCAAACCGTTGGGACAGCGGTGTCAAGGCGAAAACCGAAACCGACAATGTCATCACGATATACGACCAAATTGGCGAAAGCTTTTGGAGCGAGGGCGTGACGGCCAAGCGCGTTGCTGCTGCACTTCGCGCCATCGGCGATAAAGAGGTCATCGTCAATATCAACAGTCCAGGTGGCGATTACTTCGATGGTATCGCCATCTACAACCTGTTGGCGCAACATCCGGCAAAGGTAACGGTTCAGGTTGTCGGCCTTGCTGCTTCCGCCGCCTCCGTGATTGCGATGGCGGGCGACGAGATTCTGATGGGCGAAGGGTCGTTCCTGATGATACACAACGCATGGAGCCTTGCGATTGGCAACCGGCACGATTTGGCGGGCAGTATTGACACGCTGACGCAGATTGATGACGCGATGGCTGATTTGTATGCCGCCCGTTCGAGCCTGTCGAAGGCGGAAATTGTCGGCATGATGGATCGGGAAAGTTGGATTGGGAAGTCAAAAGCCCTTGAAGATGGTTTTGCCGACGGTGAAATCGATGTGAAGGAAATCGAACAGTCCGGCGACAGTGAGCAGAAGAAGGCGATGGCTTTGATTGAGTCAAGCCTTGCTCAACAGGGATATAGCCGCGCCCAAAGACGCGATGTGTTCAATAACTTATTTCACGGCACGCCACGCGCTGCCGAACCTGCTGTCAAGCCGTGCGCTGGCGGCGATATGAAAACGGCGGAAGCCTTGCAAAATTTAATTCAGACCATGAAAGGTTAAGTATGAAAAAATCAATGATTGTCCGCGGCTTGGTTGCCGCCTTTGCCGATGCCGGCAATACTGCGCCCGATGTTGGCGCGTTGCTCGCAGAATTGAACAATTCCTTTGCTGCATTTAAAGACAGCAAAGAAAAAGAAATTGCTGCGTTGCAGCAAGGCAGTGAAGAAGCTAAAGCAGCCGCCGCCAAAGCCGATGCTGAGATGGCCGGTTTGCGCGCTTCTATCGACGACCTTGCCGTACAGATGGCCGCCGCTCAAATGAACGGCGGTGCCGGTAAGTTGGATAAGGAAGCGCAGGCGGCGGTTGACGCGACTGTGTCGTTCATGAAGTCCGGTGAAGTCCGCGCTGATTTGAAGAAATCTGATGATTCCAACGGCGGCTATTTGGTGCCGAAAGAATGGGATCGCACCATTACCGATAAGCTGCGTGCCGTATCGCCACTGCGTAAGCTGTTTAAGGTTCAGCCGACATCGAAGCCGAAATTCAGCAAACTGTACAATATGCACGGTGCTGGTAGTGGCTGGGTGGGTGAAGAAGATGCCCGCACTAAAACTAATACGCCTACTTTCAAATCTTTGGATTTTGAAACAGGCGAGATTTATGCGAATCCGGCTGCTACTCAGCAAATGTTGGACGACGCCGAAATCAATTTGGAAACCTTCCTTGCAGACGAAGTGAAAACTGAATTTTCTGTTTCCGAAAACAAAGCCTTTATCAGCGGTGACGGTCAGAACGGTAAGCCGACCGGCTTGTTGACCTATGCCGAAGGCGGCACCAATGCAACCAAGCATCCATTGGGCGCGATCAAGGTTGTCAAGACCGGCTTCGAGACGGAGCTTTCTGCGGATTCCATCATTGACTTGGTTTATTCGCTGCCTGCCGAATACTCGCAAGGCGCGGGCTTTATGATGAACCGCAACACGCTTGCCGCCGTCCGCAAACTGAAAGACGGTCAGAACAATTACCTCTGGCAGCCTAGCTATCAGCAAGACCAGCCGTCCACTTTGTGCGGCTATCCGGTTTATGAGGTTGCCGATATGCCTGATGTTGCCGTTAATGCGCTGTGTATCGCTTTCGGCGATTTCAAACGCGCGTATATGATTCTTGACCGCAAGGGTGTGAGCATTCTGCGTGACCCATATACGAATAAGCCGTTCGTTCAGTTCTATACCACTAAACGCGTTGGCGGCGGTGTAGATAATCCGGAAGCCTGCGTGTTGCTGAAAGTAGCGGCTTAATTTGAACAGGCCGTCTGAAAGCGAGCTTCCGCCTGTATGGGTAGCGGCGTTTTAGTTTTCAGGCGGCGTTTTTATTTGAAAAGGAAATGTGATGGCAAAGTTTATTAAATCTTTTTATGGTGTGCCGAACGGTGAGATTTATCCTGTCCGCTACAATGTCGGCGATGAGATTCCGGAAGAATTTTTGGAAGTGGCCGAAAAATTGGGTGCTGTCGAAGTAAGTGGTAAAGGCGATAAAAAACAACGCAGCGATTCCGGTGATGGTCAAGGTGATGACGGCCAAAAAGATAAAACGGAATAGCGATGATTACGTTGGAATTGGTCAAGCTTCATCTTCGTATTGATGGTGAAGATGAAGATGATCTGCTTCGCCTTTATTTAGATGCGGCCACGGCTGACTGTATTGCATATCTGAACCGTCCTTTGTATCGAGATACTGCGGCGGCGAAGGAAGCTGAGGAAAACGGCGAAACGAATGGGGTGGTGCTTAATCCAGCTATTCAGAATGCCGTCCTGATGACTGTCGGCTATTTGTACTCCGTCCGAGAGGATAGTCCTGCCGGATTGCCACGCGCGGCTCGGAGGTTGTTGGAGCCGTATCGAAATTTGCCCGGTGTGTAGCCGGATCCCCTGACGGTTAAGCGTAAACCGTGCCGCCAAAAAACGCTCTTCTGCTTTTTATTCTGATTAGGGATTAATACGGCGTTTCCCGACTTCTTCGAGTGCAGCTAAGGCTTACGGCTGCCGTGTTTGAGTGTGAGCCAAGATAAAAAACCGTCCGAACGGCAGATTTCGGGCGGTTTTTTGATTTTACACATTACATATTATGGAAACTTCAAATAAGAAAGCGGTTTTGGCGTATATCCGAAACAATCCGGGTTGCACGGCGACGGCTGTTGCCAATGAGGTGTTTGGCAAATGGCGTTGGAGCGGCTGGATTTTTGCTCGAAATGATATTGGCGCGCTTTGCGACGAGGGTTTGGTCGGTGAGCGTTTTTTCCGTGGTATCTCTACGTTTTATCCGGTTGAGAAAAAAGAGGCCGTCTGAAATTCAGACGGCCTGTACGGGGCTTACCAGCCGTTTGCCGCATCCGAAATCGTGCAGTGCAGGCGGTTCAGTTCGAGTATGGCCTGTTTGAAGTCGTAGTCGGAAAGGCTTTGGTTTTCCTCGTCGTGGATGAAATTATTCCAAACCTCGTTCAATACCCGCGTCAGGTGGGCGGTTTGCATGAGTGCGTCGCATTTGATCCGTTGCGCCCATTCGTTTTTGCGGTCGGTGGCTTCGCCGTAATACAGCAGCAGGCTGGCGATGTCGGATTCGTAGCGTTGCGCCAGTTCGTCGCGCTGGCGGCGGTCGCGCTTCTCGTCATACATTGGGGCGGCGGGCGCGGCGTTTGCGGGTGCGGGGCGCGGTTTTTTCTCCGCCGCGTCCGGCAGGGCGGGCAGGTTTTCGGCGGGGCGGTCGAAGCTGTAGCGTTCTTCCTTAATCCGTCTTAGGATTACGGGGTGTTTTTCCAAGATGTATTTGGGTAAATCTTTGATGAGTTTTTGTATCAGCGATGAGAGCTGATAGAAGTCCAAATCATGGAGGCGGTTTCCGACCATGCCTCTGATTTTCGCGTCCCAGCTTCCGTAGGTATCGACGAAGGAGCTGGTCGATGCGCCTTGAATCGCGTTCAGGATGCTGTGCATTTCTGCCCGGGTTGCCAAAATATCGGCATTTGCCGGCGCAGGCAGCTTGATGGTTTGTTTCGGTTGGTTGAAGTGGTTGTTGAGTACGCGGAAGCATTCGCGTTGGTAAGTGAGCAGGCGTTCGCGGATTTCGGGTTTTACGCGGTTGGCGTCCACGCCGAAAAGCCAGCCGTTGAGGTAGTCTAGTGGCAGACAGAGCATTTCACGCTTTTTGCCGTCTTCTGCAACTATGGTCATCATGACCATAGTTGAATTTAAGATTTCGCTGCGTTGGATTTTTTTATGTTGTGAAACCCAATCCAAGCCGATATTTTCAACGATCGGCTTCATGGCGACGTAGTGTTGGTTGTTTTGGGAAAAAACGGATACGGTTTGGCCGTGGAAAGAGATGTTTTGAACTTGGTTCATGATGAAGTTTCCTTTGCTATACATTCGAAGTTGCCCGAAAAGGGCGGTCGGGAGGTTCGAAAACCCTAGCAAATGGGCCGTGCTTATTCCCCGCTGAAAGCGGGTCTTGTATTCGCAGCCCTCCCGACCATAGGAAACTTCGGTGGTATCAAAACAAACAATAAAGGAAACCAAAGAATCTGATGGACGTAAAAAATTCACGCTGACGGGGTGAATGCCGTTTGCTAAGAGGTTTTCGACGCCTCGTGAATCGGAATGTAAGACAGAAAGAAAATACTTGTCAAGAAATTTACAAAAAGATAACATTGTTACTCATTTTGCAAATAAGTGAGTTTAAAATGAAAAAACAAATATTGTTAGTTGCAATGGCTGTGGTGCTTGCGGGTTGTGCGACTGAACCAGTTAGGAAGCAGACTGTATCTGGTAAGGCGGAGGCGGAATATAACCAGCCGTTAGCTGTTGTTAAGTCGGCAGCGGTGGTTTTTTGTAATAATTCCGGCGGCACTTTGGATCAGGAAACTGAAAGAATGGTTGTTTGCTCCCGTGAAAAAACAGATGGGGAGGGACTGATGTTTCAGGCGTTAATGGGAAATTCGTACTCGACGACACCATTGATAAAAATTAAATTTACATTTACTGAAAAAGATGGAGTAACGAAAGTTTGGGCGAGCCAGTCTATGGAAACCCAAATGGCAATGGGGCAGTTGAAAAAAATTGAATTAAACGGTGGGAAAGCGGTAAACCGTACGCAGTATATTTTGGATCATGAGTTACCTAAATATTTTTAATAGTTAATTATCAGGCCGTCTGAATATTCAGACGGCCTTTGTTTTGAGGTGTGTATGAATGCTGGGCAGTTGCGTCACCGTGTGGAGATTCTCCAACGGGTGAAGGAAAAGGACAAGTCGGGTGCGACGGTGTCTGTTTGGCGGCCTTTGGCTAAATTGTGGGCTGATGTGCGCCATGTGTCCGGTTCGGAGACGATGCGGAATGATGTGTTGACGGCTTCGGTACGCGCTTCTGTGCGGATTCGCTGGCGAACGGGTATTTCTGCGGATATGCGCGTCAAGACTGAGAATGGGATTTATGTGATTCGCGCGGTCATTCCTGATTTGCGCCGGCGTGAATTTTTGGATTTGACCTGTGAGAGCCTGCCTGATGAAAGTGGAAATTGATGCGGATTTTTCCGATGCGATTGCGCGGTTTGACAGTTTGCCGGAGGCGGTCGGCGATCGCTTGCGGTGGGCGGCGTTTAAAGGCGTGGAATTGTTGCGTGATGAGGTCAAGATTCAGGCTCCACGCAGTCACAAACGCCATTATTTTTACAGTAAGGGCAGCCGAAATGCAGATGGCAGCAAGAGGCGTTATACCTTTGAACCGGGCGATTTGAGAGGCTCGGTTTTTGCTTTTTACGATAAATCGGAATCGGTTGACGGCCGTCGCGCTGTGTATCAGGTCGGTTGGCGTGATAGAGAGGGCAGCCGTGGCCGGTATGAGGGCGGTTCGCTTAAGGCCGTCCCCTACGGCTATATGGTGCATAACGGCGTTCGCCGTAAAAACGGTAAGTCTATTGCCGGTCGTCCGTTTGTGTCTATCGCCTTGCAGATTCAGGAGGCGAAGATGGAAGCGGCGATGTTGAATGCGGTTTTGGAGGTGGTCAATGGACAGCTTACTGATTAGGGCCATCAATCAGGCTGTGCCTGATGTTGATGTGTACCATGACTTCGCGCCGGAAGAGGCTGAGTTTCCGTTGGTGATTGTGCAGCGCGTTGGTGGTGCCGGTAATTTGTTTATCGACCCGATGGAAGAAGACGGCTATGAGGTGCGGTTTTCTGTTTCGGTGTGGGATGTTGACAGGCTGAGCGCGGTTGCGAAGAGTATTGAGATTGAAAAGTCGGTCTTGTCTTCGCTTGAAGCTTATGCTGTGTCGGCGGCTGAGTCGGTTGTTTTGGATGATGACCGGCGCGGTATGGTGCAAGATTTTGTGATTACCGCTTAGGTTGCGGTTTGATGGCGGCTGTCTGTTTCAGACGGCCTTTTTATTTGGTATTTTTTGAGGTTTTATTATGGCTGTTACTTTGGCAAATGGCTCGATTGTGCAGATTGCAACTGGGCTGGCAGCAGAGAAGAAAATCACGGCAATTTCCAATGCGGAAGAGGCTGTGGCGACTTGTGCTGCGCATGGTTTGGTGAATGGCGACTATGTTGCCATCGTTTCGGGTTGGGGCGGTTTGAATGAGCGCGTGTTCCGTGTGACAAGCGTTGATGCAAACAGTTTCAAGCTCGATGGTATTGATACGCGCGATTTGAATAAATATCCTGCCGGCTCGGGCGCAGGCTCTTGCCAAAAGGTTATCTCTTGGCAACAAATTACGCAGATTATGGAGCTGTCGTCTGAGGGCGGTGAGCAGCAATTTTACGAGTACGGCTTCTTGGAAGAAGACGTCGACCGTAAGATTCCGACAACTCAGTCTGCCAGTTCGATGACTTTCAAAATTGCCGACGACCCGAACTTGCCAGGCTATAAGGCTGCGAAAGCGGCAAGCGACAGCGGCAAGCTGACTCCGTTGCGCATTGTGCTGAAGAATAAATCCGTGGTCGTTTACAACGGCTATGTGAGCATGAGCGCTATGCCGACTGTGGTGCGTAACGAAATCATGACGGCGAATATGACGTATTCGCTGGCAGGTTTGTTTAACCGCTACTTTTGATTTTATGGTTTCTTTCTCTTTGGGTTGAGTGTTTGCCGTCCGTTTTCGGACGGCTTTTTTTATAGGAAAAAAGTAATGTCTAAATTGAAATTGGCTCATGCCGCTACGTTTAAAACTGAAGTAAAAATCCCTGTTCCTGCCGGCGAGTATTTGGCTGTTGAGTTTGAGTTTGTGTGGAAAAACCGCCCTGCGTTGGTGGAATTGGGCGACAAACTCAAAGACAGTTCTGTCAGCGATTCTGAAATTGTTTTGGACATCGTCAAGTCTTGGGGCTTCGATGATGAGCTGAATGCTGAGAATATTTCTTACCTGTTGAACGAATATCCCCAGTCCGGCGTGGCAATTATTGATGCCTATTATTTGGCCTATGACGGTGCACGCGAAAAAAACTAATTGCCGCCGTCCGTGCGATGTTTTCGGACGATGAGAAGACGGTATCTGCGTTGAGCCTTTTCGGGTTTGACGATTCCGATGTCTTGTCTGATGAGGTGGAAGTGTGGCCGAACAATTGGGAGGCGGTGCAGTTGTTTTTGGCGGTATCCGGGCAGTGGCGAGTCAACATGGCGGGAGCCTACGCGTTAGATTACAACGCCGTTGATGTTGCCATGGATATGATGGGTATCAAAAAACGCCGCCGAAAAAAGTTGTTTGGTTTTTTGCGCGTGATGGAACGCGAGGCTTTGTCGATAATGGGTGAAAAGAAGGATGGCTGAAAATACGATTAAGGCTGGGTTGGATGTCACCGAAATTGAGTATGGTGCGAAGAAGGCAGGAGTCGCGCTGCGCAATATCGGCAAGGCGGCGAAGGAAGCCGGTAAGGAATCGGCGGCAGGCGCGGCGGCGGTAGCGGCCGGGTATGATAAGGCTGGCAAAGAGGCCGAACGGCTGACCAAGAAGCAGGAGCGTGCGACTCAGTCGATTATTAATTCTGTGCAGCGCGAAATCGCAGTGCGTGAAGCCGGTGGCCGTGGTACGGCTGCTTATTATGAGACGTTGGCGCGGCAACGCGGCGCGGATGTGGCCAAAATCCGTGAGGTGACGAAATCTCTGAAGCAGCAGGAGAATCAGCTTAAGCTGAACAATATTACTGTTGGCCAATACAACAGCGCAATGCGTATGGTTCCGGCGCAATTCACGGATATTATTACGCAGTTGGCCGGCGGTCAGAATCCGTTTATGGTCGCTTTGCAACAAGGCGGTCAGCTCCGTGATTCGTTCGGCGGCTTCGGCAATATGTTCAAGGGATTGGCGGCAAGCATCAATCCTGCGACGGTGGCTCTTGGCGGATTGATTGCCGGATTGGGGGCTGTCGGTAAGGCGTATTACGACGGATCGGAGGAATCGCAACGGTTTTCTGCGGCTGTTATTCTTGCCGGTGGTAGCGCCGGCGCATCGGCCGGTAAGCTGCTGTCGGTTGCCGATTCTGTCGGTAATGCGACGGGCGGATGGTCTGAGGCTCGCTCGGCGATATTGGCTTTTGTGGAGAGCGGCTCGGTAGCGGCTGAAAACTATGGTCGGTTTGCTGAGTCTGTGGTCTTGCAGTCTAAGGCTACGGGCAAGAGCGTGGAGGATTTGGCGCGCGTCTATGAGGAAATCGCAGACGATCCGTTGAAGGCCGTCGTCAAGTTTTCGCGCGTGTACCAAACGCTGAATGCAGATGTCTATGAGCAGGCGCGGGCTTTGATTGAGCAAGGCAGACAGCAGGAAGCTGTGGCTTTGGTGCAGAGTAAGTTCTCGGACGAATCTCAGAAGATGTCTGAGCGTGTTTTGGAGAATCTGGGCGCGATTGAGCGCGGCTGGAATGCGGTTAAGAAGGCAGCTTCGGAAGCCTGGGAGGATATGAAGTCCATCGGGCGGGAGGCTACGCTGGAAAGCCGGTTGGCTGAAAAGCGGCTGTTTCTGCAGCAAATTCCTGAAAATCCGTACACGCAGCCGCAGGTTGACGCGGCGAAGCGCGAAATTGATTTGTTGGAAAAGCAAATCAAGATGCGTGATGAGGCGCAGAAGCAGGCCGCCGCTATCCGAAAGGAGCAGGCTGATTCGGTCAGTGCTGCCGCTAATTTCGACCGTCTGAGAGACCAGACTCAGAGTAAGGCTGAGAGATTTGCGCGCGAAGAACAGTTCTGGCAGGAAGAGCTTAATAAACTTAGGAAGCATGGCAGTAAGCAACAGATTGCCGATGCGGAAAAGTACCTTGCTCAGTTGCGTCAGCAGCACAAAGCAGAATTGGCGGCTGAAAAGGCGCGTGAGGCTAAGAAATCATCGAGGTCGTCCGGGGATAAAAATTTATTTCCGACTACTTCTGCCGGTCTGCGTTTAAAGCCCGGTGCTGAGGCAGGTGGTCGTGCGTTTGGCGGTACTTATGCTGCGATGCACGCGATGCAGCAGTTTTTGGGCAATAAACTGGTTCGATTTGGTGCGGTAAACGACAAATACCATATTGGGAAAAATAGTTTTCACAATAAGGGTTTGGCATTTGACATGACTCCTAATCTGTCTTTGAAGAGTGAAGACAAGGCGAAGGTTGCGCGGCAGATTAAGCAATACTTTGAGTCTTTGGGCTTCAAAGACGGCAAAGACTTTAATGTGAAATTTGAAGTCGGCGGGCAGGTCAACAAGAATGGCACGAAATCGACGGCTGACCATTGGCATTTTAATTGGCGGTCTCAAGAGGCGGCGGCACGTTTTGCCGGCGGTGTTGGCGGCCAAGCTAAGGCGATGGCCCGCTCCGGTTTGTTTGCTGAGGCGAGAGAGCGTAAGCCTGAGCTGACCGGCTATCAGAAATGGGAGCAGGAGTTCGGGAAACGCCAGCTCGCTGCGAGTGCTGAGCTGTCGTTGTCTGCTGCGAATCTGAATAAAACCTACGCGGAACAGTTGCGGTTGCTGTCTGACCCAACCTTTGAGAAATGGTCGGCCTCTGAGCGTCAGGCGGCTATGGATTCGGCGGTCAAGGCTGACAATCAGGCTCAGTTGACGAAAGATGCGAAGAAATACGCGGATGCGCTGCGCGAACTTGAGACGGCAGGGCAGCGTGATTTCGACGACCAGTTGTTTGAGTTGTCGTTGCTGGGTAAGTCGCGTGAGGAGGTTGAGCGGCTGACTGCTGCGCGGAAGTACGACAAGCTGATTGCTGAGGCTATTGCTTCGGGTGCTAGTGCTGATGTCATTAAGAGGTTGCAGACTGCCAAGCTTGATAATGACGGCCGCCTGCAAGAGCGGTTGCGCTTGGAGAAAGAAACCAAGGATGCGTTTGATAACAATTGGCTGGCGGGTATTTCGGACGGCATGCGGAATTATTCGGATTCGTTCAAGTCGATGCGCGAAAGTATGTCTGATGCTGTGTCGGGGTCGCTCGGTAAGATGTCTGATGCGTTAGCTGATTTCGTGGCAACGGGCAAGGCTGATTTTCGCAGTTTGGCTGTGTCTATCCTGCAAGATTTGTCGAAGATGCTGATTAAGATGGCGTTGTTCAACGCGATGAAGGCGGCGATGAGTGCTTGGGGTGGTGGCGGATTCAAAGACGGCGGTGTTGTGCAGCAATTCTCCAACGGCGGTGCTGTTTGGGGGGCTGGTACGGCGACGAGCGACAGTATCCCTGCGTTGCTGTCTAATGGCGAGTTCGTTATTAATGCGGCTTCGACCCGCCGTCATCGTGCTTTGTTGGAGGCTATCAATAAAAACCGCTACGCTTCGGGCGGAGTGGTCGGCGTTGCGCCGCAGGTCGCTGCTTTGGGCGGCGGTACGGGTGGCATGACGGTAAACATTACGATTAATCGTGATGGGTCTTCTGATTCGTCGGTTGATGGTGATGTTGAGATGGCGAAGCAACTGGGCGCGGCTCTGCCTGCGATGATTGAAAATTGGTATGTCAATAATGTGGCACGGGTCGGCGGTCGTTATCACAGCAGCCGTTGATTCGGTCTAAGAGGTTTTATGGCTAAGGTTTTTAAGTGGCAGGTTACGTCGGAAAGTACGGCGAAACACTCGTTTAATGTTCGGACGGTCAAGTTTGGCAATGGGTATGAGCAGCGGCAGAAATTGACGCTGAAACCAAAAATGCAGACTTGGCAGATTCGTATTGCGGGTAAAAAGCCTTTGATTAGCGAAATCAAAGGCTTTTTTGATTCGTGTGGCGGGGTGGAGCCGTTTTACTGGACGCCGCCCGGTAGTGAGCGTTTGTTGGTCAAGGTTGTCGAGTACACGGAAACTCCGAAGGGCGGCAAGGTGTATGAGCTGTCGGCGGAATTTGAAGAGGTGATGGCATGAATGCGCGAATGAAGGCGATGTCGGGAACGATGCTCAAGGCGTTGTCGGCTACGCAGCAGGATGCGTTGGTTGAGATGTGGGAGGTGGATTTCCGCGCTTTGGGCGGGGAAGTTTTCCGTTTCTGCAATCAGGTAAACGAACTGAATCAGGCAGTCGTTTGGAAGGGGCAGGAATATACGCCATGCCCTATTTCTGCCGAAGGCTTTGAAACGACTTCGCAGGGGGCGGGCAACCGTCCGACGCTGACGGTTTCAAACCTGCTCGGGTTTGTGACCGGCGCGGCTGACCAGTATAACCAATTGGTCGGGGTGGATGTCGTCCGTCGTCTGACGTATGCGAAGTTTTTGGATGCGGCGAACTTTAAAGACGGCAATCCGACCGCCGATCCGAATCAGGAAATTATCGGGAAGTACGTCATTGAGCAGATGACGAGTCTGACGGCGGAATGGGCGGTCTTTGAACTTGCTGCGCCGTCTGAATCGGACGGCTCGGTCATCCCGTCGCGTATTATGATGGCGAATACCTGTATTTGGCAGTATCGCGGCGAGGGCTGCGGTTATGCGGGTCGTGCGGTTGCCGACCGTTTGGATATGCCGACGGATGATATTAAAAAGGATGCTTGCAGTGGGACCTTGACGGGCTGTCGGGCGCGGTTTGGTGCGACGGCTGTGTTGCCGTTTGGCGGGTTTCCGAGTGCGGATAAGGTGGGTGGGGCATGATTGAGATTTCGGACGAAATACAAGATTTGATTTTTTGGTTTGCTGACGGGTACGCGCCGCAGGAAATGTGTGGTGCGATTGCGGATATTCATGATAAGGGTCGGCGTTTTTTTGCCATAGACAATATTGCCGAAAACCCAGAAGAAACTTTTGAGATGAATCCGAAAGGTTGGCAGGCGTTGGCGGCAGACGGCGAAATCGTCGCGGTTGTCCACTCTCATCCAAACGGTGAGCCGTTCTTATCGGGAGCTGACCGTCAGATGCAGATTCAGACGGGTTTGCCGTGGATTTTGGCAGTTGGCGGTCGTCTAAAGCAGTTCCGCTGTTGTCCGCATTTGCGTGGCCGTGTGTTTGAGTACGGCAAGGCTGATTGCGGGGCATTGATTCGTGATGCGTTTATGTTGATGGGGATTGATTTGCCCGATCACACGCGCGGCGATATTGATGATGATGCTGAGCATGAGTATTTGCGCAAACATTTCGAGCGTGTCGGGTTTGTCCGTGTTTCAGACGGCCTTCGCGGCGGGGATGTGATTTTGACCAGTTATGGCGGTCATGCGAACCACGCGGCTTTGTATTTGGGCGATGGGCAAATCTTGCATCATGCTTATAACCAGTTGAGCCGGCGAGAGCCGTTTAATCAGTGGTGGTCTGAGCGTGTGCATAGCGTTTGGCGACTCCATGAATTTGAGCCTGAAATGTTGCAGGCGGTCGAAAATGATTTGCTGCATTCGGTGGATTTATGATTACGGTGTGTTTGTACGGCGGTTTGCGCGAATGCGGCCGCCGTTTTGATTTGCAGGTTGCCAGCCCTGCTGAGGCGGTTCACGCGCTGACGGTGCAGATTCCAGCGTTGCGGCAAAAGCTGCGGCAGGGGTTTTATCAGGTGCGTTTCGGTCGGCGCGATTGGTCTGAGGGCGAATTGAAAAGCGGATTCGGTCAGCCTGCCGAGGGTGTGCTGCATATTGTGCCGCGCGTTCAAGGCGCGGGCAAAAACGGCGGAATCATTCAGACGGTTTTAGGCGCGGCGCTGATTGTTGTCGGTGCGCTGACGAGTTGGTCGGGCGGTGCGAGCCTTGTTGTGGCGGGTGTCGGTATGGTTGCTGGCGGCGTGGCTCAAATGCTGACTAAGCCGCCGAAATTTGAACAGGGAAAAGGCGTTGAAAGCAGCCGGAACAGCTCGTTCTCGAATCTGAGCAATACGGCGGCTCAAGGGCAGTCGATGCCGCTTGCCTATGGCCGTATTTATTGCGGCAGCCGCGTGGTGTCGCAGGGTATCGAATCTCGGCGGATTGAGGGCAACAGTACGGCGGCAAACGGCAACAGCGTCGTCCGTATGGTTTTTGATGCGGCGAAAATTAAAAATCCTAATGGCAATTCCGACCCGATGGCGGTGGATTTGACTTTGGGCATGAAGAAAACTTTTGTGACTGGCGTTGCGGCAACGGCGCCGAACGGTCAGAAATATAACACTGATTTTGAAAACGACTCCGTCCGCGCGATGAATTACGAGGCGGTTTATACGGTAGATTGAGGATTTTGGAATGGGCGGTAAATCAGGTGGCGGCGCATCTACGCCGTATGAAGCTCCGAATACGTTGAATTCGGCGCAGTCTTTGCGGATTATCGATGCGATTTGTGAAGGCGAAATCAGGGGTTTCGCCAATGGCAACGATAAGCCGTGGAAGTCTGTCTATTTTGATGATACGCCCGTTCAGAATCCTGACGGGTCTTTTAATTTTAAGGGCGTGGTCGGCTTCTTTCAGCGCGGTACGCCCGATCAAACTTATATTCCGGGCTTTGATGCTTCGGAGCGTGCCGTGCCTGTGTCGGTCGAGGTCAAAAACCGCGCGCAGGTGGTGCGGGCGGTGTCTGATGAGTTGGTCAGCCGCCTGCGGGTAACGGTCGGTGTCGAGCGAAATTACCGCGTCGAAGAAAATGGCGATACGAATCCGGCTCAAACGGCTATGGTTGTCGAAGTTATTGACAATAAGGGTGTTCATGCGTCTAAGACGGTTGAATTTACTGAAAAATCAAGCGGTATATATTATCAGGATGTGTTGTTTGAAAATTTGCCGTCTGCACCGTTCAATATCCGTGTATCCCGGGCTACGCCTGATAGTAATACTGACAAGGTAGTCAATAAAACGTATTTCGCCAGCTATGTCGAGATTATCGATGCGAAATTGAGTTATCCGCATACGGCTTTGGCGGCGTTGGCGATGGATTCCGACCAGTTTGGCAGCAATAACCCGCGCCGAAATTATCTGATTGACGGGATGTTGGTCAATGTCCCGTCTAATTACGACCCTGATAAACGGACTTATTCGGGTACGGTTTGGGACGGCTCGTTTAAAAAGGCTTGGACTAACAACCCGGCTTGGGTTTTTTATGATGTGTTGACGCAGCCGCGTTATTCCACGTTGGCACGTCGTCTGAAATCTGCTGATATTGATAAATGGACGCTGTATCAGATCGGCAAATACTGCGATGAGTTGGTCGATGACGGCTTCGGCGGCAAGGAGCCGCGTTTTGTTTGTAATGCCTATATTACCAATCGGCGTCAGGCGGGTGAGTTCCTGCTGGATTTGGCGAGCGTGTTCCGCGGGCTGCCTGTTTGGGATGGCAGCCGTTTTTCTTTGGTGATGGACGCGGATTCCGACCCGGTTGCCATTTACAACAACAGCAATGTCAAAGACGGGCTGTTTGCGTATTCGGGCGTTCCGTACAAGTCGATTACGACGGCGGTCATCGTGCAGTATGTGGACAAATACGACGGGTACCGAACGAAAACGGAATACGTCGAAGACCAGCAGGCAATCAAGCGTTATGGTCTGAATATCAAGCAAATCACGGCGTTTGGCTGCGATTCTCGCGGTCAGGCAGCGCGATACGGCGCGTGGATGCTGGAAACGGAGTTGCGGCAACAGTCGGCAATCAAGTTTACCGTCGGTCGTGAGGGTTTGCGCCATTTGCCGTATGACGTTGTTCAAATCATGGACAACGATTATGCGGGCGCGGAAGTGTCTGGGCGTTTGGTTGCTGTTTCGGGCTTGTCGGTAACGCTTGACCGCGATGTCGAAGATGCGGTCGGTAAGCAGTTGTCTGTCGAGACGGCGGTGGGTATCAAGTCGCTGAAAGTGATGGCGCAGCCTGAGAAAAACCGCTTGGAGCTTGCTGAGGTTGTCGATTCGGCGGCTGGCGGCGTTTGGGTATTAATTGGACGCGTCAAACCACGCCTGTATCGGGTTATCGGGACGAAAGAAAACGCCGCCGACGGTACTTTTGAGGTTTCGGGTATTTTGCACGACCCGAAAAAATACGCCGCGGTCGATAACCGCGCGCGGTTTGATACAGATGTTACGACGCTTCACGGAGCCGTCCCGAAACTGTCTTTGCCTGATGTGAAGTCGGACGGAGATAAGTTGTTAATTTCGTGGGATAACTTAACTGCTGACGGCGGCGTTTTATCTTATGATATTAAGATTTACCGCAATAATAAGCTGTACCGTCATATTCCTGATGCTCAGACGGCTGATCTTTCGCTGCAAAACCTGCCAAATGGTCAGTATCGCGCGGAAATTCGCGGGCGGAATGCGCGCGGGGTGTTGTCTTCTCCGATTGAGAAAGGTTGGAGTGTTGATTACACGGTAAGCGGTGTTCGGACAACGGCGAAGATGAACGCGGTGCAGCTTGATTGGTATCTGCCCGATACGGTCATGAAGAATGTGTCGTCTGAAATTTGGTATGCGCGGGAAAATAATTTTGAAGTCGCAACAAAATTGGCGACGGTTGCGTATCCGCAAACGACCTACACGCTTGCAGGTGTTTCGGTAACGGACGCTTTTTATTTTTGGGTGCGTATTGTCGATAATGCCGGTAATGCGGGGGAGTTTTCCGCCGCTGTGGCGGGTCGTTCCGACCCCGACCCTGCTCCGATTTTGGCGCAGATGCGTGGTCGCATCACTCAAGACGAGCTGTCGCGTGATTTGTTTGCTTTGGTCAATCAGCCTAAAGGTTTGGGCGAGGCAGACCGTCGGGCAATTTCCGAGCAGGTCAAGCAGGAAGTCAAGGCGCTGAAAATTGACACGGCCGTTGTAACCGAAGTTAAAAAGGTCGTCAGTGACTTGGAAGGCAATATGAAGAGCCTGTATTCGTTGCAGACTCAGGCATTCGGCAACGGACGACGGGCGATTTCCGGTATTGCGGTAGGTGCGGACAGCAAGACTGCCGAAGGTCATATCATGATGATGGCCGATAAGGTTATGTTTGTCGATCCGAACAGCAATCAGATCGTGCCTGCGATGGTTGTGGATGTGAAAAACGGACGGTCAACGCTTGGTCTGAATGGCGATTTGATTGCAGACGGTACGATTCACGGTCGGCATATTGCGGCAAGTCAGACGATTCAATCGCCGACGATTGTTGCGGGTACGTTGCGGATGGGGACGTTCAGCGTCAATCCGAATGGAGATTTTCAATCGTCTTCTGCGGCAGGTGGCGGGAGTGTGGTAATGAACCAGCATGGTTTTGTTGCCCGCGATTCGTCAGGCGGATTGCGGATTTTGTTGGGCTATCGCCCGGGATTGTGGTAATGGATTACGGACTTTTTTGTTTTGACAGCGATGGGCGGCAAATTGATTTGAATCTGGAATCTTCGTTGGTTGTTGAAGGTGTTTTGTATCTTGGCAATTCTGAGACGGGCATGGTTCCGATTGATATGCTGTTCCCTCGTCGTCATTTTTTTAAGGGTATTTTCCTGATGCCGCAATCTCATTTCAATGCTCCGCCGGAGGTGGAGCATTTATCTCCGCTTTATATTAAAAATGGGATGCTGTGTTGGGCGCATAATTTTTATCATTCCCGCTTCTGGCCTGATATTTATTTTGGCGGTGGGGCATTTGCTGGTCGGAATTTTTTGTATGGCTATTTCAACTGATGATTGGGGTTTGTCGATTTACAACGACAACGGCGTTGATTTGTGTAATTACGGGGTATTCGTTCCGAGATATATAGGTCGTCTGAAATTGAGATATCCGTTTAACCAGGGGACTCACCCATCTTTGTTGCGGATTGTTGCTGAAGATGGGCGGGAGTTGGCGATTGATGATGCCAGTAAAAATTTGCCGTTTAGTCATCATCTCGGTCGTTCTATTTCTATCCGACCCATGAATTTGAATAATCCGGTTGGTAATATTTCTAATCCGGGCTATTACAATTCGCTGAATCGGGGCATTCGTTTTTTGCTGCCGCTGTACAGTGATCAATGGTTTTTTGAGGGTGCAAAAGGTATTGTTCCGTCGGTAATACACGGCTGGGGCAACGGCTACGACCGTGAAAAATGGGAAATGGCTGAATTAATGTGCAATGCGCTCAAATCGGGTGGTGATATTCAAAATGCGGCGTTGTTGAGGAAGAAGATGCAGGGTGTGTTGACTGAGGAGGAGCAGCGGAATTTTGTATTACGCAGTTTGCAGTCCGGTCGTAATCCTGTGTCGGGAATGCCTGTAACTATGTCCTTTCGGAGTACTGCAACCGTTGAGCATGAGCATAGCGGATATAGCAATGTGTCACTTGGCGCGGGATTTATGGTCGTTGAAATGACGGGTGGAACGGAGCTTGAAATCTTTTTCTACGAAACCGCAGGTTTGCCGTATCAGTATTTGTGTCGATGTTCGACGGTGCATGTGTTTGAAGAGTTTGGGTTGGATATGTACAACCCTTCGTCGCCGTTACTAAATTATGTAATGGCGACAGGTGATAGCTCGGCAACTGCGGAGACTTTCGGTTTGCCTGCTCGTCCGTCAAATCTGATTACTGGTCAGGTGGAGCGGGCGCGATGGTTCTTTACTTCGCGCGTCGATAAAAGGCAGCCGCGTGAAAGCTTGGCGAACGTTGTTGCGACTTTATCCAGCGGTGAAGATGCCGCCTTAAGGGATAGGGTTACAACCTATTTGGAAGGCAGCCCGAAATTAAAGCTAAAGTACGAGCAATACAGTAGCAGCATGAAGCCTTTGAAATTGCTTGGGAGTATCAATCCTGATGCAAGCAGCGTGCAAAAGATGCCGTCTGGTGATGGTTATAAATATGTTGTCACCGGCGGGTATCTGTTTAATCGGGTTTGCCAGCCTGTTGGTATTTTGGGCTACGAGTCAGCCGAATATCTGCTCGGTCAGAAAATTGATCCAGGTATGAGTGCGGGTGTTCATAGTCTTTGGTCGGCTTCCGGTATTCGGACGCCGGCACCTACGCCTGATGATGTCTTTCGATGGAATCTGAGCAATATACCTCGTTATCAGCCGATTTTGAACTATAAATATTCGGATTATTTAAAAGACGCATGGGATGGTGATCCGCGTTTTAATTTATCGAAATGGCAGTCGTTCAAGGTTGGGCTGTTATCGGCGTTCAATGGTCGGATGGCGGAAAATTTGGCGGCATCTTACAAGCAGTACAATAAGATGCTCGAAGTGTCAAAGGTAGTGCGTGGCGGGGATATTGTTTTTTACAGCAAAGCTAACCCTGTTTCTGAGACTCAGTATTATCAAGATCAGATTCAGAATGCGGAAGATGCCTTGGCGAAAGAGTTGCAGACTGAATCTTTGGCTCGAAGCAATGCCGCCGCCGCATGGTATGAGCAAATGGGAAATGAATGGGCGCAACGGCAGGAAAAAGAGTTTAATGACGCTTTTGCCCTGATGAATCAGTTGGGAAATCTTTTGAATATTAATACCAGTAGATACGGAAATGCTACGTTTTGGGGTGGTTGTGGGTATCGTCATTCTGATACGTCGTTGCAGATTTTGGTGCCGGTGGCGTTAAATAATAGTGAAACAACCCGAAAAGCTGCGCCGGAAAATTGGTTAATGTGCCAATCGCCTAATTTTTAATGTTTGCCGTCTAATTATTTTTAGACGGATTTTTTATGGAGGTTGTATGAGTAGTAAAAATATTATCGGTTTGCGAAAAAATATTGTTGATGAAGAAACGGGAGTGCCGACTTCGTTCCATGTTGTAGCGGGAATTTCTTTGGATTATGGCTATGGTGTTTATGGGGTTACTATTGGTAGCTATTATGACGATAGCTGCTGTAAAGCCGGTAAGAAGATGGTCAATTCTGTTCAGTTGATGCTCAATGTTCCGCCGCCGCGTGATGTTGATTTAATTGATTGGGCGTTGTCATCCGTGGCGGATACGGCAAACGAGAAAAGCCCTTTTTCGGGTGCAGAACTGGTCAAAGATAAATAATAGGGGTGGAGAAATGTCCGAACCATTGGTCACGCATGTCGCAGGCGAGAATGGCAAAGGCCCTCGTTACTTGCTAACTGGCCGTCTGAATATTCAGACGGCCTTTTTATTTGGAGATGGAAAATGAGTAACTCATTGAAATGGGTTAAATATGTTTTGGAATGGCGTTTTTTGCCTGTGCGTTTTCAGAAGTGGCTGTTTGGTACGGGGACGCGTGTTGTCGAGTTTGCCAGTGGGTTGTCGATGATTGGTTATGCCGCCGTTTTCGCGTTCTCGCCTGTCGATATTTATAACTGGCCTATCTATTACAAATTCAAAACGATACCCGAATCTATCCTGATTCCAGTTTTCGGCGGTATCGGTTTGTTACAGTTGGCGGCGATGTACTGGCAGTCATACCGCGGAAACGTCTTTTCAGGCTATTTGTTGCTAGTGTCGGCGTTTATTTGGTATCTGACGGCGCAGGCGTTTTGGGGAGCGTTCCCGCCTGCTCACACGGGTATGGTAATACCGCCGATTCTGTCTTTTTTGTGCCTTTTGGCTGGCAATAACTCACTTAAATTCTTGTTTTCGGGCGAAAAATTGAAAGACAGCCTAAAGGGGGAATAATGGATTTTTTCCAATTTGGCTACCTGTTTGCCATAGGGGGCGGCATTGTCGGTAGTGCGTGGTCAAGCATTAAAGACCACGACAAAATCGTTTCGAGTGTTTTCGAGGCGGTTGTATCGGCAGTGGCAGCGGCGGCGGTAGTGGAACGGTTTTTGATGGTTAACCAAGTTTGGACTTGTGCTATTGCTGGCGCGTTTGTCGGCATTTTGACAGGTCATGCGATGGATACCGTCAAAACCCTTGCCCCGGGAATGATGAAGAAGTGGGCGAAGAAAACGGCTGACAAATTTATCGATAGTAAAGAGTAACGGCAGGTCGTCTGAAAGTTCGGACGACCTTTTTTAATGGAGAAGTAAAAATGCAAATCACTGAACACTTTAGCTTAAAAGAATTGACACGCAGCGAATCTGCACGCCGTGCCGGTATTGAGAACAAGCCGTCATCTGCCGAAATGGACAACATCTATTACACGGCGCAACAGCTTGAGAAAATCCGCGCCTATGTTGGCCGCGGAATCATCGTTACAAGCTGTTTCCGCAGTGAGCGCGTAAACAAGCTGGTAGGTGGCAGTCCAACGTCCGCCCATCGTTTCGGCTTGGCGGCTGATTGTGATGCTGTTGGCCTAACCTCTTTGGCGTTTGCGAAAGAGATTATCAAAATGCGCGATGAAGGGAAAATCACATTTGACCAGTTGATTCTTGAGTTCCCTGAACGTGGAGATGGTGCATGGGTGCATGTAGGTTTCCGCCGAAACAGCCCAATGCGCAACCAAATCATGACGGCAACCAAGAAGAACGGCAAGACTGTCTATTTGCCTGGCTTGCACGTTTAAGGGGTAATCATGAATCCTGTCGAATTTCTGAAAGCGCGTATCGCCGAATGGGAAGAGAAGCGCAAACAGGCAGGCGAAGAAGCAGACCTGAAAGCGTTTGAATTTGCCGAAAGCGAAATTAAAAACTACAAAGCGATGTTGAAAACCTATGAACAGCCTGCTACTTAAAAACTGGAAGCTGATTACGGTGCTGGTTTGTGCCATGCTTGTTGTCAGCGCGTGGCAATACGACCATGCCGCCCAATACAAGCGCGGACGTGAATCAATGGCGGCGGAAATTTCAGGCCGTCTGAAAGATGCCGCAATTGAAAAAGCTAAATCCGATCAGGTTATTTCTGAAAAGTATCAGTCAGGAAAAGCCGTGCGTGAAGAAAAGGAGCGTGTGAGATATGTCCAAGTGCAAAAGATTGTCGAAAAGCCTGTCTTTCGCAATGTTTGCGTCGATTCTGATGGGTTGTCAGTCATCAACGCCGCCATTGCCGACGGCGATTAAACCGCCGGCCGACCTTGTGCAACCATGCCCAAACCTGCCTAAACTTGAGGGCGGAACAGGCGCGGACGTGTTGCCGTGGTCGTTGCAAGTCATCGGCTTATACAATGACTGCAAAGCGCGGCATAAGGCGTTGTCTGATACTTTTCAATAAACAAAGGCCGTCTGAGTTCAGACGGCCTTTTGCACGGGGCTGGTCTGAGTTCAGACGGCTACTTATAAGATTCGTTATTGTCTGTTTCTTCGGGCGCGTTCCCATGCTTCGCCGGCTTCTTTGGCAATTCGGGGTGCGTTTTTGATTTGCTCTAATGTGAGGTTTTTGGGCTGAGCAACTAGCCGACCGTCAAACACGCCGTCTGAGACTTTTGTAAATTCAAAAATCCAGCCATCTTCATGGCTCGCCGTTTGTGTTTCAAAATCAACCGACCATCGACGCTGCCAGTTTCTATTCTGATGAGGCATTCATTTTTCCTTTCAAAAAAGCCGCCATATTTCAGGCGGCCTTTGTTTTCTT
Source organism: Neisseria sp. P0014.S009 (assembly GCF_051958155.1). Taxonomy (NCBI): domain Bacteria; kingdom Pseudomonadati; phylum Pseudomonadota; class Betaproteobacteria; order Neisseriales; family Neisseriaceae; genus Neisseria; species Neisseria sp. P0014.S009. Next base: position 211,333 of record NZ_JBQCVS010000002.1, on the reverse strand, counting down.
ACCGGTTTGTCAAATAATCATCAATATCTTTATAAAAGGCAGAAATTCTATTTTCTAACTCTTCTCTTGTTGAATCATGAATGTCAACTGTTCTTTCTTTGCCTTCTAAAATACAGTTAATTCCATGGATCAGGCTATCTGCTCTAAGTTTGCCACGATAGTTGCAAATATCATAATAAGATTCAAGTTGTTTGAGTTCGTATGCTAAGTCCATTTTAGTTCCTTACCCCTGATTACCCGAGGCGCGGTTTGCGCGGGTGCGCTGAATCCATATGTGTATATTACCGCTATTTTAGCGGTAATGCAATATTTATTTTGTTAGTTTTTGTAAAAGCTCAAACCATTTTTTTAACGGCATGTCTGTATGGCTTTTAAGATTTACATCGGCCTCCCAGCGCTGGAATCCTGATATTTTTACATCTAATAGATCGGCAGTTGCTTGTTGTGTCAATCCGTGTTTTTGGCGCAAGGCCTTTAGATTGTTTGGTGTATAACCAAACTCAATATTATCAATCATCAATAAGCTCCCGTGTCGGTGTGATAAGCTCGTCAATCACTCGATGCAATGCCTCAAATTTAGGCTGTTGCAGCGCGCGTAAATCGGCAAATAAGTCGATAAGATCGTCATCGTTTCCTTTGCTGATTGCCTGTTTGATTTGAGACATTATGCTCAAATAATCCTGCTCCCACTTATCTGCCCAATCATGCGCCATATCGCGGCGCGCCTCTCGTTTTTGGCTCTTTTTGAGCCGCTCGGTGATGCTTGTTCGGTTTTTTGCCATAATGCCTCCGATAAAAAAGCCGCTTGAGTAAATCAGGCGGCTTTTAGTTTTATTCATTTAGCGATATAACCACCGAAAACTTTTTTGCCCCAATTTAAATCATCGAACATATCCCAAAATGCCGGTACATCAAGCGAGTAGAATAAATGTTGTTCGCCGTTTTTGTATGTCATGATTTGGGCTGTTAGAACGTCTTCGTTCCCGATGGTGAGTTGTTTGGACAAGACTTCGTGTACCTTAAATTCTTGCCCATCTACGATTAAAAGATTTTGTTCATGATTGAACTCCACTTCTTTTGTTTCGCCCGTGTTGATTCGATTAAATCGTGTGACAGTTTCGTATTGGCGTTTTACTTCAACTTTTTCGGTTTTGATGATGTTTATTAAGAATTTCATTTTTGACCTTTCTGCCGCCCGAAGGCGGCAGTATTAAAAATTAATTAAAAAAGCCCAAGAAATTTAAAATAAGGTTTTTTCTTTTTGAGAGCATCTCTTCGCGCGCTGCCAGAATTTTGCCGATGCGTTGGTATTTTAAAAAGTCATCCGCACCTAAAACAGATTTTTCGTCAATCATCGCGCGGCCAAAGAATCCATTAGGTTGGGCAGCTTGATTAAGTTTTTCGTTAAATTCGTCTTGGGCTTTTTTTAAAGCTTGGCAAATGTAGTCATTTTCAGGGTTCAATTTAGAAAAAAGAACTTCGCGTGCTTCGCTGCTCATGGTTTTTAAAAGATTCGCTTTCATTTTTTTTGCTCCTATCCGCCCGAAGGCGGTCAGTTGGTTTATCATGTTTTCGGCGGTTTGTGTTGTCTGCCGATGTGTGTATATTACCGCTATTTTAGCGGTAATGCAAGAGGTTTTTGAAAATATTTTTATTTTATTTGCACCTTATTTGCACCTTTTTTTATAAAACTTGTTCAAATATTTGATTTATATATTAATTTAATAAAATATTGCATTACCCTGCATGGGGGCAAGAATAAGCTGCATGAGTCAGGCCGTCTGAAAAAAGGAGGACATATTGTAGCGGTATATCGGTTAAAATACACTCTTAAATCATGTTTTGCCTAACTTAGAATGAATCCCATAAATTTTATTTACACAAAATTTTGTTAGTTTGTAGGTAAGTTGGGAGTCATGCCATTAAGGATAATTATGAATTCAACTATTAGCTTGCTTATCCTCGCCAAAAATGAGGAAAAAAATATTGGGGAGTGCATTAAAAGCTGTACTTTTGCCAATGAAGTTATTGTTATTGATGATCATAGTAATGATGAAACTCCTATAATTGCTGAAAGTTTAGGAGCTAAGGTAATTACTAGAGATATGAATGGAGATTGGGGAAAACAACAAACGTTTGCGATAGAGCAGGCAAAATCAGATTGGATTTTTTTTATTGATGCTGATGAACGTTGTACGCCAGAGTTGTGTAAAGAAATTGAAGAGGTTGTTGCGCAAGGACAGCCTTTTGGTTATTGGGTAAAACGTCTTAATCATTTTCAACGGAAATTAGTACGTCATGGTTCTTTAAGTCCTGATTGGGTTTGCAGGTTGATGCCAAGAATAGGTAGTTATGTAGAAGGAGTTGTACATCCTAAAATCGTCCATCAGCATGGCAATAAGAAGCTTCGTGCTCCTATGCTTCACTACACTTATGAAACATGGGAACAATATTTGAGAAAGATGAATCAATACTCTACGCTTGCAGCTGAAAAATATAAGCAAGAGGGTAAGTCTAGCTATCCATTTTTTGATTTGATTTTGCGACCATTATTCGCATTTATCAAAATGTATTTCTTAAAGAGGGGCTTCTTGGATGGTATGCTGGGCTATATCCTGTGTAAAAACTACGCGAACTATACAATGAATAAATATGTAAAATTAAAGTACCTTCTTTCGAAAAAATAGGTGTTAAGTATAGGATAATACTGAGAGTTCACTTAAGAATGAAGATGTATTTATTTGGGTAAAAGATGGTTACATTGTTTAGAGTAATCTATAATTCCAACCGTTTGTAATTTTATTTCGGCGAAGGCCGGATTTTGGGAGTTGTGATGTCAACTATGTTTTTTATCCAGTTTGCCGTCGTACTGCTGTGTATCCTGATTGGTGCGCAGGTTAGCGGTATTGGTTTGGGCGTGCTCGGCGGTATCGGCTTGGCCGTATTGTCTTTTGGTTTCCATCTGCAGCCGACCAGCCCGCCGATTGATGTGATGCTGATGATTATGGCGGTAGTGTCTGCGGCTGCGGCGATGCAGGCCAGCGGCGGTTTGGACTATATGATTAAGATTGCCACGCGCGTGTTGCACCGCAATCCGAAATACATCACCTTTATCGCGCCGGCGGTAACTTACACCTTCACCGTCTTGGCAGGTACGGGCCATGTGGCTTACTCGGTCTTGCCCGTGATTGCCGAAGTCAGCCGTCGCAATGGCATCCGTCCCTCACGTCCGCTGACGATGGCGGTTATCGCTTCCCAATTTGCGATTGTCGCCAGCCCGATTGCCGCAGCCGTCGTTGCCTGCGTCACCATGCTTGAGCCGCAACACATCACGATGGCGGATGTGTTGAAAGTTACCGTTCCGTCCACGATTTTGGGTATCGGTTTGGCTTGCGTGTTCGTAAACAAACTGGGCAAAGAATTGAAAGACGATCCGCATTATCAGGCTTTGCTGAAAGACCCGAACTATGTGAAAGAATACATCGATGTGGAGGAACAACAAACCGATGTCGCCATTTCGCCGAAAGCCAAATTGTCGGTCGGTATTTTCTTGACTGCGGCATTGCTGGTGGTCGTGATGGGTGCGCTGCCTGAGCTGCGTCCGGCTTTTGAACACGATGGCGCGATCAAGCCTATGGGCATGGCGCATACGATTGAAATCGTGATGTTATCTGCTTCTGCGCTGATTATCTTGGCGTGTAAACCCAATGGCGATGCGATTACCCGAGGTTCGGTATTCCATGCCGGTATGCGTGCCGTGATTGCAGTATTTGGCGTGGCTTGGTTGGGCGATACCTTGATGAGCGGCCACTTAACAGAAGTGGAATCGACCGTCAGCCATTTGGTTGAGTCTGCACCATGGACCTTTGCCTTTGCCCTGTTTGTCTTGTCGGTATTGGTCAACAGCCAAGGCGCGACAGTAGCGACGTTGTTCCCAATCGCCATCAAACTAGGTATTCCTGCGCCCATCATTATCGGCACATTTGTTGCGGTAAACGGCTATTTCTTCATTCCGAACTACGGTCCGATTATTGCCGCTATCGACTTCGATACAACCGGCTCGACCAAAATCGGCAAATTTATCTTCAACCACAGCTTCATGATTCCAGGCCTGTTGAGCATGGCATTCAGCTTAGCCATCGGCTTGTTGTTGGTTCAGGTGTATTATTGATAGGCTGAAAAAATAAAGGCCGTCTGAAATTAAATTTCAGACGGCCTTTTTGATATTGTTATTCGAGAGCTTAATTGCAGTATTTATTAACGTCGTTTTGGTATTGTTTAATTAGGCTGTCGCGATTGGCCAAGCGTGCGCTTTCGGCGACTTGGCGGTTGATTTTGGCGATTTTGCAGTTTTCCAGCTTGTTTTGGCGGTTTTGCTCTTCGATTTTTTTATTGCGCTCTTCGATTTGTTTGTTTTGTTCCGCAACCTGTTCATTGGGCTGCTCGGCAACCGGCTCAGATGCCGCAACAGCAGGCGCAACGGCGGGTTTGACGTTGTGCGTGCGGATGTTGACCACGCCGGAACGCTTCGGTTGTAGGTGGTTTGGTGTATCGGAATAGCTGTTGCCCGATGCGCCTTTCCAAGTGTAAACCTCGGCCGCGCCGGTCAGGGCGGCGGAAGAGAGAAGGGCTGCTGTCAGACAGGTTTTGAGTACGGAAGATTTCATGGGTTTCCCTTATGTAAATGATGTTCTCATCTAGACTATTTTACTTGAAACTGCAATGCGTTGGCATATTTTTGTACCGCAGATCAAATCATGTAAAAAAATAACGTTAAAACGTGTATTGCCAATGTTAGCATCAAGCCGGTGTGATATAATGCCGTGCATCTTGCACAAACTGAAAGACCGAGCATCATGCGTATTGTAGAAAAAGCCTATACTTTCGACGACGTTTTGTTGGTTCCAGCGCACTCAAACGTGCTGCCTCGAGATGTCAAACTTCAAACCAAACTCACCCGCGATATCACGCTCAACCTCCCTCTACTTTCTGCTGCAATGGATACCGTTACCGAAGCGCGTCTGGCCATCTCTATGGCTCAAGAAGGCGGCATCGGCATTATCCATAAAAACATGACGCCGGAGTTGCAAGCGCGTGCCGTTTCCAAAGTGAAGCGCCATGAGAGCGGCGTGGTGAAAGATCCCGTTACCGTTGCGCCGACTGCATTGATCCGCGAAGTCTTGGAAATGCGCGCACAACGCAAACGCAAAATGTCCGGTCTGCCTGTTGTTGAAAACGGCAAAGTGGTCGGTATCGTGACCAACCGCGACCTGCGTTTTGAAAACCGTGTCGATCTGCCGGTTTCTGCCATCATGACCCCCCGCGACCGTTTGGTGACCGTTCCTGAAGGTACCAGCATCGATGAAGCCCGCGAAATCATGCATGCGCACAAAGTTGAGCGCGTTTTGGTGTTGAACGACCAAGACGAACTCAAAGGTCTGATTACAGTTAAAGATATTCTGAAAACAACCGAATTCCCTAATGCCAACAAAGATGCCGAAGGCCGTCTGCGCGTCGGTGCCGCGGTGGGTACCGGCGGCGATACCGAAGAGCGCGTCAAAGCATTGGTAGAAGCAGGCGTGGACGTGATTGTGGTCGATACTGCCCACGGTCATAGCCAAGGCGTTATCGATCGCGTGCGCTGGGTAAAAGAAACCTATCCGCACATTCAAGTCATCGGCGGCAACATCGCGACTGCTAAAGCTGCTTTGGATTTGGTGGCTGCAGGTGCGGATGCCGTTAAAGTCGGTATCGGCCCGGGCTCGATTTGTACGACCCGTATCGTGGCCGGCGTGGGCGTGCCTCAGCTGACTGCGATTCACAATGTTTCTGAAGCCCTGAAAGGTACAGGTGTTCCCCTGATTGCCGATGGCGGTATCCGCTTCTCCGGCGATATTGCCAAAGCTCTGGCAGCAGGTGCATACAGCGTCATGCTCGGCGGTATGTTTGCCGGTACGGAAGAAGCACCGGGCGAAATCGAACTCTACCAAGGTCGCTCTTATAAGTCTTACCGCGGCATGGGTTCGTTGGGTGCGATGAGTCAAGGTTCTGCCGACCGCTACTTCCAAGACAAAACCGACAGCACAGACAAATATGTTCCTGAAGGCATCGAAGGCCGCGTTCCTTACAAAGGCCCGATTGTGAACATCATCCACCAGCTGACCGGCGGTCTGCGCTCCAGCATGGGTTACTTGGGTTGCGCCAATATTGCTGAAATGCACGAGAAAGCAGAATTTGTGGAAATCACTTCTGCCGGTATGAGCGAATCTCACGTTCACGACGTACAAATCACCAAAGAAGCGCCTAACTACCATCGTTAAACCAGTATAAAAAGGTCGTCTGAAAATATTTCAGACGGCCTTTCTGTTTTTATAAGGTTCTAAAAATGAAGAGAATATTGCTTGCCGCCGTTATGCTTGGTATTTCTGGCTTAGCATTTTCAGAGTCCATTAGGGCATTGGAAAAAAGGCCACTGAATGTGATGAAAAATTTGGGATTACCTATTGAGGCTCAACAAGGGTTTGTTTGGGCTGTTGTTCCTGTTGATGAACAAGGCAGGGTCGGTCAAGCAGTATGGAGAAAGAGGGGTAAAGTTTCTTCTGAATTTATGGAGTCGGCAAAGCAGAAAATTGCTTCATTTGAACGATTCAAACCAAAGTGGGTTTATGCTCATACCCTGAAAGGTTATCATAAGAAGTTGAAGAAAGTTCAGGAACAAAAATGTGCAGCAATTGATCCTGATAGATTTAAACAATGGAACGATAATCCGCATATTGCACTGGATTTAATAGGTGAGCCTTTATTGGATTGTTTGAATAAAGTATCCAAAGAGCAAGCCTATATCAAAGTCAACATTCCCAGCGTTGCCAAATTTTTTATTATTTCTGAGAAACAGGCAATGGTGAATATTGCACAGATTCCTTCTCTAAAATATTCTCCTGTATCAGCAGAAAATGGAGAAGAGGGTTATGTCATTATGGAGATTTATGTAGCAGGAGGAAAGGTTGATACAGCAAAAATTATCAAAAGCAGTGGTTATTCCCGATTAGATAATGCTGCGCGTAGAGCTGTTTTGGGATTAACTGTTTCCAAAAAAGCTCGGGAAGATATTGAATACTATCAACTGATACAGTTTAATCTAGGCGATTAAACTGAGTTTCAGACGGCCTTTTAAAAAACATATTACAATAAGCCAAAATTAAAAACACATTCCATTATGTCCAAAAAAATCCTGATTATTACCCCAAGCTGGATTGGCGACTGCGTCATGACCCAACCGCTTTATCGCCGTTTGCATGAGCTGCATCCCGGCTGCACTATTGATGCTTTTGCGCCCAAATGGTCGATGGCCGTATTTGAGCGTATGCCTGAAATCAACCGTGTGATGGAAAACCCGTTTGGACATGGTGCGTTGGAATTGAAAAAACGCTGGCGTATCGGTCGCGAATTGGGAAAAGAAGGCTATGATCAAGTGATTGTTTTGCCCGGTTCGCTCAAATCCGCCATTATTGCCTTGGCTACGGGTATTAAACAGCGTACGGGCTACGTCGGCGAATCACGCTATTTTTTGCTGAACGATATCCGCAAATTGGATAAGACCGCGTTGCCTCTGATGGTCGACCGCTATACTGCGCTGGCGTATCCAACCCAAGCGGATTTTAACGGGCATTCCGATAATCCCTGTTTCACGATTGATTCCGAAAGCCGTCAAGCCGCTTTGGCAAAACATGGTTTGACGACGGATAAACCGATTTTGGCATTTTGTCCCGGTGCGGAATATGGCCCGGCCAAGCGTTGGCCTGCGCGTCATTTTGCCGAACTCGGCCGCCGATATTTGGCCGAGGGTTGGCAGGTTTGGCTGTTTGGTTCGCAAAAAGATTTTGATATTGCAGATGAAATCAACCGACTTTCAGACGGCCTGTGTACCAATCTTTGCGGCAAAACTAATCTTCCGGAGGCGATTGATCTGTTGTCTTGCGCCGATACGGTCGTGTGCAACGACAGCGGTCTGATGCACCTTGCGGCCGCGCTTGATCGGAAATTGATTGCGGTTTACGGCTCATCCAGCCCTGACCATACGCCGCCTCTAAGCCAAAAGGCAAAAATCATCAGTTTGAATTTGGATTGCTCGCCTTGTTTCAAGCGAGAATGTCCGTTGGGGCATACGGATTGTTTGAACAAGCTGACGCCGGATATGGTGCAAAAAGCGGCGGAAGAGCTGGCTCGTTCGGCGTAATCCAATAAAGATTAGACGGAAAACAGTAAAGGACAGATTTGAGTCTGTCCTTTTAATCTTTCGTTTCTTTTATTTTTTAACCAAAGGCCGTCTGAAAATCATATTTCAGACGGCCTTTTTTGGTTTGAAATCAATACATCTGATTATTTTTGATGCAGATTGTAAACGTATTCGACTTCTTCGCGGCTGCCCATGAATACGGCAACACGTTGGTGCAGGCCGGTAGGTTGGATGTTGAGCATGGCTTCGATGGCGTTGTTTGATGCGCCGCCGGCTTGTTCCATAATCAGGCTCATCGGGTTGGCTTCGTACATCAGGCGCAGTTTGCCCGGTTTGGATGGGTCGCGTTTGTCTTGCGGATACATGAATACGCCGCCGCGCATCAGGATGCGGTGAATTTCGGCAACCATGCTGGCTACCCAGCGCATATTGTAGTTTTTGCCGCGTACGCCGGTTTCGCCTGCCAGCAATTCGTCAATGTATTGTTGAACAGGGGCGAACCAATGTCTTTGGTTGGACATATTGATGGCGAATTCTTTAGTAGATTCGGGAACGCGCGGATTTTCTTTGGTCAGCAGGAATTGGTTGGCATCGTCCAGAGTGAAGACGAATACGCCGTGACCGACAGTCAGTACCAGTTGGGTTTGCGGACCGTATAAAACATAACCTGCGGCCACTTGGTCGCGGCCTTTTTGCAGGAAGGATTCGGTAGTCAATGCGCCTTCAGGTTTCGCCAAGATGGAGAAGATGGTGCCGACGGAGATGTTGACGTCGATATTGGAAGAGCCGTCCAGCGGATCAAACAATACCAAATAGCCGCCGTTTTCGTGTGTGGCGACATAGGTGTCTTCTTCTTCGCTGGCAAGGCCTGCGATGTTGGCATTGGTTTTTAAAACATCAATCATGATGTTGTTGGCGATGACGTCAAGTTTCTTTTGGTCTTCGCCTTGGATGTTGCCGGTACCTGCCATGCCCAAAACGCCGGAAAGCGCGCCGAGGCGGACTTTGGCGTTAATGTACAAACAAGCGGAGGCTACGGATTCCAATACGCTGGCCAGCTCTTGCGGCAGTTTGTGTTCGGGCAGGTGTTGGGCTAAGAATTGGTTCAGTGTCTTCATGGTTTCACTCTTTTCCTAAGTTTGAATCGGGCATTTTTCAATTTCAGGCCGTCTGAAAACGGCGTGTTCATTTGGTTTTGCTCTCGGCCATGCCTAAAACTTCTTTAGTGCAGGCGATGCTGGTGTCTTTGATGCGTTTTTTCAGCTCGTCGCTCATGGAGTCGCTGCCGCCCAAAAGCGAGGTTGCTTCTTCAGGATTGATTTGGTCGACTGTTTTTTCGCCGATACAGCGGCAGATTTTTTCAGTGGTCGCGGAATCAAACGGGCTTTTTCCTGCGGCTTTTTCTACGCAGGCTTTGGTTGCCGAGCGGACAAATTCGGTGCGGAAACTTTGGGTAAATTCTTCTTTAAATTCGTTTTTTGCTGATTCGCTGCACGCGCAGAGCAGGAGTGTGCAGGCTAGGGGTGTGCGTATATTCATGAGTGGACGGTCGTTAATTGTTATGTTGTGAATTGTAGTGGAAAAAGGCTTAAGTATAAAGGGTTAAGGCCGTCTGAACGGGTATGGCGGCAAAATCGAAGCGCTTGGGTATGCGTTCAGACGGCAGCGTTTATTTCGTTTTGCTTTCCAATACATAATGCGCGCCTGCATCTTGCGCCAAAATTTTGGAAAGTTCGGGCAGATTGTTTTGTAACTGTTCGGCAAGCATATAGGGCGGGTTGATGACGAACATACCGCTGCCGTGCATACCGAAACCGTCGCTGCGCGGCGTATGGACATGAAGCTCGGCATGGAGATAATTGTCGGGAGCGATTTTTTTGAGTTCGTCCGGCAATTTGCGGCTTTCTTCGCGGCTCAGGCAAGGATACCAAACCATGTAGCAGCCGGTTTCAAAGCGTTTTAAAGCATCTTTCAAGACTTGGACGACACGGCGGTAGTCTTGTTTTTCTTCGTAGGGCGGATCAATCAAGACGGCGGCGCGGCGGGGCGGAGGAGGTAAGAGTGAAATCAGGCCCTGATAACCGTCCGCTTGGCTGACTTGCACTTTGCGCAGCGGACGGACTTCGCGCATATTGTTTTGCAAATGGACAAAATCGGCAGGATGCAGCTCAAAGAGGCGCATTTTGTCGCTGTCGCGCGTGATCGCCTGTGCCAGCCAAGGCGAGCCGCAGTAAAGGTTGTCTTGCGGCAGTATTTGTTTCAGACGGCCTACAAATTCAGCCAATTCGGAAGGCAGCTTGTCAGCTTGTTCCAAGAGCGCAATGCCTTGTTTGTATTCACCGACTTTTTGCGCTTCATCGCCGCTCAAATCATACAAACCGGCACCGCTATGCGTATCGATATACCAATAGGGCTTGTCTTTGCGGTTGAAATATTCGAGGACGAGGAAGAGGGTAAAGTGCTTGAGCATATCGGCATGGTTGCCGGCATGGAAGGCGTGGCGGTAGCTGAGCATGATCGGGCTGCGGAAATAAAAATCCGATTATACCCCAAACCATCGCCATCACCGCTTTCAGACGGCCTTTGTGCCTGGAAAATGCTACAATATCCGCCTTATCGTACCATCGGAAAGAAGACATCATGTTTACAGGCATCGTACAAGGTATGGGCAAAATTACAGACATCGCCCAACCTTCGCCCGACTTTCGTACCCACACAGTTGAGCTGCCCCCCGAAATCGCCGACAATCTGCAAACCGGCGCCTCTGTAGCCAACAATGGCTGCTGCCTGACCATTACCCGAATCGACGGCAACAAAGTCAGCTTTGATTTGATGGACGAGACTTTACGCAAAACCAATCTCGGCAGCTTGAAAGTCGGCGACAGTGTCAATTTGGAACGCGCGGCACGGTTTGGCGATGAAATCGGCGGTCATGTGATGAGCGGCCATGTGATGGCGGTTACCCGAATTTCCCGAATTGAATCCAGCGAGTTCAACCGTACCGTTTGGTTTGAGCTGCCGGAAAACCTCAAGCCCTACATCCTGACCAAAGGCTTTGTCGGTTTGGACGGTTGCAGTCTGACCATAGGCGAAGTCAGCGACAGCGAATTTTGCGTACACCTGATTCCTGAGACTTTGGAGCGTACCCTGTTTGGCAGCCGCAAGGAAGGCGACCTCATCAATATTGAAATCGATCCTCAAACCCAAGCCGTTGTCGATACCGTAATGCGTGTATTGGCACAAAAGGCCGTCTGAAAAAAGAAAGCCAAAATGAAATTATCCAATTTTTTGAAAAAAGCGAATTCCGTTTTAAACCGTCTGGATTTAATCCTGCCTGACGAAGCCGGTAAAACCGACTGGCGCGCTTTAGCCTACCGTTGGCACAGCGTGGGCAAAAAAGGTATTTTGGAAAGCCTGCCGCGTCCGCATACGTTTCCTTTGAGCAGATTGGCGGCAGTCGGTTCGCAAACCGACAGGCTGAAACGCAATACCGAGCAATTTTTGGCAGGCCGTCCGGCAAATAATGTCTTGATGACCGGCGCACGCGGTACGGGTAAATCCTCCTTGGTTAAGGCGTTGTTGCACGAATACGCCGAGCGCGGCCTGCGACTGATTGAGGTGGATAAAAGCGATTTGATCAGCTTACCGGCTTTGTTGACGCTGTTGTCTGAGCGTCCCGAGAAATTTATCGTTTTCTGCGATGATTTGTCGTTTGAAACCGGCGATGAAACCTATAAAGCCTTGAAAACTGCTTTAGACGGCGGACTGTCGCAACGTTGCACCAATGTTTTGGTTTATGCCACTTCCAACCGTCGTCATTTAATTCCCGAATACATGGATGAAAACGGCGGTACGACGGGCACTCGCGGCGAAATTCATCAGAAAGAGGCTGTTGAGGAGAAAATTTCCCTTTCCGACCGCTTCGGCTTATGGCTGAGTTTTTATCCTTTTGATCAAAACGATTATTTGACCGCCGTGGCGAACTGGTTGGACGATTTCAATGTGCCTTTTGACGATACGGCGCGCCAAGCCGCATTGCAATGGGCGCAAATGCGCGGCAGCCGTTCGGGTCGTTCGGCATGGCAGTTTGCCTGCGACTGGGCAGGTCGGTTGCCGGAAGAAAGAGTGCTGGATTAAGGCTGAAAAAAGCAAAGGCCGTCTGAGTATGGTTTCAGACGGCCTTTTTGTATTTTTATTTATCCATCAGCGCAAGCATGAAGACAACCATTGCTGTCGCTGGCGCGGATTGAGCAGATGATAGAGGCGGTATTGGATTTCCATTTCATCCACTGCATAGTCCATGCTGGAGAGGTAGCGGTTTTCAACATAATCGCGGGCGGCGTTTGAGTCGAATGAGTCGCCGGAGAGGATTTTGATGATGGTTTGACGGCGGTTGCGGTCGGAGCGTACGGTTTTGCGGTAGGCTTTATCGTTGATTTGTTTGAAGTCGGTACGCAGGCGGCGCAGGGCGGCGTGTTGATCGGCGGATAAATTAAGCTGTCGGATGTCGCAATTCGGGTGGAAGTCGTCCAAAGTGGCCAGAAACGGACCGGCATGTGCAGGCAGACTGGAACAGAGTAGGGCGAGTGCTAAGAAAATAAAAGTCGGATAGCGGGAAAGTGCAACAGACACGGTGTTTTCCTAATGTTTCATCAGGTTTGGAAATATAACCGATAAGCGTGTGAAAGGCAGTATCAATGCAGTTAACTTTTGTTAATGATGTTAGATTTTTTTGCACATGTATGTAATCTAATAATTTATTTTCAAAGCCTTACTATGTGATTATAAGTTTCATTAATGTATATGAAATGTAAATTCATAAAAATGACGGTAGAGATGTTGTCGGCAGCATACAACATAGGGTTAAAAATGCGATAATGACAAAGGAACACACTTTAGGAGAATAAACATGACCGACTACCGTATTGCCCCCAGTATTTTGTCCGCCGATTTTGCCCGTTTGGGCGAAGAGGTTGCCGAAGTTATCCGCGCCGGTGCGGATTTGATTCATTTTGACGTGATGGACAATCATTATGTGCCGAATCTGACTTTCGGCCCTATGGTTTGCGCGGCTTTGAAACCGTATGCAACCGTGCCGGTCGATGTGCATTTGATGGTTGAGCCGGTGGACGATTTGATTCATGCGTTTGCCAAAGCCGGTGCCAATATTATTACTTTTCATCCGGAAGCCAGCCGCCATGTCGACCGCAGCTTGGGTTTGATTAAAGAATACGGTTGTCAGGCAGGTTTGGTATTGAATCCTGCTACGCCGGTCAATATTCTGGAAAACGTTTTGGACAAACTGGATATGGTTTTGCTGATGTCGGTCAACCCAGGCTTTGGCGGACAAAGCTTTATCCCGAATACGCTGGTGAAAATCCGCAAAGTGCGCGAGATGTTGGACGAGTATGAACGGCAAAGCGGCCGCCATATCGCATTGGAAGTCGATGGCGGCGTGAAGACAGACAATATTGCTGAAATTGCGGCGGCAGGTGCGGATACGTTTGTCGCCGGTTCGGCAATTTTTGGCAAACCGGATTACAAAGCCGTTATCGATGAAATGCGTCAACAGTTGGCGCAAGTCGGATAACTAAGCCGGGATATTCTTGGTTTTCAAACTTTGGAATCATCAATGTTTAATATAAAAGGCCGTCTGAAATGATTTTCAGACGGCCTTTTGTTTTGGCCTAAACCCTTACAGCGGCCATTTCAATGCAGGATTGCTTTCAATGACTGCTTTGAATTGGTTTTGAATACGCTCAATCGCTTCTTGCGTATCCGCTTCAAAACGCAATACCAAAATCGGCGTGGTATTGGAAGCACGCATCAGGCCGAAGCCGTCAGGGAATTCAACGCGCAAGCCGTCGATGGTGATGATTTCGGTCGCACCTTCAAACTTGGCATTGGCAGCCAGCTCTTCAATCACTTTGTGGCCGTTGCTGCCTTCCGGCAGGTCGATGTTGAGTTCCGGAGTGGAAATGCTTTGCGGCAGCTTGTTCAACACTTCGGACGGATTGTCGAAGGCAGACAGGATTTCCAAGAGGCGTGCGCCGGCATACATACCGTCGTCGAAGCCGAACCAGCGTTCTTTAAAGAAAACATGGCCGCTCATTTCGCCGGCAACCAGTGCGCCGGTTTTTTTCATGGTGGATTTGATGAAGCTGTGGCCGGTTTTCTCCATTACAGGATCACCGCCGTGTTCTTTAATCCAAGGCGCGAGCAGGCGGGTGGATTTGACGTCGAAAATCACTTTGGCTTTAGGATTGCGGCTCAATACGTCTTGCGCGAAAAGCATCAGTTGGCGGTCTGGATAGATGATGTTGCCGTCTTTGGTGACCACGCCCAAGCGGTCGGCATCGCCGTCAAATGCCAAGCCGATTTCGGCATCGCTGTTTTTAAGTTCGACGATGAGGTCTTGCAGGTTTTTCGGTTTGGAAGGATCAGGGTGGTGGTTAGGGAAATTGCCGTCCACTTCGCAGAAAAGTTCGGTCACTTCATTGCCCAAACCTTTGTAGAGTTTGCCTGCAAATGCGCCGCCGACACCGTTGCCCGCGTCAATCACGATTTTCATCGGGCGTTTGAGCTTGATATGGCCGACGATGTTGTTGTGGTATTCGCCGGAGATGTCTTTTTCGGTTACGCTGCCTTGTTTGTCGGCGGCAACAAAACCATCTTTTTCAACAATAGCTAAAAGTTCTTGAATGGCTTCGCCTGCGAGCGTGTCGCCACCCAGCATCATTTTGAAACCATTGTAATCGGGCGGATTGTGGCTGCCGGTAATCATTACGCCGCTGCCGCCGCATTCGTTGATGGCTGCGAAGTAGAGCATAGGGGTGGCAACCATGCCGACATTGAGGACGTCGATGCCGCTGTCTGTAAAACCGCGTTGAATTTGTGCCATCAGGCCGGGACCGCTCAAACGGCCGTCGCGACCGAGTGCGATGCGGGTAATGCCTTTTTCGGAGGCTTTGGTAGCAATAGCTTTACCGATTAAGTAGGCAGCTTCGTCGGTCAGGGTTTTACCGACGATGCCCCGGATGTCGTAGGCTTTGAAAATGTCGCGGGCGATATTTGCCATGTGGATTTCCTTTGAATTTAAGGGAAAATAATAGGCGTTATTTTAACACGGCTAAAAGGCCGTCTGAAGAATTCAGACGGCCTTTTGTCGTTACATCAAAGAACAGTGTTGCTTGGACGAATCAATTGTTGAAAGTGTTGCACTGGTTGATGTCGCCGCTTTCCAAACCGCGTTTGAGCCAAGTCATGCGTTCTTCGGACGAGCCATGAGTAAAGCTGTCGGGAACGACATAGCCCTGAGCCTGTTTCTGCAAGCGGTCGTCGCCGACGGATTCGGCGGCAAGCATCGCTTTTTGAATGTCTTCTGTTTTGAAGATATTGTTGTTGATGGCGTAGTGTCCCCAAATGCCGGCGAAACAGTCGGCCTGCAATTCGAGTTTGACGGAAAGGGCATTGGCCTCTTTTTTGCCGACTTGCTGTTGCATTTTGTGGACTTTAGGCAGAATGCCGAGCAGGTTTTGAACGTGATGGCCGACTTCATGGGCAATAACGTAGGCAAACGCGGCATCGCTGGCGGATTCGAGCTTGGTGCGCATGTCTTCATAGAAACTCAAATCCAAATAAACTCTTTGGTCGCCCGGACAGTAAAACGGGCCCATGGCAGATTGGCCCGTACCGCAGGCGGTGGACGTACTGCCTTTATATAACACCATGGTTGTCGGTGTGTAGTGTTGGCCGTGTTGTTGGAAATATTTGCTCCATGCTTTTTCGGTATCAGCAAGGACGACACGGGACAGTTCTTTCAACTCGGCTTCTTGTTGGCTGTCGAGTCGGGAAGCTTGCTGGGTAGGAATGCCCATCGAAGATGAGCCGCCAACCAAACCACTCAAATCCACGCCGTAATATGCACCAACCAAAACCACGATAATGCCGAGTATGCCCGGTGTTTTGCCGCCACCGCCGCCACTGCTTCCGCGGCGATCTTCGACGTTTTGGCTTTGTTCACGACCTTTCCAATCCATAATGCGTATCCTGTGTAGTTTTCATGCGGCGGATTATACTATGGAATGTCAAATGTGTTTGATCGAATTGTGAATATTGCTTGAGGCCGTCTGAAAATGCGACATCTGGAAAGTGAAAACGGCAGTATCTTTCAGACGGCCTTGGTGTTTGTTAGAATGAATAAACCTACTATTGGGAGATATAAGATGAAAGTCAGCAGTAAAGCTATTGTCAACGGCGAATTTGAAGACAAATACGGCAAGCGCGGCAGCCAGTTCAGCCCGAGCGGTATGCCTTCTTATTCGATTCCTTTTGAGATCGAAGATGCGCCGGAAGGAACAAAATCGTTTGTCGTGGTATTGGAAGACAAAGATGCCATTTCAGCATCCGGCTTCGTATGGACACATTGGTTGATTTCAGATTTGAAACGAACTTCCGTGGCAGAAAATGAGAGTATTTCTGCAACAGATTTCACACAGGGCGCGAACACTTGGGCGAGCGCGTTGGGTAAATTTGAAATCGAAGAGGCTTCGTTTTACGGCGGTATGGCGCCACCGAACAACCGCCATCGTTATGAACTGATTGTGTACGCGCTGGACACCGTTTTGGATTTGCCGCGCGGTTTCCGCTTTAATGAGCTGCATTTTGCCATGCAGGGTCATGTTTTGGATTTGGCATGCGTGGTCGGTACTTATGATGTGTGATGGTATGCGTCATTATTGAAAAACAGCCTGTCCGGTTTTAATTCGGACAGGCTGTTTTTATGGGAAATCAAATCAATTAAACCACTTCGGCTTTAGTGATGATGACAGGTTCGCTCGGTACGTCGTCGTGGTAGCCGTGACGTTTGGTAGAAACGCCTTCGATGGCATCGACAACGTCAAAACCGTCAACGACTTTACCGAATACGGCGTAGCCCCAGTCTTGGACTACGGTTTTGCCGTACAGCTCTTTTGAACGGAAGTTCAGGAAAGCGTTGTCGGCAGTGTTGATGAAGAATTGCGCGCTGGCAGAATGAGGATCGGAAGTACGCGCCATGGCGATGGTGTATTTCTCGTTAGGCAAACCGTTGGACGCTTCGTTTTGAATCGGATCGCGGGTTTCCTTTTCGTTCATGTTTTCATCCATGCCGCCGCCTTGAATCATGAAGCCTTTGATGACGCGGTGGAAGATTACGCCGTCGTAGAAGCCGTCTTTAACGTATTGCTCGAAGTTTTTAGCAGTAACGGGGGCTTTGTCGAAATCGAGTTCGATTTTGATGTCGCCTTTGTTGGTGTGCAGGATAATCATGGGTTTCCTTTCGTTAGAATCCGGTTTTAATCATTCGTTAAATTGTGTCTGAACGACAAACTTCAAGGCCGTCTGAAAAATATTCTTTCAGACGGCCTTGTTACTTGGTTGATGGTTTACATCAGTACAGCATAAGCCCACAGAGCAACCAGTACCACGCAGAGGATGTTCAGCAATAAGCCGACATTCATCATTTCGCGTTGCTTGATTAAGCCTGTACCGAACACAATCGCGTTAGGCGGTGTGGCAACCGGCAACATGAAGGCACAAGATGCGCCGACACCGATGACGAATACCAGGACTTGTTCAGGCAGACCCATTTGCGCGGCAATGCTGGCGAAAATAGGCACAAGCAGGGCGGCGGAAGCCGTGTTACTGGTGAACTCGGTCAGGAAGATGATGAAGGTCGCAACCACGAAAATCACCAGCAAAGCAGGAGAATGGGAGAATGTGGAAGCAACTTGCTGACCCAGTGCTTCAGAGGCGCCGGAAGATTGCAGCAATGCGCTCAAGCTGATACCGCCACCGAAGAGCATCAATACACCCCAGTCGGTATTACGGGCAACTTCTTTCCATTGCGCCACGCCGAATACAACGACGGCAACGGCGGCAATCAGGGCGATAACGGTATCAGGGTTGGAAATACCGAATGCAGCTTTGATTTTGGAGCTGAATACCCAAGCGATGGCGGCGGCCAAGAAAATCAACAGCGCGATAACGCGGTGCAAAGTCCAAGGGATAGATTCGGCTTTAACTTCCACGCGCTCGTTCAAATTAGGTTTGAGGATGACGTACATGGAGAACAGCATCAGCGGCAGAATCAACAGCATCATCGGCAGGCCGAGCTTCATCCAGCCGACGAAGTCCAAGTTCAGCGCTTTGGCGGCAATCATGTTCGGCGGAGAACCGACCACGGTGCCCAAGCCGCCGATACTGGCGCAGTAGGCGATACCGAGCAGGACGAAAACGTAGGTTTTGCGTTCTTTTTCTTGATCGAGGTGGCTCATCATACCCATTGCCAAAGGCAACATCATCGCGGCAGTCGCAGTGTTACTGATCCACATAGACAGGAAGGCGGTAACGGCAAACAGCATCAACACGGCAACTTTCATATTGCCGCGGGACAGGCGCAACAGGCTCACGGCGATTTTACGGTCGAGACGCTGCATGTGCAGTGCGGTGGCAAGCGCGAAGCCGCCGAAGAAGATGTAAATCGTCGGATCGGCAAAGCCCGCCATCGCTTTTTTGATGTCCATGTCGGGGAAGCCGAGTACGACGGCGAGAATCGGCACCATCAATGCGGTTACAGTAATGTGGACGGCTTCAGTAAACCAAAGCGCGGCAACGAAAATCAACAGCGCAATGCCTTTGTTGGCGTCGGGGCTGTAAGGAAGGATGTAATAAATGCCGAAGCAGACAACAGCAGAGATAATGGTCGTCAGCAGTCCTTTAAAGTCGGTAATCGGCTTCTGTGCACTGAGAAGCTCGACGTTTTCCGGATGCTGAGTTTTGTCCTTTGCGTGCAGATCCATAGAATGTTCCTCTGAAATTTGCTGGTTTTTCTTTTACGCTTGTGCCGGCCGTTTTCAGACGACCTGACAGCGACAGTATATTTGTAATTTAATGTAGTGTAAATAAATTGTAAATTATTTTTTAAAATAAAATAAAAAACGGACAAACAGCAGGAAGGCTGTTTGTCCGTTCGATTAGGAAAGTGATTGGATTTTAAACGTTTTGTGTCGGGTTGCCTTGTGCTTTAACCAGCAGGCTGCACACGGCCAAAGCGGCCGCAGCCAAGAGCGCGCCTGCAATGCCGATATTGGAAAGGCCGAACCAGACGGTTACATAATGCCCCAAAAGTGCACCGCCGCCGATACCGACATTGTACAAACCTGAATAAATCGAGTTGGCCACATCTGTCGCATCGGAAGCAAACGACAATACTTTCGACACCATGCCCAAGCTGACGATGACGATGGCCACGCCCCAAATAAACACCAGCGCATATACTGCATACGGGAAAGAGGCAAGCGGCAGAAGCAGTAGGGCGGAAAGCAGGATGACCGCCACCGCGCCGAGCATAAACAAACGTTGCGCTTTGGCAAACCATTTGCCGAATAGATAAGATGCGGCAAATCCTGCCAAACCGTACAGGCTCAAGACTATTGTTACTTGTTCGGCTTTAAAGTGGCCGATTTGCAACACAAAAGGCTCGATATAGCTGTATGCCGTGAAATGTGCCGTAATAATCAACACCGTCATGGCATAAAGCAGCATCAGATTGCGGCGTTTGAACAGACTCGGCAGGCTGCTTAAAGAGCCGGTATTTTGGCTGGGTAAAGCAGGCAGGTTTTTGGCCAACACCAGCATTACGCCGGCGGCGCAGATCCCAATCAGCAGGAAGCTGAGCTGCCAGCCGAAGTATTGCCCAACCACTCGCCCCAGCGGAATACCCAAAACCATCGCCAAAACCGTACCCGTACTGAGCAGGCCCAAAGCCTGATTGGTTTTGCCGGTGGGTGCAAGCCGTACCGCCAAAGAAGCCGTAATCGACCAAAAGACAGCGTGTGTCAGCGCAATACCAATACGGCTGATCAAGAGGATGTTGAAGTTCCAAGAAAAGAACGACAGCGCGTGGAATACGACGAATAATGCAAACAACGCCAGCAATAATTTGCGCCGTTCGATGTTTTTCGTCATCAGCATTAGCGGCAGAGACAGCAACGCCACAATCCACGCATACACCGTGATCATCATGCCTACTTCCGTTGCCTGCATTTTGAAGCTTTGGCCAATATCGCTCAAAAGCGCAATCGGAATGTATTCGGTGGTATTGAAAATAAACGCCCCCACCGCCAGAGCGCATACGCTAACCCATTGTTTGAATGTTGAAGTCATTATTATGTCCGTTTGATGAAGCAAAATGCGTTATTGTACACCTATCTGCATTTTTCAGACGGCCTTAATGAAGAATTTGCAAGCTGTTTGTGTAAGGAGTAAAGTATTTGGCAACTATATTTGATTTGTGTGAATGAAAGGAAATACAAATGCAAACTGTTACCCTCAACATCGACGGCATGACCTGTGGCGGCTGTGTTAAAAGCGTAACCCGTCTTTTGGAAGGCGTAGAAGGCGTGGAAAAAGCAGAAGTCAGCTTGGAAAACAAAAATGCAGTGATTACTTTCGATGAAAGCAAGACGGATGCCGACGCTCTGGTTGATGCCGTAGAAGACGGCGGCTACGATGTGGCTTTGTAACCGATAAGCGTATTTTTGAATAAAGGCCGTCTGAAACGCTTCAGACGGCCTTTGTCTCTTGATAACTTACTTTTTGCCATTATTTGGATTACACCGCCACACGGGTAAACAAAAGTTTTCGCGCATATCTGAAGCAAAGCGGCGGCAAGTGGCTGCCGTATTACGACGAGGCCTGTACCAAACCGTTAGCGGCCGACTAAGGCTACCTGAAACTTTTCAGGTAGCCTGTTTCTATTCTGCCCAAGCCGCCTAACACTCCTCCAGCCCGGCCAAAATCGCACAATCCGGGCAGTCGTCTCCCGCGCAGGCATCGTGCCAACGTTGCAGCTCGGCCACCATGCCCTGCAAGCGTTCGATTTTGGCTTCCAGCTCGGCGATGTGCCGCGCGGTGAGCGTTTTCACTTCGCGGCTGGTGCGCTGCGGGTTGTGTTGCAGGCTCAAAAGCTGCCCGATCTGCGGCAGCGAAAAGCCCACTTCCCGCGCATGGCGGATAAAGCGCAGCCGGACAAGGTCGGCCTGTCCGTAGCGGCGGTAGCCCGCTTCGCTGCGCGCGGCCGGGGCGATTAGGCCTTGCTTTTCGTAGTCACGGATTTGTTTGGCGGAAAGGCCGCTCTCGGCCGCAGCCTGGCTGATGTTCATCATGATGCTTGACCTTTACTTCGGGTAAAGCTTTATAGTGGCGGCACTTAGCGGGAAAGCAAGAGCAGACTCATCATTTCAGGTTACCTGAAAGCTTTGGCTGCAACGGGCTTTAAAACCTCAGCCTCATTCCAACAGAAAGGAAACCCTATGCAAACCATCACATTAAACATCGAAGGCATGACCTGCGGCGGCTGCGTGAAAAGCGTTACCAGCATCCTCGAAGGCGTAAACGGCGTGGACAAGGCCGAAGTGAGCCTGGAAAACAAGAATGCCGTCGTGGAATTCGACCCCGCCCAAACCAACCCTGCCGCGCTGATAGAAGCGGTGGAAGACGGCGGCTTTGATGCGGCTTTGTAAATCGAATCGCAACAAATCGACTGCAACACCCCAAAGGCTACCTGAAAACCCTGCTCCGCTTTTTTCAGGTAGCCCAACCACATTCAGAAGGAAGAAACCATGCAACAAAAAGTCCGTTTTCAAATCGAAGGCATGACCTGTCAGGCCTGCGCTTCGCGTATTGAAAAAGTGTTGAACAAAAAAGATTTTGTCGAATCGGCAGGGGTGAACTTTGCCAGCGAGGAGGCGCAGGTTACGTTTGACGACAGCAAAACTTCCGCAGCCGACATTGCCAAAATCATTGAGAAAACCGGTTACGGCGCGAAGGAAAAAACGGAAGATACATTGCCGCAACCTGAAGCAGAACACCATATCGGCTGGAGGCTGTGGCTTTTGTTGGCCATTAATATTCCGTTTTTAATCGGCATGACAGGCATGATGATCGGGCGGCACGATTGGATGATTCCGCCTGTATGGCAATTTGTACTGGCAAGCATAGTGCAACTTTGGCTGGCCATCCCGTTTTACAAAAGCGCGTGGGCGAGCATTAAGGGCGGACTGGCGAATATGGACGTGCTGGTTACCATCGGCACGGTGTCGATTTACCTGTATTCCGTTTATATGCTGTTTTTCAGCCTGCACGCGGCGCACGGCATGGCACACGTGTATTTTGAAGTAGGCGTGATGGTGATCGGTTTTGTGTCGCTGGGCAAATTTTTGGAACACCGCACCAAAAAATCCAGCCTCAACAGCTTGGGCTTGCTGCTCAAACTCACGCCGACCCAAGTCAACGTGCAACGCGATGGCGAATGGAAACAACTGCCCATCGACCAAGTGCAAATCGGCGACCTTATCCGCTCCAACCACGGCGAACGCATTGCTGCCGACGGCATCATCGAGAGCGGCAGCGGTTGGGCGGACGAGAGCCATCTTACCGGCGAATCCAACCCCGAAGAGAAAAAGGTGGGCGGCAAAGTGTTGGCAGGTGCGCTGATGACCGAAGGCAGCGTGGTATACCACGCTACGCAGCTCGGCAGCCAAACCCTGCTCGGCGACATGATGAATGCGCTCTCTGAAGCACAAGGCAGTAAAGCACCGATTGCGCGCGTAGCCGATAAAGCGGCGGCGGTGTTCGTGCCTGCTGTCGTGGGCATCGCGCTTCTGACTTTTATCGCCACTTGGCTGGTTAAGGGCGATTGGACGATTGCGCTGATGCACGCCGTTGCCGTTTTGGTAATTGCTTGTCCGTGCGCACTCGGTCTGGCGACCCCTGCCGCGATTATGGTTGGCATGGGCAAAGCAGTGAAACACGGCATTTGGTTTAAAGACGCAGCGGCAATGGAGGAAGCCGCCCACGTCGATGCCGTCGTGTTGGACAAAACCGGCACGCTGACCGAAGGCAGGCCGCAGGTTGCCGCCGTTTATTGTGTTCCCGACAGCGGCTTTGACGAAGACGCTTTGTACCGCATCGCCGCCGCCGTCGAACAAAACGCCGCTCATCCGCTCGCCCGTGCTATCGTTTCCGCCGCCCAAGCGCGCGGTTTGGACATCCCCGCCGCACAAAACGCGCAAACCGTCGTCGGCTCAGGTATTACCGCCGAAGTCGAAGGCGTGGGCTTGGTGAAAGCGGGCAAACTTGATTTTGCCGAATTAAGGCTACCTGAAAACCTTTCAGACGACGTCTGGCGTATCGCAAGCATCGTCGCCGTTTCCGCCAACGGCAAACCCATCGGCGCATTTGCACTCGCCGACGCATTGAAAGCCGACACCGCCAAAGCCATAGGCCGTCTGAAAAAACACGGCATCGACGTTTACATCATGAGCGGCGACAACCAAGGCACGGTCGAATACGTCGCCAAACAACTGGGCATCGCACACGCCTTCGGTAACATGAGTCCGCGCGACAAAGCTGCCGAAGTGCAGAAACTCAAAGCCGCCGGCAAAACCGTGGCGATGGTCGGCGACGGCATCAACGACGCGCCCGCACTCGCCGCCGCCAACGTCAGCTTCGCCATGAAAGGCGGCGCGGACGTTGCCGAACACACCGCGTCCGCCACGCTGATGCAGCATTCGGTCAACCAGCTCGCCGATGCCCTGCTGGTGTCGCAGGCGACTTTGAAGAACATCAAGCAAAACCTGTTTTTCGCTTTCTTCTACAACATTTTAGGCATCCCACTCGCCGCACTCGGCTTCTTAAATCCCGTCATTGCAGGCGCGGCAATGGCGGCAAGCTCGGTTTCGGTATTGGGTAATGCCTTGCGCCTGAAACGGGTAAATATTGAGTGATAATATAAAGGCCGTCTGAAGATTGTTTTTTCAGACGGCCTTTAATCCATATTTTCTGATTTTGAGATCCAAGCGGGAGTATTTCGTATGGACATGATGTTGTTTACCAATATTGTATTGATTGTTTTATGTATTTTTACCATGTTGCTGGTGTGGTCGCGCAACTGGAAACGCAAGCAGGCGTATTTTGAGAAAATCAAAAGCAATCCGGAAAACCTCAAGTGGGTTGGGCAAAATCTGACCGGTCAGGAATGGAAGGATTTGAAAGCCGTGAGCGACCGTTTTGGGCTGCCCATGTTGCAGGCCAAGCAATTAATTGATTTTTATAAAAACAGTCAGCGTTAATTTATGATTTAACGATAGAACTTGACTGAAGTTAAGGCCGTCTGAAATAGCACTCTTATAATAATATAAGTGATATTTCAGACGGCCTTGCTGTTTGTTCAAATAAAGGGAGGAGAACAAAAATGACCGTTTACTTAATCGGCGATTCCGTTCGGCTTGCTTCGGAGCCTTACACGCGCGCCGCTTTGCCTGAGGTGGATATTGTTTCTCCATTGGAAAACTGCCGTTCGTCGCATGATGTGTTAGAGCATATCGGGCAATGGACAGAGGGCGCGACTGTGGGAGACATTATCCACATCAACTGCGGTTTGCACGACATCCGCCACAATCAAGGCTGTAATGAGCCGGTGGCCGATATAGAAACCTACCGCAGTAACCTGATTCAAATTTTTGATTATCTGAAACAGACTGGGGCAAAAATTATTTGGGCAAGCAGTACGCCGTTTTTGGAAAGCGTACACAATATCGTCAAACCCTCGCGCCGCTATCTGGCTGATTTGAAGGCCTATAACCGTGTGGCGGAGGATTTGGCAAGGCAATATGGTTTTACCGTCAACGATTTATACAGTCTGATGTTTGAGCAGGACTTGACTGATGTGATGCTGTGTGACGGGCTTCATTTCAATGAGTTCGGCAGTAAGATGATAGGCGAGGCAGTAGCCGAAGCGATATTGAAACAGATGGATTAACCTGACTTAACTCGTTTTGTCATGTTTTGGCTTTCAGACGGCCTTTAAAGTTGAAGCGAAGTCCCTGATATAGGGTGATGTAGCACTCATCCTATCAATATTTAATCCAGGAGTATGACCATGAGCGGCGAATTAGATAAAATCAGCGGTAAAGTAAAAGAAGTGGCTGGAGATGTATCCAGCAATGCTAAACTTGAAGCTGAGGGCTTGGTTCAACAAGGCGTTGGCAAAGTAAAAGAAGTGGTCGGCGACATTGAAGAAAAAGCAGGCGATGTTTTGCAAAAAGGCAAAGAAGAAGCCGAACATTTGATTGATGAAGCCAAAGAAAAAGCCGAAGGCTTGATTAATGATATTAAAAGCAAATTTTAATATTTAAAGAACAAAAGGCCGTCTGAAAGATTTTTCAGACGGCCTTTGTTTATGGTTTTAAAGTTTAGGCAAACTGTTTGCCAAATTCGATAAATTCGTCTTTTTTGGCTTTGGCTTTACCGGAATCGATGGCTTCTTGAGCGGCTTTGACACCGTCTGCCAGCGAAGCGACCACGTTTCCTGCGTAGAGCGCGGCGGCGGCATTGAGGACGACGATATCGCGTGCGGCACCGGCTTTGCCGTCCAGTACTTCGTTCATTTTTTGCAGGGATTCTTGCGCATTTTCGACTTTGATTTCGTCCAAATTGCGGCGGACCTCCATGCCGAAATCGGCTGGGCTGATGTCGTATTCGGTAATTTTTCCGTCTTTCAGTTCGGCAACGCGGGTTTTGCCGGTCAGCGTGATTTCATCCAAACCGCCTTCGCCGCACACGACCAAAACATGTTTGGAACCAAGCTGTTGCAATACGCGGGAAAGAATGCCGCATAAGTCGATGTGGAACACGCCCAAGAGTTGGTTTGCCGCGCTGGCAGGATTGGTCAGCGGACCCAAAATATTGAAGATGCTGCGGAAGCCGAGCGAACGACGGACAGGGGCAACATAGCGCATGGCGCTGTGGTGGTTGGGTGCGAACATAAAGCCGATACCGGTTTGCTGGATGCTTTGGGCAACCTGTTCGGGGTTGAGGTTGAGGTTGGCGCCCATTTGTTCCATGACATCGGCGGCGCCGCTGGATGAAGAAACGGAGCGGCCGCCGTGTTTGGCGACCTTCGCGCCTGCCGCCGCTGCGACAAACATGGAAGTCGTGGAAATATTGAAGGTTTTGGCACCGTCGCCGCCTGTGCCGACAATATCGACCAAGTCATCGGCGTTTTCAAGCGGCACTTTGGTGGCAAATTCGCGCATTACGCTGGCTGCGGCGGTAATCTCGGAAACGGTTTCAACTTTAATCCGCAGGCCGGTTAGAATGGCGGCGATTTGCTCGGGCGGAACTTGGCCGCTCATGATTTGGCGCATGAGGTCGGTCATTTCATCGTAGAAAAGTTCGTTGTTGCTGATGAGGCGTTCAATCGCTTGTTGAGGGGTAATCATGATTTTTCCTTTGTTCGTGTCCGATGTGATTCAGGCCGTCTGAAAATGCAGTTTGAACACTGTCAAACTCCTTTCAGACGGCCTTTCATTAAGATTTTTGCGGGCGATAGTCTTTGAATTCTTCCAAGAAGTTTTTCAGCATATCGTAGCCGTGTTCGGTCAGCAGGGCTTCGGGGTGGAACTGTACGCCTTCGACGGCATATTCCTTATGGCGTACGCCCATGATTTCGCCGTCTTCCGTCCATGCGGTAATTTCGAGGCAGTCAGGCAGGGTGGCGCGGTCGATGGCCAGGCTGTGGTAGCGCGTGCAGTTGACCGGATTGGGCAGGTCTTTAAACATGCCTGTGCCGTGATGGAAAACGGGGGAGACTTTGCCGTGCATCATTGTTTGCGCGCGCACGACATTGCCGCCGAATGCTTCGCCCATGGTTTGATGGCCGAGACACACGCCCATGATGGGCAGCCTGCCGGCAAAGTGCTGCATGGCCGCAACAGAAATGCCTGCTTCTTTCGGGGAGCAAGGGCCCGGGCCGATGACCAGATATTGCGGTTTCAGGGTCTCGATTTCTTCGATGGTGATTTCATCGTTGCAACGTACCAAAACTTCCTGCCCCAATTCGGCAAAGTATTGGACGATGTTGTAGGTGAAGCTGTCGTAGTTATCAATGAATAAAAGCATTTGCAAACCTTTAATGACATTTTGGCAGACAGGATAAGGCCCGTCAAAAGTGTAAAAATCGTTTATGTTTGCATAATATCACAATCTTTACCTAAAGGCCGTCTGAAACGGCGGATAAGACAAAACAGCTAAAAAATGCTATGCTTTACGCTTTGAACCTAATCTGTTTGAAGTGATGAAAAAGTATCTTATCCCGACTGCCGCCGTTGTTGTCGCCGCTGCGCTCGGCACGCCTTATTATCTTGGTGTCAAAGCGGAAGAAAGCCTGACCGAGCAACAAAAGCTGTTGCAGGAATCCGGTTTCCTGACCGTTGAATCCCACCAATACGATCGCGGCTGGTTCAGTTCAACCGAGACGACCGTCATCCGCCTCAAGCCGACCCTGCTTCAAAATACGCAAAAATACCTGCCGGACAATTTGAAAACCGTCCTGCAAGAGCCGATTACGGTCATCAACCACGTAACACACGGCCCGTTTGCCGGCGGCTTCGGCACGCGTGCACACGTGGAAACCGAGTTCCAATACTATCCGGAAACCAAAAAAGTTTTAGACCGCTTCTTCGGCCAGCAAACGCCGGTGACCATGACCAATACGGTTTACCTTTCCGGCGACGGCAAACTCAGCCTCAATATCCCCGCCTTCGACTATGAAGAGCTTTCCGGTATCAAGCTCAACTGGAAAGGCTTTGGCGGCAATACCGATTACAGCCAAGGCTTCAAAAGCTATCGCCACGATTATCTTGCGCCGTCTTTACAAGTCAAATTGGCCGACAAAGGCGATGTGTCTTTGGAAAACCTGCGCTTCCAATCCGAAACGGAAGACGGCCTGACCAAACTTGCTTTGGGCAAGAGCAGCATTACGCTGGATAAATTCCTGCTGCAATGGAAAGAAAATATCGATTACAACGTTAAGTTGAACGAATTGGTCAACCTTGTGACCAACCTGCAAATCGGTGCGTTTATCAATCCGACCGGCACGATTGCTCCGTCTAAAATCGAAGTCAGCAAACTGCGTTTCGATACCCAGACCAGCGAAGTCGATAAATTCATCAACAGTGAAGGCCGCTTCCAATTTGAAAGCCTGACTTATGGCGAAGACAAATACGGCCCTCTGGACATCAATGTCGCTGCTGAGCATTTGGATGCGGCATCACTTTTGGCATTGAAAAACAAAATTGCCGAAGTGTCCGTGAAGAAAATGAGCGAAGAAGAAATTCAGGCTTCCTTGATTCAGACGGCCAAAAACGAGGCTTCGGGCCTGTTTACCAATAATCCGGTTTTGAACGTCAAAACCTTCAAATTCACCATGCCTCATGGCGATGTCGATGTCAGCGGCAAACTCGCGTTTAAAGGTTTGGCGACCAAAGACCTCAACAATTTGGGCGATATGTTGAAGAAAACCGAAGCCGACTTCAATATGAGCGTACCGCAAAAATTGTTGGAGCAGCTCGCCGTCAACCAAGCCAGCAGCCTGTTTAGCGTTAATGCCGAAGATGAAGCCGCAGGCCGTGCCAGCATCGACGATATTAACGAGACCTTGCGCCTGATGGTGGACAGCACCATTAAAAGCATGGCAAGTGAGAAATATCTGACCTTAGAAAACGATAATGTCAAAACCCATCTGACTCTGCAAAATAGCGAGTTGAAATTAAACGGAAAAGTCCTTCAAAGCAACCCGGAACCCGAGTTTGACGAATCAGACTTTCCCAATAACTAATCCTCAATAACACAAACAGCGGTTTTAACTTCCCAGAAGTTAAAACCGCAAATCAACCCACAATCAAAAAGGAAACCCATGTTCCGTACCATGCTCGGCGGCAAAATCCACCGTGCCACCGTTACCGAAGCCGACCTCAACTACGTCGGCAGTATTACCGTTGACCAAGATCTGCTGGATGCGGCAGGTATTTGCGTGAACGAAAAAGTCGCCATCGTCAACAATAACAACGGCGAACGTCTTGAAACCTACACCATTCCCGGCGAACGCGGCAGCGGCGTCGTTTGCCTCAATGGCGCGGCCGCGCGTTTGGTTCAAAAAGGAGACATCGTGATTATCATGTCTTACGTCATGTTGTCCGAACCCGAAATTGCAGCGCATGAGCCGAAAGTCGTCCTCGTCGATGAGAACAATAAAATCCGCGACGTGATTTCTTATGAGCCGCCGCACACCGTGTTGTAATATTCAAACAAAGGCCGTCTGAAACGTTTCAGACGGCCTGTTTCCCAAATTCAACTTATCTGAAAGGCTTTGCCGTGAATATCCAAATCAACAACATCACCGTCAGCAACGATGCGCCCTTTACCCTTTTCGGCGGCATCAATGTCCTTGAAGACCTCGACTCTACGCTGAAGGCCTGTGAGCAATACGTTAAAGTAACCGATAAGCTCGGCATCCCTTACGTTTTCAAAGCCTCTTTCGACAAGGCAAACCGCTCTTCCATCCACTCTTTCCGCGGTGTGGGTCTGGACGAAGGCATGAAGATTTTTCAAGCGGTGAAACGCGAGTTTAACGTTCCCGTAATTACTGACGTTCACGAGCCTTACCAATGCCAGCCGGTTGCCGAAGTCTGCGATGTCATCCAGCTGCCTGCCTTCTTGGCACGTCAAACCGATTTGGTGGTGGCAATGGCGAAAACCGGCAATGTCATCAACATCAAAAAGCCGCAATTTCTCAGCCCGTCTCAAATGAAAAACATCGTCGAGAAATTCCAAGAAGCAGGCAACGAGCAAATCATTTTGTGCGAACGCGGCGCAAACTTCGGCTACGACAATTTGGTGGTCGATATGCTCGGCTTTGGTGTGATGAAAAAAACGTGTAACAACCTGCCCGTTATTTTTGACGTAACCCATTCCCTGCAAACGCGCGAATCCGGTGCAACCGCATCAGGTGGCCGTCGCGCCCAAGTATTGGACTTGGCGCTTGCCGGTATGGCAACCCGATTGGCCGGTTTGTTCCTTGAATCTCATGCCAATCCCGACCAAGCCAAATGCGATGGCCCAAGCGCATTGCCGCTTGCCCAATTGGAAGATTTCCTGACCCGTGTTAAAGCAATCGATGAAACCGTGAAATCGTTTGTGCCTATGGATATTCGTTAAGGGCAAATAAGTTAAAAGGCCGTCTGAAAGTATTTTCAGACGGCCTTTTTATTAGCGTTACTGTCCGCGTAAAAACAACGCATCCAATTCTTTTAAAGTCAGTTTGACCCAAGTTGGACGGCCGTGGTTGCACTGGTTGCTGCGCGGCGTATTTTCCATATCGCGCAGGAGCGCATTCATTTCCGGCAGGGTAAGCCGACGGCCGGCGCGGACGGAGCCGTGGCAGGACATGGTGGCGAGGATGTGGTTTTCGTGTTCTTCGATGGTTTCGCTGCTGCCGACTTGGGCGAGTTCTTCCAAAACATCTTTCGCTAGTGAAACGACGTCGGCTTTACCGAGCATAGCGGGAACTGCACGGACGGCAAGGGTATTGCCGCCCATGTCGGACAATTCTAAGCCAAAGCCTGCCAGCGTTTCGGCATGATCTGCAAGGGCGGCGCATTCTTCGTGGGATGCGGCAAAGGTTACAGGAATGAGCAGGCGCTGGCTTTGCAGGTTGCCGTTTTCCTGACGTTGGCGTTTCATTTTCTCGTAGTTGACGCGTTCGGCGGCAGCGTGCATATCGATGAGCAGCAGGCTGTCTTCGGCTTGGGCAAGAATGTAGATGCCTAATAGTTGGGCAATGGCAAAGCCGAGAGGCGGCAATTCGGATTGGGATGGGATGCCGTCTGAAAGCGGCGTATCTGTTTGGGGAGTAAGCGTTTCAGACGGCATATTGCCAAAACGTGCCTGTTCGAATTGGCTTAACTCAAGGTCGATGTCGTCGGTTTTTTTGTAAAGCTCGGCGTAAGTATTCATGGCTGCACGGCTTTCGCGCAGGGACAGGCTGTGTTGTTGCGGCGCGCGCGCAGCTTGGTAAGGCATAGGCGCGGTTTTGCCTGATGAGCCAAAGGCATTGCGTGTATCGGGTTTGTTGCCTGTCGGATAGTTGGATGCGCTATCAAACAGATTTTCGCCGTCGTTTTCAGACGGCATTGGGGCAGACGTAACGCCGGTAATGTCATGCAGCACTTCGCCTGCGTTGCTGACGCTTTCGGTCAAGTCGGCACGCGTATCGGCAAGGGCTTTGTTGAGCGTGTGGAACACAAGTTGATGCACCTGCTGGCTGTCACGGAAGCGGATTTCGGTTTTGGTCGGGTGGACGTTGACATCTACGGCTTCGGGCGGCAGGTCGAGGAAGAGGACGAAAGCAGGCGTCAGTGCGTTGTGCAATACGTCGCGGTATGCCTGCTTGACGGCATGGAGCATGACTTTGTCGCGGACAAAACGATGGTTGACGAAGCAGTATTGTTTGTCGGTTTTGCCTTTGGCGAAAGTCGGTTTGGCAATCGCGCCATAGAGCCGCAGCGAGCCATTGCCGCTGTCAATTTCCAATGAGGCCGTCTGAAAATCATCGCCGACGATGGCGGCAATCCGTTCATGCAGGCTTTGTGCAGGAAGTTTGAATACTTGCTTGCCGTCGCGTTTGAGTGAGAAGGCAATGTGCGGATGCGCCAGCGCAAGGCGTTCGAGCATGGTGGCGCAGTGGGCGTATTCGGTGTTTTCGGATTTGAGGAACTTGCGCCGCGCCGGTGTATTGAAGAAGAGTTCGGCGGCCTCGATGGTGGTGCCGATGGGGTGGGCGGCTGCTGTAGGGCTGCTGAGTTTGCCGTCTTCGGCTTTGACTTGGGTCGCGTGCGAACTGTCTTCTTGACGGCTAGTCAGGGTCAGGCGGCTGACGGAGGCGATGCTTGCCAAACCTTCGCCTCGAAAGCCCATGCTGGCAACGTGTTCCAAATCGTTTAAGGTTTTGATTTTGCTGGTGGCGTGGCGGTGGAGTGCGAGTTCGATGTCGTCGGGGTGGATGCCGCCGCCGTTGTCGCTGACGCGGATGAGGCGGATGCCGCCGCCGGCCAGCTCGACATCAATCGCCGTTGCGCCTGCATCGATACTGTTTTCAACGATTTCTTTTAAGGCGTTGGCAGGGCGTTCGACCACTTCGCCGGCGGCGATTTGGTTGACAAGATGGTCGGGCAGGGCGGCAATTCGGGACATCGGTTTCTTTCAAAAAAGCAACGGAGGAAGAGAAAATTACAGGTATTTGCGCATCAATTCGCATTCGACGCGGACAGTTTTGTTCAGCTGTAACACGGCAGTACCGAGCGACTCGTAGCGGTTGAGGCGATAAAAAGGCACGGAATTGAGTGAAGCATACAGTTTGAGAAAGCTGAGGCCTGCATTTCGTGCCATTTCTTCGGCACGGCTGAGCAGAGCCGTACCCAAGCCGAGATTGTGGAAGAGCGGATGGACGTATAAGGCGTCCAGTTGCGCTTCTTTGAAATCGACTTGGAAGAAGCCTTGAATCAGCCCTTTGTATTCGACCACCCACAAGGCTTTGTTTTTGTCGGAGATGGTTTCTAAATAGCTGTTGATGTCGAGCAGACTTTCCCATGTGTGCATAATGGTTTCATCGTAACTGCGGATGCAGGCGTATTGAACGGCATGCAGATGGGCATTGTGTATGGCTTGGCAGTCTTTTTCGGTTGCCGGACGGAGGATGGTCAGAAGGCTCATGGCGGATGGTCGGAAAAATTGATTTCAGACGGCCTTTGGCAATCAAAGGCCGTCTGAAAAAAGTGGGTAAGGTTACAGGCTTTGATGTAAGGTTTGTGCGGTTTGGAATGCGTTGTCCGCATCGTTGGCCAAGACGGTAAAGTGGCCCATTTTTCGGCCTTTGCGCGCGGCTTTTTTACCGTAAAGATGCAGATGTGCATTCGGGTTGCTTTGCAACGGCAGCCATTCGGGTTCGCCGCCATCTTCCTTCCAAACGTCGCCCAAAATATTTGCCATACAGCAAGAGCTCAGCAATTTAGTGTCAGCCGGAGGCAGGTTGCACATCAGGCGGACCTGTTGCTGGAATTGGTCTGCCGCGCAGGCGTCGATGGTATGGTGGCCGGAATTGTGCGGACGCGGTGCGATTTCGTTAACGACCAATTCATGCGTGTCGCCGACAACAAACATTTCTACCGCCAATACGCCGACGTAGTTCAATTCATCGGCCAAACGCTGTGCCATTTGTCGCGCCTGTTGCTGAATGTCGGCACTCAGACGCGCAGGGACGATGGAGTAGGCGAGGATACCGTTTTCGTGAATGTTTTCGGCAGGGTCGAAAGTTTGCACGTTGTCATTGTTCAGACGGCATACGATAACGGAAATCTCGCCGCGCAAGTCCACCATTTTTTCTAAAACGCAATCCACGTCGCCGTGTTCGGCAAATGCGGCTTTGAGTTCATCCAATGTTTTTACGCGGATTTGGCCTTTGCCGTCGTAGCCCAAAGTGGCAGTTTTCAAGATGCCGGGCAAAAATTGTACGCTTTCTTCAGTAATGTCTTCGGCCTTGCAAACTGCTTGATATGGTGCGGTTTGCAGACCTGCTTTTCGTATCCATGCCTTTTCCTGAATGCGGTTTTGCGCGATGGCAACGCAGTCGCCGCTGGGGGAAACATTGGTATGTTTGGCGAGAAAACGCATCGCGCCGGCATTGACGTTTTCAAACTCGGTCGTAACTGCCGCGCATTTTGCTAATTCTTCCAAAGCTGCTTCATCATCAAATGGCGCGCATAAATGGCAGTCGGCAAATTCCGCTGCCGGCGCATTCGGGTCGGGATCGAGTACGGTTACTTTGTAGCCCATGGTTTTGGCAGCAACAGTAAACATTCTGCCTAATTGTCCGCCGCCAAGAATGCCGAGCATAGCAGGAGGGAGGATGGGGGATGTGTTCATGGATAATCGCTTTATGAAGAAATTGGGTAGGGTGTTTGCAGGCCGTCTGAAAAGGGTTTATGGGTTTCAGACGGCCTGATGTTTTAAAGTTTGCCGATAAATTGCGGCGGAACGTTTTCAGTTAACCATACGCCGTTGTCCGCCAGATAAAATTGGTGTCCTGCTGCAAGCATGGCGACAGTGTCGATGGTCAATACAACAGGCTTGCCGTGGCGGGAGCCGACGTTGACGGCTGTTTCGGCATCGGCAGACAGATGGACAAAATGGCGCGAGGCAGAATGCAGGCCTTGCTCCAAAATAGATGGAACGGAGCGCTCAGCCGTACCGTGATACAAAATCTGAGGAGGCGTTGCCACTTTGTGTTCGATTTGAACTTGTGCCGTCGAATGACCTTGTGCAGCGCGGATACGTTTGCCGTCTTCAGAAAGGGTAAACCTTTTTTTATCGTTGTTTTCGACCACTTCCAACAATATTTCGTAGGTCAGCGGATTGCCCGTAAAGTCGCGATCGGGATGGTTTACCTGCGTCAGTAGGGTATCAATATCCACCCAGCCGTCTTTATCCAAAGTAATGCCGATTTGCTCGGGATGATGGCGCAAGATAAAGCTGAGGAATTTGCTGATGGATTTTAGTTGTTTTTCGTTTAGTATCATTATGCCCATTTTAGACTGATATAGTTTAGAAGATCAGTATTTAATTTTTATAGTAGCCTAAAAATTTCTAGAGATTATAGGCTTTACTTTTGACAGTATTAACGAACTATTCCCATACTTTGTGAATGATTCATCTGTTTTTCCATTTCACGTTGTTCAGCTTCTAACTGAAAGTTTTGTTCAGTTTTCAGTATATCTTTAAAGCTTTCTCTAGAATCAATGTTCATTGCTTCATTGACATCAACTTTAGCGATTCGGAGAAAAGCATTATCCTTATGCATGACGCCCAGACAGTTATCTTTTGTGATATTGAATGCCATAATTTCAGGAAGTTTTTTAGCATAGGCTTCAGCGGTTAAGGCCGTAATACTGTTCTGAATACTGTCTTCTGAATAAGGCAGATGATGTTTTTTTATAAATTCAGTAAATTTGTCTGTAATTTGCGCGTGAAGTTTTTGCGCCTGCTCTGGCATATTTTTGAGAGAATAAGGATAGTTCTGCTCTTCGGTTTCAGATTTAGGGTTAGTAATCGGAACATACTCAAATTGATTGTCACCATTGATGGTATGATCAAAGTATTGCGGTGTTTTCGGGTGGGATTTGTCGTAATATACTCTGCGGCGGTTTCCATCACCCAAGTCTAGGCCGTTGATCTCGAGCTGACGCTCTTCCAGTCCCAGCCCCTTCATATCGATGACCAGCTTGGCTTTTGGGTCATGTGCGTAATGCTTGCGCACGATGTAGCTGATGACGCGCGCCGCGTAGCTGTTGCGGTAGTCCGATTCGCCGTGCGGTCCCAAACGGATCTGGTCACCGGGTTGGTCGAAATAGGTTTTGGCCAGAATTTCCTGCTGATTATTGGAAATGGTCATATCGGAGTTGAATTTCAGACCTTTGGTAGGGATAATTTTTCCTTTTGGATCATTGTTTTGATAGAGTTGGTATAGTTTTTCATCTAAAAAATACTGCTCGTATCCGAATCCGGTTCCGACAACCTCTTGCAGGCTGAGCTTGGTTTTCCCCTGCTGTTTCTGTTCGTAGCTGACGACGGCATTCCAGCCCGCAATCATTGCCAACGCCTCATCGTTGCGTTCAGCATCCTGCAACGTTTTTGCAGGCCTCGTATAGTCTTTGCGCTTGGCATCGCTTTCTGCAATTTTGTCGATTTCGGCAAGTACCCGGTTTTCCGTTTCTTTATGTCCCTGTTCGTAGTAAAAGAAACCGTGCTGGATTTCGTGTCCGAGTTGGAAGATAAGAGATTTTTGTTCGGCCGAAGTTTCCAATTTTAGCAAGTTGATGGAAATTTGTTTTTTTTCTGAACTATAGCTCGCTCCGGCATGAGGATTTTGGTTGACAGTTATCTTATCCAAATAGCCTTTTTCTGCTGCCGTATTGAGCCTTTCGTTTAATGCAGGGGAAGCAGTTACTGCAGCAAGCAGATTACGGTATTCATCTGACTTTTTGCCGTTAGGTAGAGAGTTTTGGGCAAAGTTGTCTAAAACAGTTTGCAGCTTAGGATTGATTTTATTCATTTT
The DNA here is from genome assembly GCF_051958155.1 of Neisseria sp. P0014.S009. Lineage (NCBI taxonomy): Bacteria > Pseudomonadati > Pseudomonadota > Betaproteobacteria > Neisseriales > Neisseriaceae > Neisseria > Neisseria sp. P0014.S009. The sequence continues at coordinate 175,046 of NZ_JBQCVS010000002.1, read as the reverse complement.
CTACAAACCTTTTTTAAAAACAAGAAAGGTAATTTCATTGATACAGTCATGCAATACTTTTTCTTTGCTTTCCCCTTGGTAGAACACATTAAGATGAGATTTATATCCATCCGGATACGTTTTTACGTAACCATTAAAAGGTCTGCCCATATGTCCTTTACCTGTGTAAATAAACCCCGCCTGCTCCAGCAGCGGATGGAAATGATCCAAATCCATCTGGCAAATCGGTGTGGCAGGGAGATTCCCCCCTCCATCACCGAAATGTAAGCGCATTTTTCCGGATTGATCTTTTGTAAAATTAATTGACCAGATCCAATCGCTGTCGCCAAACTTATTACCGATATAAAAATCACTATAACCGTCTGTGCGTTCCAGCAACTTTAAATTCATCACTTTCCCTGCCGTTTCAATCTCAAAATCCTCAGGCGATTGGGCATAGCGTAAGAAATCCAATACCTTGGTCAATACTTCGGGTGCGGTCAGATTAGGTCTTCCGGCAATCTGCTGTTTATTTTGATTCATAGTGTTACCCTCCTTTGCGGGCATGGGTTTTACGGTAGAACAGGCTGAAAGCAGCAGCCCGACGGTCAATACGGTTGCGATTGTGTATTTCATGGGGTTCTTTCAAAACTGGGAAGCTGATCTTTCAGATGGCCTTTTGTCAAGAAACGTCGTCTGAAACAGCAGCCTCGTTTCCAGCTGAGACAGATTAATAGAAATCCGAGTTTCCTCCGTATTATAGCTGGCGCCGGCATGCGGATTTTTATTGACCGCCAGTTTGTCCAAATAGCCCTTTTCCGCTGCGGTATTGAGGCGTTCGGTCAATACGGGTGATGCCGTTACGGTGGCAATCAGATTGCGGTATTCGTTTGAGTTTTTGCCGTTGGGGAGCGAATTTTGGGCAAAGTCGTCCAATATCTTTGCAGTTGAGGATTGATCTGACTCATGTTTTATGACTCCGGCTTGAAAATATCGAAAGTAATTTCATTGATGCATTTATGCAGTACTTTTTCTGCACTTCCCCCCTGATAAAAGACTTGGAGATCTGCTTCGTAGCCATTCGGATATTTTTTTTCATAGCCGTTGAAAGGCTTGCTTAAGCGTCCCTTCCCTGTATAGGTAAACCCCGCCTGCTCCAGAAGTGGATGGAACTGATCCAAATCCATCTGGCAAATCGGTGTGGCAGGGGGATACCCCCCTCCATCACCGAAATATAAACGCATTGTCCCACTTTTATCCAAATCGAAATTAATCCACCAGCTCCAGCCGGTATTTCCAAAATTATTACCTGCATAAAAATCCCATGGCGATTTTTCTTCTTTGCTATATGGGGCAAGTTTCATTTTCATCACCTTTTCCGCCGTTTCAATCCGGAAGTCCTCAGGCGATTGGGCATAGCGTAAGAAATCCAATACCTTAGTCAATACTTCGGGTGCGGTCAGGTTTGGTCTTCCAGGTGTGGTTTGTATATTCTGATTTATGGTTTTACTCTCTTTTGTAGGCATTGTGTTGACGGAAGAACAGGCTGAAAGCAGCCCGACAGTTAATATAATTGCGGTTCCGTATTTCATGGTTTTTTTCTTTAGAGATAAGTTTTCTTTTGGATAAACTTCAGTCAAAAAGGCCATCTGAAAATTATTTATCCAATCCTTCTTGCACCATTTGTGCTGCGCGGATTACTGCGCGGGCTTTATTTTGAGTTTCCTGCCATTCGGATGTTGGGTCGGAGTCGGCAACTATGCCTGCGCCACTTTGGACGAAGAGGGTATTGTTTTTAATCACGGCAGTACGGATGGCAATGGCTAAGTCCATGTCGTTGTTGAAACTCCATACGCCGACTGCGCCGCCGTAGATGCCGCGTTTGCTTGGTTCGACTTCTTCGATGATCTCCATGGCGCGGACTTTGGGTGCGCCTGAAAGTGTGCCTGCCGGGAAGGTGGCGGCGAGGATGTCCATGTTGGTCATACCGTCTTTCAGACGGCCTTCGACGTTGGAGACGATGTGCATTACATGGGAGTATTTTTCAATCACCATTTTGTCGGTGACTTTGACTTCGCCGGTTTTACTGATACGGCCGACGTCGTTACGTCCTAAGTCAATCAACATGACGTGTTCGGCAATTTCTTTGGCATCGCTCAGCAGGTCTTGCTCGTTGGCGAGGTCTTCGGCTGGTGTTTTGCCACGCAGGCGTGTACCGGCGATAGGACGGACGATGACATCGTCGCGTTCGCGGCGGACGAGGATTTCAGGCGAAGAGCCGACAATATGGAAATCGCTGAAATCGTAGTAGAACATATACGGCGATGGGTTCAGCGTACGCAGGGCGCGGTAGAGGGCAAGCGGATTGTCGGTAAATTCCATGCTCATGCGTTGACTGGGGACAACCTGCATGCAGTCGCCTGCAAAGATGTAGTCTTTGATTTTGTTGACGCAGACTTTGAAAGGTTCTTCTTCAAATTCGCTGACTGCTTGGGTTTGTTTGCTGCCAAGGGAAAGCGGGATGGCGCAACTTTGGCGTAACTGGGTACGGATGTCTTCAAGTCGTTCGCGCGCGCGTTCGTAGCCGTTGGCTTGAGACGGATCGGCATAAACAATCAGGTAGATTTTGCCGCTTAGGTTATCCACTACGGCAAGCTCTTGCGAGAGCATCAGGAGGATGTCGGGCGTACCGAGCGGATCGGCTTTGGCCGTATGTTTCAGGCGGTGGGCAAAATGTTCAAAATTGTAGATGGTTTCATAACCGAAATAGCCGACCAGGCCGCCGGTAAAGCGTGGCAGGCTTGGGATTTCGGGCGTTTTGAAGCGGTTGTGGAAGGCTTCGATAAAGGGCAGGGGATTGCCGTCGTGTTGTTCGACGATTTCGCCGTTTTGATACACATCGACATGTTTGCCGCTGGTTTTGAGATAATGGCTGCAAGGCAGACCGATAAAGGAATAGCGGCCGAAGCGTTCGCCACCGACAACGGATTCGAGCAGGTAGGTGAAAGGCTTGTTGGCAAGTTTGAGGTAGATTGAGAGCGGTGTGTCCAAGTCGGCAAGCAGCTCTTGAACGAGTGGAATGCGGTTGTAACCTTGTGCGGCTTGGGCTTGGTATTCTTGTTTGCTGATCATCTTGATAAGTCTTTCAGACGGCCTGTTTTAGGGTGTTAAATCGTGTGAAGAGTATAGCATTTTATTGGGATTGTTGACAGTCTGAGCGTTATGTCAGATATGGAAAACGCCGTCTGAAAAAGACGGCGGGAGGTATCAGGCAAGGGTATTGGAGATTTTGTTTTTCCGGCTTCGTTTCCACTTGAAGAGATAAGCGGCAATAACGGGAATCAGGGCAATAATGGATTTGAATGTCCAGCCTGAATACCATGTACCTTCGGGAACATCGCTTGCAAGCCAAGTGAAGTACGGCCACCAACAGGCAACTAGGCTGCCGAGGAACAGCGGCCAAATATGACGGCTTAAGTTGCGCTGCCATAAAAGGAAACAGATGGCTGCCCAAACAAAAGTCAGTACGGTAATCAGGAGGATGGTGTAGGCATCTGAAATCAGGATGGCGGCAAAGTAGTAGCTGAGTCCGACCCATAATAGGGCAAGTATCAAGACGATGATTTCTTCCGGGCGTTTAAACATATTTTCTCTCTTTTATAAGACTGGCAATGCGTTAATACTATACCCTAAACAAGAAGCGATGATAAGAGTCTTTCAGACGGCCTTATAGCCGGGTTTGCTATAATGGGTGCAATCAATTTTTTGGAAAGGACAAACCATGACGGCAAACTTTCAAGAAACGCTGAAGGCTTTGGGTAAACAGGCGAAAAAGGAAGCCGCGGAGCGGGAAGCCGAAGCGAAGGCTACAAAGCAGGTAGAGGATGTGGATTTCAGCAAGGCAGTTGGTAAGGTTACACCGTTGAAAAATGCCAGTAACTATTATGAACAGCCTCGTGATAAATCTCCGATCAAGCCGCGACCTAAAGAAATGGCGACTTTGGAGCAGGAAGATTATTTTTATGTAGGCAGCGGCGGCTGGGAAGAACCGCCGGCTTCGTTCAGTAAAAACGGGCAGGGTAAAAATGATTTGATGCGTTTGCGAAACGGTCATTATCCTGTGGTAGCGGATGTAGATTTGCACGGCTATACGCAGGAAGAAGCGCAGCAGGTACTGAATGAATTTATTGAATTTACGAAAAAACGCGGCGTTTGCGGCGAGATTGTCCACGGCAGCGGCTTGGGTTCTTCAGGCTATAAACCGGTTTTAAAAAATATGACGCGCCGTTGGTTGATGCAGCATCCTGATGTGTTGGCTTATGTCGAGCCTCGACAAGGTAATGATGGCGCCGTCAGGATTTTGTTGAAACGCCAACGCCGAGACGATGATTGGAAACGGTAAAATATAAAAAGCAGTGTCGATAAAATGACACTGCTTTTTTATGTTTATCAGACTAAGAAGATTTCTTTTTGGAAACCGATTCGCAACCTTTGCCATTGGTCATTGTAGTTTTGGACTTATCGGCAGAATCAATATCAGTACATTTGTAAGCATTGCCCAAACTATCCATCCAAACGGAAAGGGTATAGCCTGTTTTTGTGGGAATGGCTTTCAAACGATAGGCCCGGCTTTTATTGATATCTTCGGCAGAGTATTTCATTTCGGCAGAGTATTTGTATTTGTCTGCCAAATCTTTATGGCCTTTGTATTTGGAAATAAAGTCATCCAACTCGATTTTAATCTCATTAGTTTTCCACTTTGGATTTTTAACCATCTGGTTTTTAAAAGCAGAATTGATGGCAACTAACTCGGCATGCGCTTGTGATTGGTAGCCTCGTTCAATGTAGCGGTTGTAAGAAGGAATGGCAATGACGCTCAGGATGGCTAAGATGGCGACGGCAATCATCATCTCAACCAGCGTAAAGCCTAGTTGTTGGGTAGAGGTGGTATTCATTTTATTATTCGCTGGCAACGTAAGACTGAAGAACGACTTGGGTATTGGCATTCTTACCCCATGCCTTGGCGGTAACGCGGTAGGTAATTCGACCCTCAGTAGTTTTGCCTAAATATTCGATAATGTAGCGTGGATTGTTTGCGATGCCGCTTTTTTTATCTAACGGATATTCCATACCATTGGTGTCAATACACAGGTTTTTGTCGCATTTGCGCTTCCAAGCATCTACGGTTGGGCTACCCTCTTCAGTAAAATCGCCATTGGATTTGACGTTTGGTGTGGAACATAAACCTTTTTCACATTTTGCGGTAAAAGTAGTCTTTTTCCCTTCAATATCAAAAATTTGATTTTCACCTTCACGCAATGCCGCTTCGGCCAAAGTGGTTGCCAGTTTGCGGTCGGCATCGTTGGTGCTGATACGCTGTTCGGTATTGTAGGACTGGGTAGCTGTGACCACGAGCAGGGCGATGACGACCATCATCATTAAAACGATAAACAAAGCATAGCCCTGCTGCCGGTCAGGTTTGATTAGAGTGATCGGTCGGCGCATACGTTTCCTCCGCGGATAGTGGCATTAATATTATAGATATCGACTTTATTGTCTTGTTCTTTTGATGAGTCAATACTGCCGTTATTCAGTACGATTTGGATAGAAGCCGGAGACTTAGCCTCAGCTGAGATATCCAATGCGTTTTTGTAATCAAATGATTCTGTATTTACTCCGCTGGCAGATGCATTTTCAGAATTAGGACATTCTGCATAGATATAGTGGATATCCATAGCAGTGATGCCTTTAATCAACAGCTGCGGGTTACTCCATGAGCCATCATTTGATAATTGGAAACGGAACAAACCGCTCTCTTCGCCAAGTTTACCGACAGCGTAGGCAATCATTTCATGTTTCATAATGGCGATACTGCCGTCTTGATCAGAGTCGTTAATTTTTAAAGCCATTTTTGCCGCCGCCAAATCTTTAATTTCTGTTTGAGGTTTGGCAATACCGAAACAGCTGCTGGCAATGGCAGTTTTTGCAGCAGGGTTTGCTTTGTCGATTCCATATTGAAACAGCAGGGCTTTGCCGGTTTGAGCAAAACCTGCATAGCCTAATTTATTGATTTCTTTAACTGGCAACAGCTTATTCACACCAGCTGTTTTCAATGTGTATTCATCCGAGCCTTTGTCTTCTATTACTGCAGAGGCGGGAGAATTCGACATGTTGAAGCAACCGAAATTGCCTGCCATACGCGCATCGCGGACGATCATGTTGGCGGTGTTGCGCAAATCTTGCTGGATACCGATGCGGGAGTTGGCAGATTTGTTTAATCCGCGTGCAGTGAAGTAGGTGGAGCTGACAGCCATTAAGACGATCATACTGAGCAGGCTGGCAACCAGAAATTCAAGGATACTGAAACCGCGCATCGCGGTTTTATTGGAAATATGGTTGAGTAAGCGTTTATTGTTCATTGTTAGTCTCTTACGCGTGATTGGTAGGTATAGACAACGTGATGCCCCGATTTATTGAGATTTTTTGCGCTATTTTCTTCTTCGACATCTTGCAACCATAAAACTTTAACGATGGTCGTGTCGCCTTTGCCATCGCATTTTGCGTTAAACCCATTTTCGTAAGTTGGCTCTGCACCGGAAGAATCTTTGCAGATGGTTGAGAACACTTGGGCTTCGGGAAGGGCTTTGGCTAAGTCGGCCTTAAACTGTGCAATTTGAGCCTGTGCAAGTTGGGCTTTGCTCATTTTGGCTTCAAATTTTCCAGTTTGTTTAGAGTCGGATTTTAGATAGGCATCATAGGATTTTTTATAACGGGAGGTTTTTTCCCCTGTAGTATCGGTTTCTTCAGAGAGCTTTGGGTTAATGAGCATGCCTTCGATCAGATTTTGCGTAATTTGGGCGACTGTGGTTTGATTTTCAGACTCGCGCACGTTGGATACGGTACGCAATTGAACAGCCAGCAGGGCGAGTACGCCGATAGCAAGGACAAACATGGCAATCAAAACTTCAATCAGGGTCATACCTGATTGAAGTTTTGGAGTAGAGCTTGTTGAGCTTGTTTTCAGACGGCCTTTAAATGATCTGAGATGAGTAGGATTAGTAATGTTCATAAGATACCGTTGTTATTATTTGGAAGTGTATTCGCACATTTTGCGCTCATCGTTTTTAGCACAGATTTCGACATGCCCATTGCCATTAATTAAAAGTACGGTAGCACGGGCTTTCTTGGTTTCAGCATCGGCAGCGGATTTATCTGTCAGGCTGATTTTGATGTGGCCGTCTGAAAATTGATAATTCTTGCCATCGGTCGAATGGCCAAATGTACCATTGGGCAGGAATCTCCACCAGACTTCTTTTGAAGCTGAAGTAGAGAGGGCAGAACGGTCATTGCCGATAGGGATGTAGTCGAAGCTGTATTCTACTTTGTCGGTGCCTCCATTGAGAATAATGGAGCGGACGGATAAATCGACTGTATCGTTTTTATAGTTGGAATCTCCGTTTTTATCGGCGTAGGCCAACATACCATTACCGGCATATTTGGAATTGCAACCGTTATTGGGCGATCCATCGGATTTGATTTTGACCGGGCAGATGTAAACGGGAAGATTGAGACGGACGGCCTCATTTCGCGCGAAGCGCAGCAGATTGGCAATTTGCTCTGCTTGCGATGCCGCACGTCTGGAGGCAATCCATTGATTCATATTGGGAAGTGCGATGACGGCCATTACTGCTGCAATAGTAATGACGATCAGCAACTCAATTAGAGTGAAGCCTTTTTGTGTCTGATACATGAGTGATTTTTGGTAGTAATGTGTTGGGGTAACCGACGTTTTCTCTTTTGCATTTGCCTGTGGCAATGCTTTTGCTTTTATTGGATTTATTCTAAACGATTTTGGAATGCGTGACTAATAAAATATGAAATTCGGTTAGTTTTTCAGATAACCTGTCTCAATCTTCCATCAACATGGATTCTGGAACATAGGCGGCATTATCAAATTTGGTAAATTGACCCATCCAAGTGAGGAATACTTTCCCGACGGGACCGTTACGGTGTTTACCGATAATACATTCCGCCAAGCCTTTTGCGGGTGATTCTGAGTTGTAGTATTCGTCGCGATACATAAACATAATCAAGTCGGCATCTTGTTCGATTGCGCCGGATTCACGCAAGTCGGACATCATCGGGCGTTTGTCGGTACGTTGCTCAACCGTACGGCTCAACTGCGACAGGGCAATGACGGGAACTTGCAATTCTTTAGCCAATGCTTTGAGGGAGCGCGAAATTTCGCCAAGCTCGGAAGCGCGGTTGTCAGAACGGCCGGAACCTGACATTAATTGCAGATAGTCGATGACGATCAAGCCCAATTTGCCGTTGAACTGGCGCGCAAGACGGCGGGCGCGGGCGCGGAGTTCGAGCGCGGTCAAACCCGGAGTTTCATCGATATATATTGGTGCATCGGAGAGTTTAACAACTGCTTCGTTCAGACGGCCCCAGTGTTCGTCTTGCAATCTGCCGGTTTTTAAAACGCTTTGGTCTAAACGTCCGACTGAACTCAGCATACGCATAACCAGCTGCGCACCGCCCATCTCCATCGAAAATACGGCGACAGGCAGTTTGCCCTCTACGGCAACGTGTTCTGCGATGTTGATCGAAAAGGCGGTTTTACCCATAGACGGACGGCCCGCCACGATAATCAAATCGCCCGGTTGAAGGCCTGATGTTTTTTTGTCGAGGTCGATAAAACCTGTCGATATGCCGGTTACCTCATCAGGATTGTCGCGCGAATAAAGCATATCGATGCGCTCGACCACTTCTTTCAAAAGGTCGGGCATCTCAAGGAAGCCTTGTTTGGATTTGGCGGTACTTTCGGCGATTTGGAATACTTTGTTTTCTGCCTCGTCCAAAAGCTGGCCTGCATCACGCCCTTGCGGATTGTATGCGCTGCGTGCAATTTCTGTACCGACTTCGGCAAGCTGGCGCATGATGGAACGCTCGCGCACGATTTCGGCGTAGCGGCGGATATTGGCTGCGGATGGTGTGTTTTGCGCCAGTGTAATCAGATAGTTGAATCCGCCTGCCGCTTCCAATTCTTCATTGCGTTCCAAATTTTCTTGGACGGTAATAACGTCGGCAGGACGGCTTTCATTAATCAGGTTGGCAATCGCACGAAAAATCAGGCGGTGTTCGTGGCGATAGAAATCCTCGCCGGAAACGACATCAGCAATACGGTCCCAAGCAGAATTTTCCAGCATCAAGCCGCCCAATACGGATTGCTCCGCTTCAGTGGAATGTGGCGGCAGTGACAATGCGCTGATTTCACGGTCTTCAGACGGCATATCGGAATAATTGCTCATGACGGGCATCTCTGGCTGGAAAATTGCAATCCACTATTATAGCGCAGTGTAAGTTCAATTGGTTTGTTTAGGCTAAAGCAGGTAAAATAGCAATGTTGTCGATTTGACAACACACACTACCAAAATATAAATATCAATAATTAGGAGCATAAAAATGGAACACAAGCTGCCACAATTGCCTTATGAACTGGATGCGTTGTCCCCTCATCTGACCAAAGAAACTTTGGAGTTTCACTACGGCAAACACCATCAAACTTACATCACCAATTTGAACAATCAAATCAAAGGCACTGAGTTTGAAGAAATGCCTTTGGAAGAAATCCTGAAAAAATCTTCCGGCGGTATGTTCAACAACGCTGCCCAAACGTGGAACCATACTTTCTACTGGCTGGGCTTTACCCCTAAAGGCCAAGGCAAACCTGCCGGCGAATTGGCTGCGGCCATCGATGCCAAATGGGGCAGCTTCGAGAAATTCCAAGAAGCGTTCGATGCTTGCGCGGCCGGTACTTTCGGCTCTGGTTGGGCATGGTTGGTGAAAACGCCTGCCGGTGAATTGGATCTGGTTTCTACTTCTAATGCAGGTACTCCGCTGACTACTGAAAACACTCCGCTGTTGACTTGCGACGTATGGGAACACGCCTACTACATCGACTACCGTAACAGCCGTCCTAACTACCTGAAAGGTTTCTGGGAAATTGTTAACTGGGATGAAGTTGCCAAACGCTTTGCCGCATAAAACGATATGAATGAAAAGGCCGTCTGAAAAATTTTCAGACGGCCTTTTTGTCGATATGGGTGTGAAGAAATGGTTTAGATGAATGTTTTTTCTGTCTGATGCGCAAAATTATCATGGAGCAGAAAAAAGGATAAACGGGAGATTATGCTAAAATATTGTCAACAATTTTCTGATTTCGCATGATATGGAATCAGCGTTTGACACACATAGACAAGAGGATTTTATGAAATTTCTAGACCGTGAGGCAACCATTGCCAAACCCGGCTTTAATCGTTGGCTGGTACCGCCTGCCGCTTTGGCCGTACATCTTGCCATCGGGCAGATATACGCTTATTCCGTGTTCAATGCGCCGCTAACCAAGCTTATCGGTATTACTGAGTCAGCTGCAGGAGATTGGAAGCTGACCACGGTTGGTTGGATTTTTAGCATTGCCTTGGCGATGTTGGGCGCGTCTGCCGCTATGTTTGGTACTTGGATGGAACGCGTTGGGCCGCGTAAGGCGATGTTTGTTGCCGCCTGCTGTTTTAGTTTGGGCTTTTTTGTGTCGGCGATTGGCGTCCATACGCATAATCTGTTTTTGCTTTATTTGGGCAATGGTGTGATTGGCGGGGTTGGTTTGGGCTTGGGTTATATCGGGCCTGTATCGACACTGATGAAATGGTTTCCCGATAAACCGGGCATGGCGACAGGCTTGGCGATTATGGGTTTTGGCGGCGGCGCGATGTTGGCTTCGCCTTTATCCGTGTCGCTGATGAATTTTTTCTCCAGTGAAACTTCAGTTGGCGTAGCGCAGGCTTTTGTCGTTTTAGGATTGTTTTATTTGGTGTTGATGATGTTCGGCGCGTTTACGATCCGTGTACCTGCCGATGGCTGGAAACCTAAAGGTTATGTTGCGCCGAAAATCAAAAACAAATTGGTCAGCAGTAATCACGTCAATGTTTCCGAAGCCATGAAGACGCCACAATTTTGGCTCTTGTTTTGGGTGTTGTGTCTGAACGTGACAGCGGGTATCGGCGTTTTAGGTCAGGCTTCTGTCATGATTCAGGAGCTGTTTTCTGAAACTTCTGTCGGTAAACAGGCTGCCATTGGCGCAGGTGCGGCGGCAGGTTTTGTGAGCCTGTTGAGCCTGTTTAATATGGGCGGCCGATTTTTGTGGTCCAGCGTGTCCGACAAAATCGGGCGTAAAAATACTTATACTATTTTCTTTGTGCTCGGCTCGCTGTTGTATTTTGCCATTCCGTCTATTGGCGGGAGCGGTAACAAGGCTTTGTTTGTTATTGGTTTCTGCGTCATTATTTCCATGTATGGCGGCGGTTTTGCAGCGATTCCGGCGTATTTGAAGGATTTGTTCGGCACTTATCAAGTCGGTGCAATCCACGGCAGGATTTTGCTGGCATGGTCAACTGCGGCTGTTATTGGCCCGGTGTTGGTCAACTATATCCGCCAAAGCCAAATTGAAAGCGGCGTTCCGGCTGCTGAAGCTTATAGCATTACCATGTATATTATGGCGGGTTTGTTGATTGTCGGCTTATTGTGTAATTTGAGTGTCCGTTCGGTTCATGAAAAGCATCACGAAAAAGACATTAAGGTCGCGGCACATAGTGGTAACCCCGATGATGAAACCGCTGTATCCGATGCTTATCTGATCAGCAAGAAAGTATCAGCAGGTGGTATCGGCGTATGGTGGCGCTGGGCTTTGGTTTGCATTCCTTTGGGCTATGGCGTCATTATGGTGTTTGTTAAAGCCTTAAGTTTGTTTAATTGATTGTTGAAAATTAGAGGCCGTCTGAAAGTTTCAGACGGCCTTTTTTACATGTTGAACAATTAATCTTTTGATACGCTGATGGTATGTTTGATGTGTTTTAAATTCGCAACGATGGTAAAAGTCATCATCACCAGTAATGCCCATGAACTCCATTTGCTGATGTGTACCGATGCCCAAGCGCCGATTTGGTTGGGATAGCGCCAAACGCCGAATAGGGTTCCCAAATTTTCCGCCAGCCAAATAAAAAATCCAATCAGGACGAAAGCGAGCAGGAGCGGCATTTTGCGAGTGGTGTCATAGGGTGTGTACAAGACCGTTGTCCGGGCGTATAGGCCGAGAGCAAAAGCAGCGAGATACCAGCGATAGTCGCCGATATAGTGATGGGTGAAAAAATTGATATAAATCGCCAGTGCGCACAAAGTGCCCAACCAATACGGCGGATGGCTTTTGATTTTTAAGTCAAACAGCCGCCATGCTTGAATGATATAGCTGCCGACCGCAGCATACATAAAACCCGCAAACAGCGGTACGCCGCCGATTTTGGTGTATGCCTCATCCGGATAACTCCAAGATTGGATATCGCCAGATGTTTTGAACCACTCTAAAGCAAAGCCCACCAAGTGAAACAGCGTAATCGATTTGACTTCATCCCAAGTTTCCAGCTTGAAATACAGCATGGCTACTTGTACGGAGACGGCAAAAATCAGCAGCAGGTCGTAGCGCGAAATTCCCAACCAGCCTGTTTTCGGAATGAGGAACATGGCAATGAAAAACAAGCCTGCAAATAAGCAGGCTCGTGCTTCTTTTAAACCAAAAAACCAAAATTCAACGATAAAGCGTCGCCAACCATGCAAATCCTTGCGTTTGGGATGCTCAGTCAGCCAAGTATCCAGTTTGCCCAACATGTTTTCAGACGGCCTCTTTATCTTAAAAATGTTTTAGGCAGATTGAATCGGAATGACACGGTTTTGCTTACGCTTTGCGCCACCTTCGCAGTAGTTGGTTTTGACATAATCTTCAACGATTTGTAAAAACTCGGCAGCGATATTGTCGCCTTTGAGGGTGACTTTCCGCTCGCCGTCTACATAAACCGGCGCAACCGGTGTTTCGCCTGTACCTGGCAGGCTGATACCGATATCGGCAAGTTTGCTTTCGCCCGGACCATTTACCACGCAACCCATTACAGCGACGTTCAATGATTCAACGCCTGGATATTCAGTGCGCCAAACAGCCATTTTTTGGCGTAAATAGTTTTGTACGTCTTGAGCCAACTCTTGGAATACGGTACTGGTGGTACGGCCGCAACCCGGGCAGGCTGTAACCATTGGCGTAAAGGAGCGCAAGCCCATGGTTTGCAGGATTTCCTGACCGACAATGACTTCTTGTGTACGCGGAGAGCCGGGTTCGGGCGTAAGGGAAATTCGAATGGTGTCGCCGATACCTTCTTGCAACAATACGGCCAAAGCTGCGGTGGAAGCCACAATGCCCTTGCTGCCCATGCCAGCCTCAGTCAGACCGAGATGGAGCGGGTAACGGCAACGGCTGCCTAATTCGCGGTAAACCTGAATCAAGTCTTGTACGGCGCTGACCTTGCACGACAAAATGATTTTGTCTTCAGGCAAGCCCAAAGCCACAGCTTTTTCTGCCGATTCCAGCGCCGAAACAATCAAAGCCTCTTTCATGATTTCTTCAGGCGGCTTCGGTGTAGCAGAAGCTAGGTTGGCATCCATCATGCGCTTTGCAAGGCTTTGATCAAGCGAACCCCAGTTCACACCGATGCGTACGGCTTTATTGTTTTCTGCCGCTGTACGAATCATAAAGGCAAATTTCTCATCGCCTTTTGCGCCTTTGCCGACATTGCCTGGGTTGATGCGGTATTTAGACAGGGCCTTGCCGCACTCAGGAAATTCGGCTAATAAGCGTTCGCCATTAAAATGGAAATCACCAATCAAAGGCGTGGTGTAGCCCATATCGTCTAAGCGGCTGCGGATTTCGGCGACTTTGGAAGCCGCTTCCGGAGTATTGACCGTGATGCGAACCATTTCCGAGCCGGCATCGCTCAACTCTTTGACCTGTCGGGCGGTTGCTTCTGCATCTGCGGTATCGGTATTGGTCATAGATTGCACAACAACGGGCGCATCCGAACCGATGATGAGATGGTCAATTTTGACTTGATGTGTCTGACGGCGTTTAGGTGTGGTCATTTTAGTTTTTTCCTGCAACAAAAGAGGCGGATTTTTCACCGGCAACACGGTATTTCAAAGGTTCGATAGGTGTGCCGCCGTAATTGGCTTCCGAGCCGGCTGCAATACCGATCCAAACATTGTAAGGCGCGCCGCCTCTCAGACGTTGTTCGCTTCCGGCTGGAACGATACGGCTGAATACTACTTTTCCATCTTTGTCTGTAATAATCAGATTACTTCGGTATTGGACTTTAATCCAAAGTTCGTCTTTCTCAACTTTGACAGCAGGCTTCTCTTCTTGTACGGCGGCGGAAGCTGCTGAGGCTGCTTGATCATTGGCCACTTCAGGCTTATTGGTGATTTCTTTTTTGCCGTCTTCCGTCATTTCGCTAACGGCAACATTATCCGTTTTTAAGGCAGGCGTTTTCATCGTATCAGCAACATCTTTGCTGTTCTGAATATTTGCCTGCTCATTTTCAAAACTGGATTTGCTTTGCCAAAAGTAAACGCCGCCTACAGCCAAAGCCAATGCAGCTATTCCCAATATCCATTTTGGGAAGCCTTGTTTCTCAGTGTCTTTGTAGCTTAAGCCGGTGTTGGTGCTGCGTGTTACCGCGTATACATGGTCTTCAAGTTGCGGAGTAATGGAGAGCAAATGTTTGGCGATGGTTTGTTCGTCAATTTTCAGAAATCGTGCATATGAACGCAGATAGCCTGAAACAAAGACTAAACCGGGAAAACCTGAATATTCCCCTTTTTCCAAAGCATCAATTTGTTCGGCAGACAGTTTCAAACGTGAAGCAACATCTTGAATATCGATTTTGGCATCAGTTCTGTGTTTGCGTAATTCATCCCCCAATGTTTTGGCGGCTTGTGTGTCGTAGTTGATTTTATCGTTATTTTCCATTTAGTGGCCCGTTGTGACGGTTTGTAGTTCGTCTGAATAAGGGAAGTTTGCCCTAAGTTGTGCTTCGTATTCGTATGCGGCGTGTTTATTGCCCAAGGCGGTAGCCAAACGCCAGCCTAAAAGCAAATCGTCAGCCTGCAGGACATCAACTTTGCTTTGGTATTGGCGGAAATAATAGTCGGCATCGTTCAGATTGCCTGCCATCATTTTGGTTCGGGCAAGTTCTTTGAAAGCAGGGAAGAATTGCGGATTCGCTGCTAAAGACCTTTCCAAATAGGCCTGGGCTAAAGAGTATTGACCTAATCTTGCGCTGCAAATGCCTTTATTCATATTGGCAATAAAGGGGCTTGGGTAGGTTGGGTCAGCCAGTGCTTTGTCAAAATAAGCCAAAGATTCGGCTGGTGCATTCATTTGATTGCACAAGAACCAACCGTAGTTGTTGTTGACTTCCGCGCTATCAGGTTTTAAAGACAATGCTTTAAGAAAGCTTTCCTGAGCTTTATCTTTGACTTTCAAATACTGATAAATCTCGGCGCGTACCAACCAAGCAAGGTCATTTTTTGAATTGGACTTAAGCGCCTCTTCGATACTTTCGGTAGCTTGGCGGTAGTTTTGGCCGCGCATATATTCCACAGCCAGTTGGGTTTTGATATTAGAAACTTGAATGGCACGTTCTTTAGGGCTTGGGCCGGAAGAGGAAGCGCAGGCAGAAAGAGTCAGTGCGGTAAGTAAAGCGAATCCGAACTTGATTTTCATAATTAACCTTATTGTTCGACCAAAATCTGTTGCCATTTTTGTTGTCGGCGTGTTTTATCTTGTACTTGTCCGGCCAATTGTCCGCAAGCAGCGTCGATATCGTCGCCGCGGGTTTTGCGGACAGTAACGACAAAGCCGGCTTGTTGCAGAATATCGCGGAAGACACGGATATTTTCATTGCTAGAACGTTCGTAGCCGGAATTTGGGAAAGGATTGAACGGAATCAGATTGAATTTGCAGGGTACGTCTTTAACCAACTCAATCAATTCGCGCGCATGTTGCGCTTTATCGTTGATACCGTCGAGCATAACGTATTCAAAGGTAATAAAGTCGCGTGGGGCTTTGACCAAATAACGTTGACAGGCCGCCATCAATTCTTTGAGTGGGTATTTTTTGTTGAGGGGAACAATCTGATCACGCACTTCATCGTTGGATGCGTGTAAAGATACAGCCAAAGCAACAGGCATTGCATCACGCAGTCTATCCATTTGCGGAACCATGCCTGAAGTGGAAACGGTCACGCGGCGACGGCTCAAGCCGTAGCCGTGGTCATCCAGCATAATGCTTAAAGCGGTAACAACATTGTCAAAGTTTGCCATGGGTTCGCCCATACCCATCATCACAACGTTAGATATAACGCGTTCGTTTTTAGGGGTAACGCCCATGGCTTTATTGGCCCACCAAAGCTGACCGATAATTTCAGCGGCAGTCAGGTTGCGGTTGAAACCTTGTCGTCCGGTAGAGCAGAAGGTGCATTCCAATGCACAACCGACTTGGGAAGAGATGCACAAAGTACCGCGTTCAGCTTCAGGAATGAAGACGGTTTCTACACCGTTGCCCGTGCCGACATCCAGCAACCATTTGCGTGTGCCATCAGTAGATTCTTGTGCCATCATTAATTTAGGCACTTCGATTGTGGCTTGTTCATTCAACTTGGCACGTAATGATTTAGCCAAGTCAGTCATTTCTTCAAAGTTCTGTGCACCGGCTTGATGCATCCAACGCATTACCTGTTTGGCACGAAAAGGCTTTTCGCCCATTTCGGCAAAGTGTTGCGTCAGTCCGTTTAAATCGTAATTCAGTAGATTGGTTTTCATGTATTTTTATGTTTCTCAGTAAAGCTTTTAAAGCAAAGGGGCTTATTGGGCAGCTTTGCTTTAAAAGCCTTTGGATTTTCAGACGGCCTTTAATTTATAGGACATACAAAGCAGTTTTGCCGTCCGATATGAATCGGACGGCCGTAAAGCGGCTACAGGCTTTTATTCTTAGCGTGGGCAGATTTCGCTTTGGCTGAAGAAGTAAGCAATTTCAATTGCAGCATTTTCAACGCTGTCAGAACCATGTACGGCATTAACACTGACAGATTCTGCAAAGTCGGCACGGATTGTGCCAGGAGCTGCATCGGCTGGGTTGGTTGCGCCCATCAATTCGCGATTTTTGGCAACGGCATTTTCACCTTCCAATACTTGAATCATGACAGGATTGCGAGTCATGAATTTAACCAAGTCTTCATAAAAAGGGCGATCCTTATGTACGGCATAAAACTCTTTTGCTTCACGCTCAGAGAGATGTTTCATTTTCGCCGCAATAATGCGCAAGCCGTTTTCTTCAAAGCGGCTGTAAATCTTGCCGATGACGTTTTTTTCTACTGCATCGGGTTTGATGATGGAAATCGTACGTTCGATAGCCATGTTATGTCCTTGTTTTTATTGAAAGGTAAGTTGTCGTAGCCAAGAGGCGAGGGAAGTGTATTCTACCAAATTTCGCCCCTTTTTGGGAAAGGCATTATTTGCTTAAAGTCAGGTGTGGTTGTTCCAAGTAGACTTCAGATTGCATTTCGATCATACGGCTGGCTGTACGGGTAAATTCTTCGGCAAAATCGCCTTCAACGTAAATATCGTTTACACCAACTGCGCTGGTAGCGCACAGCTTCACACGGAAATCGTATAAAACGTCAATTAACCATGTCAGACGGCGTGCTTCTGCTTTTTCTTGAGGGGTTAGGCGTTCTAATCCTGAAAGGAAAACCATCTCGTAATGTTCGGCTAAATATAAATAGTCAGCTTGTGAGCGCGGGCCAAAACATAATGCGCGGAAATCAAACCAGATGGCGCGTTCTGACTGGGCTTTATGAGGAATTTCCCGTCCATGAATAATGCTGATGCCTGGGTTTAATTCAGAGATTCCACTCATTTCTTTAAATAAAGCAGCCAGTTTTTGCTCGTTCTCTTCATTATTAGGAACAAAGAAAATTTCGGCAGGACGCAACGTACGCAAGCGGTAATCTTCGCCGCCATCCACATTTAAAACGGTCAGGTTAGACTCGATAAGGGCAATGGTTGGCAGAAAACTGCTGCGGTTTTGGCCTTGAGGATAGAGTTCGGATGGGGCGTAGTTGGAAGTGGCTACCAAGACTACACCTTCACTCAGCAGGTTTTCCAGCAAACGGCCTAGAATCATGGCATCGGCAATATCGCTGACGTGGAACTCGTCAAAGCATAATACGCGTGTTTCTTTGGCAATTTCTGTTGCAACGGCTTTTAAGGGATTGGCTTCGCTTTTCAAGACTTTAAGGCGTTGATGGATTTCGGCCATAAAGGCATGGAAATGCACGCGACGCTTACGACGATAGGGGAGGCAGCCGAAAAAAGCATCCATCAAAAAGCTTTTACCGCGTCCTACGCCGCCATAAAAATAGAGTCCTTTAGGTACTTGGGGGGAACGTAAGCTACGGCCGAGAAAACGGTTGCGTTTGCGTTTGAACATCATCAGCTCGGTCCACAAACGATCCAAATATTCAATGGCTCGCGCTTGTGCTTCGTCGCGGATAAAGTTGGGCTGTTCGGCTGCAGCTTGATACCAAGTCAATGGGCTGTGGTTTTCAAATGGAGGTGGTGTGAATAGTTGGTCTCTATTGCTCATGTGTAACCTTTATTATGCTTTGCTGGCGATAGTTGAAACATCATCCGCAATAGTTTGGACAGTACTTGGAATGATGTTTTCATTACAGAATAGTCGGTCTATTATAAATGATTTCAGACGGCCTGCGTTTTTTGCACAAGCATTGTAGTAGATATAGTTGAAATAGTGTGTAATTAAGGTATGCGTGAAAAGAGCAGGTTTTGGTATTTCTTGCGAAAACAAAAAAACGCCGCATTTCTGCGGCGTTTTGCTACTAAGTATTAATGAGCACTTTCTTGCAATGCCAAGTCTACACGCTCACGCAACTCTTTACCCGGTTTGAAGTGAGGAACATGCTTTTCTGGCACTTCCACGCGTTCGCCGGTTTTTGGGTTGCGCCCGATACGGGCAGGGCGGTGGTTCAAGTCGAAGCTGCCGAAGCCGCGGATTTCGATACGTTGTCCACGAGCCAGTGAGCGGGTCATGGTATCAACCAAGACTTTTACACTGTATTCGACATCTTTAGCCAGCAGTTGGTTGCCATTTTTTTCGGCAAACACTTCTGCAAGGCGAACCATCAATTCAGACTTCGTCATGTCTGCAACCTTATTCTTGGTCGCCGGACAGTTTGGCTTTCAGCAAGTCGCCCAGGCTGGTAGTACCGGCATTGGCAGTTGCAGCGGCGTTAACTGAATTCAGCGCTTCGCGGTTTTCTTTAGCGTCTTTCGCTTTAACAGACAGACGGATGCTGCGGTTTTTGCGGTCAACGGTAACGATAACGGCTTCAACTTCGTCGCCTTCTTTCAGTTTGGTAGTCAGGTCTTCAACGCGGTCAGCGGCGAATTCAGAAGCAGGCAGGTAGCCTTCAACTTCTTCAGACAGAGCGACTACGGCACCTTTGGCGTCAACAGATTTCACAGAACCTTTAACCAAAGAACCTTTGTCGTTTACGCTGATGAAGTTGCCGAACGGATCACCTTCCAGTTGTTTGATACCCAAAGAGATGCGTTCTTTTTCAACGTCGATTGCCAATACAACGGCTTCAACTTCTTCGCCTTTTTTGTATTTGCGTACAGCTTCTTCACCGGCTTCGGTCCAAGACAGGTCAGACAAGTGAACCAGGCCGTCGATGCCGCCAGGCAGACCTACGAATACGCCGAAGTCAGTGATAGATTTAACTGCGCCGGAGATTTTGTCGCCTTTGTTATGGTTGGCGGCAAATTCTTCCCAAGGGTTAGCTTGGCATTGTTTCATACCCAAAGAGATACGGCGGCGGTCTTCGTCGATTTCCAGGATCATTACTTCAACTTCGTCACCCAGTTGAACAACTTTGCTTGGGTGTACGTTTTTGTTGGTCCAATCCATTTCGGAAACGTGTACCAAACCTTCGATGCCTTGTTCGATTTCAACGAATGCGCCGTAGTCGGTCAGGTTGGATACTTTACCGAACAGGCGGGTGCCTTGTGGGTAACGACGGGTCAGGCCGCTCCAAGGATCTTCGCCCAGTTGTTTCATACCCAGAGAAACGCGTTGTTTGTCTTGGTCGAATTTTAGGACTTTAGCTTCAACTTCTTGACCAACTTCCAAAACTTCGCTTGGGTGTTTCACACGGCGCCATGCCAAGTCGGTGATGTGCAACAGACCGTCGATGCCGCCCAAGTCAACGAACGCACCGTAATCGGTGATGTTTTTAACGATACCTTTGATAACTGAACCTTCTTGCAGGTTTTCCAGCAAGGCTTTGCGTTCTTCGCCCAAAGTAGCTTCCAGAACAGCGCGGCGGGACACAACAACGTTGTTGCGTTTTTTGTCCAGTTTGATCACTTTGAATTCAATTTCTTTGCCTTCGAAGTGAGAAGTGTCTTTTACAGGACGTACGTCAACCAAAGAACCCGGCAGGAATGCGCGGATGCTGTTGATCATAACAGTCAGACCACCTTTGACTTTGCCATTGATAACGCCGGACAGGATGTCGCCGTTTTCCATAGCTTCTTCCAAAGCGATCCAGTCGGCAGCGCGTTTGGCTTTTTCGCGGGACAGTTTGGTTTCGCCGAAGCCGTTTTCAACAGATTCGATGGTAACGGTAACGAAATCGCCAACTTTAACTTCAATCTCGCCCTGAGCGTTTTTGAATTCAGCAACATCAATCAGAGATTCTGATTTCAGACCTGCGTTAACGGTAACGAAGTTTTGATCGATGCCGACTACTTCGGCAGTAATCACTTCACCTGGGTTCATCTCTTGCAGGGTAAAGCTTTCTTCCAGCAGCTGGGCAAAATTTTCCATAGTCATATATACTCTTTTCGGTACACCGCCAAGGGGTGCGGGTTAGGTTTGAAATGACCTGCCGTCCTTGGCGCGGCAGGTTAGGAAATGTTTTCAGACGGCCTTGTTATACGGTTAACAGGCCGTCTGAAATGAAAACTTCGCGATTATACTCCAAATTTTAAACTTTATGATACCAATCAAGCACTTTTTTTACAGCTTCTTCGATAGAAAGGTTATCAGTATCTAAAAGCAGGGCGTCGGGTAGTTGTTTCAACGGAGCAACAGGGCGGCGGCGGTCTGCTTCGTCGCGCGCTTCAATGTCTGACAAAATGCGCTCGAATTCAACGCCTTCGCATGGAATACTGAGTTGCTTTGCACGACGTTGGGCGCGGACATTGGCACTTGCGGTCAGGAAAATTTTTAATGCGGCATCAGGGAAAATAACCGAGCCGATATCGCGGCCGTCGGCGACCAAACCTTTTTCGGTCAGGAAGTCGCGTTGGCGCTGCAAAAGGGCTGTGCGCACTTTAGGCAACTGTGCGACGGCAGATGCGCCCATGCCAATCACTTCGGTACGGATTTGCTCGGATACATCATCGCCGTTTAATAATACGGCGCCGCCTTCAAATTGTGCGGGCAAAGTTTCTGCCAATGTGCTGACGGCGTCTTCATCTGTCAAGGCAACATTTTGTTTTTGTGCGTAAAGTGCGGTCAGGCGGTAAAGCGCACCGGAGTCGAGGTAAAGAAAACTCAAGGCTTCGGCTACGCGTGAGGCAACCGTCCCTTTACCGGATGCGCTGGGGCCGTCGATGGCGATGACTTTTTGCTTGAGGCTCATGTGTTCTCCTGAATGCGATAGGTATTTGAATTAACCGTTTATTATACGTTGCTTTGGCCGTCTGAAAACGAAAATTTTTGTGTGATTTAGATTTGAGGGAAAAGCGGCTCGGCCTTATCAGGTATAATGGCCAAAATCATAATTTAACCGCTTTATCTGATTGTTCGGGCCGTCTGAAATAACGGGTCGGGAACGGTCTTAGAATTTAGAAACATTATGCTACAAACCGATAATCTTACTTCTGCACAACCTCAGCGCATTATCACTGCTCAAAATATTTCCGCTCAGGAAGAATTGCTTGAACGCGCTTTACGTCCGAAAACTTTAGACGACTATATCGGGCAGGATAAAGCAAAAGAGCAATTGGCTATTTTTATTCAGGCGGCGAAAAAACGTGGCGAAGCGCTTGACCACACTTTGCTGTTTGGCCCTCCGGGTTTGGGCAAAACTACTTTGGCACACATTATCGCCAAAGAGTTAGGCGTTAATTTGCGTCAAACCAGCGGCCCGGTTTTGGAGCGAGCCGGCGACCTTGCAGCCTTATTGACCAACCTCGAGCCGCATGATGTGCTGTTTATTGATGAAATCCACCGCTTAAGCCCTGTGGTTGAAGAAATCCTTTATCCTGCGCTTGAAGATTATCAGTTGGATATCATGATAGGCGAAGGACCGGCCGCGCGTTCGGTCAAAATCGATTTGCCGCCGTTTACATTGGTGGGCGCGACGACCCGTGCCGGCATGCTGACCAATCCTTTGCGCGACCGTTTCGGTATCGTATCCCGATTAGAGTTTTATCAAAACAAAGACTTAGCGACTATTGTTGCTCGTTCTGCCCAGTTGTTACAGTTGGATATGGGCGACGAGGGTGCGATGGAAGTGGCCAAGCGCAGCCGTGGTACGCCGCGTATTGCCAACCGCCTTTTGCGACGTGTACGCGATTATGCAGATGTGAAAAACAACGGCGTTATTGATGCAGAAATTGCCGATGCGGCTTTGAGTATGCTGGATGTAGACGGGCAAGGTTTGGATGTGATGGACAGGAAATTCCTTGAGGCGATTTTGCACAAGTTCAGCGGCGGTCCTGTCGGTTTGGAAAACGTGGCTGCTGCGATTGGCGAATCGACCGATACCATCGAAGATGTGATTGAACCATATCTGATTCAGCAGGGCTTTTTACAGCGCACACCGCGCGGACGCGTAGCAACCGAAAGAGCCTATCTGCATTTCGGTTTGAAGGTTCAAGAATAATGATGAAGGCCGTCTGAAAACCGCTTTCAGACGGCCTGATACTTTCAATTTCATATGATTGTCGGCAAATATCTGCCGATAATCGGTTAAAATGTCTCCCTTTTCTTTTTTGAAGTTTCCCCATGAATATCTTATCCGTAGAAAATGCTTCTTTTGCCGTCGGCCACGTCGCCTTGCTCGACAAAACTTCTTTTCAACTAGATAGCGGCGAGAAAATCGGTTTAATCGGCCGCAACGGTGCGGGTAAGTCTTCGTTTTTAAAAATCCTTGCAGGCGTACAAAAGCTCGATGACGGGCAGATTATTGTTCAAAACAACCTTAAAATCGTTTATGTGCCGCAGGAATCCTTTTTTGATAAGGAAGCCACCGTATTTGACACCGTCGCCGAAGGCTTGGGCGAAATCCGCGATTTATTGCGCCGTTATCATCATGTCAGCCATGAGTTGGAAAATGGTTCGAGTGAGGCTTTGTTGAAAGAACTCAATGAATTGCAACTTGAAATCGAAGCGAAGGACGGCTGGAAGTTGGATGCAGCAGTCAAGCAGACTTTGGGGGAACTGGGTTTGCCGGAAAACGAAAAAATCGGCAACCTTTCCGGCGGTCAGAAAAAGCGCGTCGCCTTGGCGCAGGCTTGGGTGCAAAAGCCCGACGTATTGCTGCTGGACGAACCGACCAACCATTTGGATATCGACGCGATTATCTGGCTGGAAAACCTGCTCAAAGCGTTTGAAGGCAGCTTGGTTGTGATTACCCACGACCGTCGTTTTTTGGACAATATCGCCACGCGCATCGTCGAACTAGACCGCGGCATTCTGCGCTCCTATCCCGGCTCGTTCTCCAAATATAGCGAGAAAAAAGCGCAAGAGTTGGCAGTCGAGGCAGAACATAACCGCCTGTTTGATAAATTTCACGCGCAGGAAGAAGCATGGATACGCAAAGGCATCGAAGCGCGCCGTACCCGTAACGAAGGGCGCGTGCGCCGTTTGGAAGAACTGCGCCGCCAGCGCGCCGAACGTCGCAATGTACAAGGGCAGGTCAACTTCAAGCTCGACAGCGGTGAGAAAAGCGGCAAAATCATCGCCGAATTGGAACACGCTTCGTTTGCCTATGGCGACAAAGTTATCATGGACAAATTCTCCGCCATTCTGCAGCGTGGCGACAAAATCGGCTTAATCGGTCCAAACGGTATCGGTAAAACCACCTTCCTTAAGCTGATTTTGGGCGAATTGCAGCCGACCTACGGCAGAATCCGCATCGGCAGTAAGCAGGAGGTTGCTTATTTCGACCAGTTTCGCAGCGCGTTGAATGAAAACGACACTGTGTTTTACACGCTCGGACAGGGCAATGATTACGTTGAAGTCGGCGGTAAGAAAAAGCATGTGATGAGCTATTTGGAAGATTTTCTGTTCCATCCAGCCCGTGCACAAAGCCCCGTTTCATCGCTCTCCGGCGGTGAACGCAACCGCCTTTTGCTGGCGAAACTCTTTACCCGTCCTGCTAATATTCTGGTTTTGGACGAACCGACCAACGACTTGGACATTGACACCCAAGAGCTGCTCGAAGACTTGCTGCGTGATTACCAAGGCACGGTATTCCTTGTCTCGCATGACCGTATGTTCTTGGATAATGTGATTACCCAAAGCATTGTTTTCGAAGGACAAGGCCGTCTGAAAGAATACATCGGCGGCTATCAGGACTATATCGACGCAAAATCGAGAGAAGAGAAGATTCAGACGGCCTCTGCGCCTAAAGCGGTTGCCGAGCCTGAAAAAATCAAACCCAAAGCCAACCGCACGGTCAAACTTTCTTACAAAGAACAGCGTGAACTCGATGCCCTGCCTGATGAAATCGCCGCTTTGGAAACCGAACAGGCTGAAATCAATACCCAGCTTTCCGATCCTGAAATTTTCAAAGATTACGAAAAAGCAGGTGCGTTACAAAGCAGGGCTGAAGAAATCGAGATGTCGCTTTTGGAAAAGCTGGAACGCTGGGAATGGCTGGAAGCGAAACAAAATGGCGAAGCGGTTTAAATTAGGAATTTTGTCCCAAAGTAGGGCAGATATTTTTCTAAATCATGCCGTCTGAACCCCGAATATTCAAAAACAAGGTCTACAACCAACATGAAAAAAGTCGAGAAAAACGTATTGGTGCTGCATAGCGCTAAGGAAATGTTTGAGCTGGTGGACAAAGTTGAGGACTATCCAAAATTTTTGCCGTGGTACAGCAAGACCGAAGTCATCGAACGCAAAGGCAATGAGCTAAAAGCGCGCTTGTTTATGGACTATATGCGCGTCAAACAGTCGTTTGCGACACACAACCACAATATCCCAGGGCAGGAAATCCGCATGGATTTGCTCGAAGGACCATTTAAAACCCTGCGCGGCACTTGGAAATTTATCGACTTGGGCGATGATATGTGCAAAGTCGAATTCAGATTAGAATACGATTTCTCCAATGCCGTACTCTCTGCCATGATTTCCCCGGTATTCGGCCATCTCGCCGGTACATTGGTGGATGCTTTTATTAAAGAGGCCGACCGCCGCTATGCTTGAGATTGAAATTGTTTACGGACTGGCCGATAGGCAAGTGTTGAAGAACATGACCGTTGCCGAAGGGACAACCGTACGCGAAGCCGCCCTGCAAAGCGGTTTGGAGGTAGAGTTCCCAGAGTTGGATTTGCAGCAAGCGCCTTTGGGTATTTTCGGTAAGGCAGTGAAAGACGAGACAGCGTTGCGCAATGGCGATCGGATTGAGGTTTATCGTCCATTGTTGATTGATCCGAAAGAAGCGAGACGTAAACGCGCAGGGCAAGAATAAATCGAAGGCCGTCTGAAACTTTTTCAGACGGCCTGTCAAACTGAAAGAACAGTAATGAGCTTGAAAATTAAATTAATCGTCGGTTTGGGTAATCCAGGCCAAGAATACGAACAAACGCGCCACAATGTCGGCTTTTGGCTGTTGGACGAACTGGCATGGAAATGGAAAGTCAATTTTAAAGACGAAAAGAAATTTTACGGCGAAGTAGCGCGCGCCACTACGCCTGATGGCGATGTTTGGCTGCTCAAACCCATGACCTTTATGAACCGCTCCGGTCAGGCCGTTGCCGCTTTGGCTCAGTTTTACAAAATCAAGCCGGAGGAAATCTTGGTGGTTCATGACGAGCTGGATATTCCATGCGGCCGTATCAAATTCAAACTTGGTGGCGGCAACGGCGGACACAACGGCCTCAAAGACATTCAGGCTCGCTTGGGTACGCCCAATTTCTACCGCCTGCGCTTAGGCATTGATCACCCTGGCGACCGTAATCTGGTTGTCGGTTATGTGTTGAATAAACCGTCAGCGGAACACAGACAGCAAATTGATGACTCCATCACCAAATCCCTACAAGGATTGCCGGCCGTGTTGAATGGCGAATGGGAAGAGGCAACACGGTTTTTACACAGTAAGTAAGCCAAATGGGCAGCCTTGCACATCATGTTCAGACGGCCTGAAAACAGGCAGCGCGTCTGACTAGTGATAAACGAATCAAAGAAACAGTAAATATGAACGAACTGACCAGCCTTATGCAGACCGAAGCCCCAGGTATTGTTGGCGAAACATTAGACTTCTGTCTTTACGAATGCAGTATTGAAGATGCCCCGGATGCAGAAGAAGTAGTACAATGGCGTGATATTTTGAAGGCACGGGGTGGGAAATTTGTCCGCTTGGCAGATATCTGCCAAACATGGTTGGATGAAGAGGCCGACAAATGAAAGCCTTACCATTAAACAAATTTACTGCCGCTGCTTGTATTTGGTTTGCCGCCGCCATTTATGCCTTACTTTTCAAAGAGGGCGGCAATAGCGCTCCACCATTTCCCCATTTTGATAAAGTCGGTCATTTCGGACTGTTTTTCGGTCAGGCATGGTTGTGTGCAAAAATGTTTATTCAAGACAGTAGGAATATTCCCTATAAAGGCATTCTGCTTGCTGCTTTATTGTTTGCAATAGGCAGTGAGTTGGCTCAGGCATTTCTGACTACTACGCGCCAAGGTTCGATCGCGGACGGCATTGCCGATATGGCAGGTACGGCTGTGGCGCTGTGGTTTGCAGAAAAAGTAAAAGTAGCAAAAAGTTAGATATATTTAAAAAACTTAAAGGCCGTCTGAAATCCTGAGAAACAGGTTTCAGACGGCCTTTCGTTACTTGATGCATGAGGCCATTATTGCTTCATGATAAGAATTAGAATGTTACGCGTACACCGGCAGATACTTCGTGAGTATGGAACTTAACGCTATTCATTTTGCCCCAATAGTTGTAGCGATAGCCTGCATCCAAGGCAACGTTAGGTGTTACTTCGTAGCTTACGCCAGCCATTGCTCCAACACCAGTTTTAGTATCACTACGTTCATAATATGAATTAGCTGTCTTGACTTTTGCAGAAGCATGATTAATAGCCACACGAGCACCTACATAAGGTTTTACAGGAGCTTCCAGATCAAAGTCATAAATAGCAGAAACGCCGGCACTGTGGTATTTACCTTCAGCATCGAATGAGGCAGTGTTGATTTTTTCAGACTTATAATGGGTATAGTCAGCGGCAACACGGAAATCACCGAAATCGTAACCAGCAGAAATGCGTGGACTAAAACCTTTAACCGAGCCACTGGCATTATTAGCTTTTTGTTTTACAGTAGCATGACCAGCATCAGCTTGAACATAAAAACCTTTGGTTGCATCAGCCAATGCAAATGTAGGCAGGGAAAGAGCAATCAGTGTTACCAGAACTTTTTTCATTGTTTTGTCCTTAATGTAGGATTAGGAGTAGTGGATAATCGCCGGGGTTGGTCGTTCCCAACAATTATTCAGATTGTATTTTCTTGTCGTAAATTAAGCAAATCTAAAAATGTTTCAACTGTTGTAAAAAAGCACTTATAAAAAACACTGTAACAAATCGTTTAAGAACAAACGGCCTTGCTCGGTCGGTCGGAACACGGTCGGGTCTGATTCAAGCAGGCCTTTTTGTCTGGCGGTTTCTATTTGTGCCATGATTTTTGCAGTGGGTACGCTGGTACGTTCCTGCAACATTGCGGCAGGTACGCCATCGGTCAGGCGTAGGGCGTTCATCATGAATTCGAATGGAAGGTCTTCGGCAGTAACGGTTTTGCGTTCAACTACTTCATGCGGATTGCTCTGCATGGCGGCAAGATAGTCGTTGGGATGACGGCAGCGGACGGTACGCTCAATACGGTCGGGATAGGAAATTTTGCCGTGCGCACCGGCGCCTATCCCTAAGTAATCGCCGAACTGCCAGTAGTTCAAATTATGGCGGCACTGCATACCAGGTTTTGCAAAAGCCGATGTTTCGTAGTGGATAAAGCCTGTGCCTTCCAATTCGCTGTGTACGGCATCTTCGATGTCCAATGCCGCTTCATCTTGTGGCAATCCTTTGGGCGGCGTATGACCGAAAGGCGTGTTCGGTTCCATTGTCAGATGATAGGCACTGATATGCGATACGCCTGTTGCAATAGCGGTTTGCACATCGTTTAAGGCCGTCTGAACCGTTTGGTTTGGCAGGGCATACATCAAATCGATATTGACTTTATCAAATAGTTTCAATGCAGTATCAATGGCTGTCAGGGCTTCTTTGCCATTGTGAACGCGTCCCAATCGAGCAAGCATATCGTCGTTAAAACTTTGTACGCCGATAGACAGACGCGTAATACCTGCATCTTTAAATCCCTGAAACTTCTCAATTTCAAATGTGCCCGGGTTCGCTTCTAAAGTAATTTCCGCTTCGGGTTGCAAGCGCAACAGCGAACGCACGCCGCTTAACAAGCGGTCAATCGATTCCGCCTGAAACAGGCTGGGCGTACCGCCACCGAAAAATATCGTTTCCACCGGTCTGCCCCAAATATTGGGCAATTCAAGCTGCAAGTCGGTTAGTAGGGCATCGATATAGGCTTCTTCCGGCAGGCCGTTTTTCAGGCTGTGGGAATTAAAGTCGCAATACGGGCATTTTTTGATGCACCATGGAATGTGGATATAGAGTGATAAAGGAGGCAGGGCGGTTAGCTGACCGGGGCGTTGGAAAGTGATTTGGGTCATGGTATGTGTTGAGGCTTAAGGCCGTCTGAAATTTTTAGGCCGTTATTTTAACTGAAATGTAGGCTGGGAAAGTAATTAGTAGGAAATATGCGAAGTCTAAGCGCTCAAAAAAGCTTCAATTTCTTCTTCTGATAATTTGGAATTGCAGACGAATTTTATTTTGCCTTGTGAGATTTTGAGTAGAGCGGGAACAGTTTGGATGCCGTGTTGTTCACGAAAAGTTTTTAAAACTATCTTGTTGCTGCTGTCGGTAAAGTGGATGGTAAGTTGCTTGTTTATGGAAACGGTAAGCAGTTTTGCAACAAAATAGCGACAGTATGAACAGCTTGGTTTGCCTAAAAAGACGATAGCAGTTTCTTGACTGTCAATGAGTTGAAGAAGTTTGTCGGGTGTGGTTGGGATGAAGGCAGCGACGTGTTTTGCAAAGGCTGCCAATTCTTCAGGCGAGGGTTTGGGCATGGGAATGAATGTGAGGTAGGCCGTCTGAAGGTTTCAGACGGCCTGTTGTTTTTATGTAGTTAAAGTCTTTTGCGCATCCAAGATGAGAGTTTGGGTGCACCGAATAGCAGGAAAATGCCGATAAAAAGCTGCGCGATGTTGGCAAGTATACCGGCTTGGTTTTGTGCGCCGAGGTCCGCCCAAACGGATGTATGTGTGTCGATAGCAATAGACTGTACAAAAAGATAGAGAGAGAACTGGTAAATTAGGTCGGGGATAGCTTGGAAAACAGTATATATGCCTATTAATACAATACCGGTTGTCAGCCATGGTGCAGGGTGTTTTGGGGCTTCCTGTACGGTTTGCAGATGTTCGGGCAACAGGCGGTTGGCAATGGCGGCAGGGAAACACCATAGCAGCAGCCATGCAATTAAATACAAGCCGTAGAGCATCAGTACGGATGAGATTTGTTTACTGTCATACATGCTTTCTGTCTGTACGAATATGGTCGCGATGCTGCCAAGCGTTTGTACGATACCGATTAAAACGACCAAGCGGATGGCGACAATCAAGATTTGCTTAGGGGACATGGATTTCTTCCATTATTTGTTGGATTTAGAACATCTAAAAAAACGTTTCAGGTTTTCAGACGGCCTATTATCGATTTATAAGGATTCGATTTTTCTTAACAATTCACGCAATGCTTGAGCGCGGTGGCTTTCGGCATTTTTGATTTCAGGGTTAAGCTCGGAGGCGGTGCAACCATGTTCGGCCAAATAGAAATGCGGATCGTAGCCGAAGCCGTTTGTACCGGCTGCTTCGGCCTGCCATTGGCCGCGCCAGATGCCTTCGGCGATGATGGGCTGCGGGTCGTTTTCGTGGCGGACGAGTACGAGTACGCAGACGTAGTAGCAGCTTTTGTCGTCTTTATCGGCAAGATCGGCAGAGAGTTTGGCGTTGTTTGCGGCATCGGATTTGGGGTTTTCGCCTGCATAACGTGCGGAGAAAATGCCGGGTGCGCCGTTTAAGGCGTTGGTGCAGATGCCGGAGTCGTCGGCAAGTGCCGGTAAGCCGCTGTATTTGGCGGCATGACGTGCTTTAGCCAGGGCATTTTCAATAAAGGTATGGTACGGCTCGGGACATTCGGGCGTATTGAACTGTGATTGTGGCAGGACTTCGATGTTTAAGTCGGCAAAAAGGCGGGAAAATTCTTTGAGTTTGCCTGCGTTGCCACTGGCAAGGACGATTTTTTCAAACATGGTTTTTCCTTAATGGTTTTCGGTTTGCTGCATACGAGCCATTTGTGCGCGTGCTTTGTGGCGGATGTAAAGGGCAAGGCTGCCGATTTGGGCAAAAACGGCCGCAAAGGCAAACAGAAAGGCGGCAACGGCAAATTGTTTGCTGTGAATGCTCAGAAGATAAGCGCCCAACAGAATCAGTACGATAAACATCAGGGTAAACAGGGCGGTCAGGATCAGATAGGCTTTTTGTCGGGTCATGGCAGCTTGGGTAATGGGGAAAAATGTTCTGATTATAACGTCAGATTGGGAATTTGAAACCATGCCGGATTCGTTAAAAAGGCCGTCTGAATATTTCAGACGGCCTTAAGTCGAATAACGGATTAACGCAATTCTGTGTGCAGGCGGCTCAACAATGTGGAGGCATCGCTGCCTTTGTATGGGCTGCCGTCTTTATTCAACAGATGGAGGCGTGCGCCATTGTTGATAGGCTCAACATACACGATGATTTCAGGATACGTTTTTGGCGCTTCTGCTTTGCCTTTGCCAAATACGCGTTTGAACAGGCCTGGTTTTTTATTGGCAACTGCTTCGCCTTCGGTTGGCGCTTGTTGAACCAAGAAAGCGCGGCGTTCGGCATTTTGACCGATAACAGTCAGGCCGATGCGGTCAAGCGCAAGGGCGGTACGGCGCCAGTTGCGGCCGTAATCGCCTGCCAGCAACAAAGTACCGTTGTCCACACGGGCCAACTCAGAAGCATTACTGCGGGCGGCAACGCTTTGGGTCAGAGCTTGTTCGGCTTGCTGGCCGTCAACGCCTAAGTATTGCATAAAGCGGGCGAGGAATGCGGCTTCGAGGTTAGGGTCGCTCTCGCTTGGCTGCCACATAGTAGTGTCTTTTTTACGGTCGGCATAAACTTCTTTCATGCCTTTGTGGGCGAAGAAGATGTCGGTCGAATTGTTTTTACCTTGTTCGATGCGGATGATGAATTTGTCGCGTTCGCTGGTAGAGTAGATGCCGCCCAAGCCAACTTTGTCCAACAGACGGCGCAGGCTGTCTTGAGGGATTTTGGCTCGGTTTTCAGCCCACTCGGTTTCCATTTGGCCGATGGCAGGTTCTTCAGATTTGATGTCGAAACCGTTTTCTTGCCAGAATACTTTCAGCAACGGCCAAATTTCGCGAGGCGATTTGCCATCGACAACCAACCAGCGTTGGTTGCCGTCACGCTCAAGGCGTACGCCTTTAACGGATTTCAAGACTTCTGCATTGGCAGGTTGTTGTACGGCTTGAGTGCGGCGTTTGTTGAAGTCGCTGGCACGGACGGCACCGCTGCCTGCCGGTAATTGGTAGAGGTTGCCTTGGTCTGGGTTGTTCAAATCAGGTGGTACTTCCAGTTTGACCAGGCGATGCGATTGACTTTGATAGTCGAGTTTGGGTTGTTCTTTTTTGCTGCCGGAACAGGCAGTCATGCTAATCAGGGCGAGGGCTACTACGATGGGTTTGATATAGGTCATCTTGTTTTCCTGTGGATGGAGTTCTTAACAGGGAGGCCATCTGAAAAGGGCGTTTGGGATTCAGACGGCCTTATTTCCGGATCAGATTTGTCCTGATTTTTCCAGAGCGGCTCGGACTTTGGCTTGACCGGCTTCGGTCAGTGCTACCAAAGGCAGACGAACATGGGGTTCGCATTTGCCCAATAAGCTCAGGCCCCATTTGGGCGCGGCTGGGCTGGGCTCGCAGAACATGGTGTTATAAATTGGGATAAGTTGCTCGTTTAGACGACGGGCGGTCGCAATATCGCCCTCAAGGGCGGCTCGACACATGTCGGCAAAGAGTTTCGGTGCAACGTTGGCTGCAACGGTTACCACGCCATGACCGCCACACAGCATGAAAGGCAGACCGGTAGGGTCGTCACCGGAGAACACGGCAAAACCTTCAGGAACGCTGTTGATCAATTCGATGTTGTTGCCGATATTGCCGCTGGCTTCTTTCACGCCGACGATATTCGGAATCTCGGCCAAACGCAAAATAGTGTCGTTGCTCATGCTCACGACGGTACGGCCGGGAACATTATAGATAATCATCGGAATCGAAGTGGCTTCGGCGATGGCTTTGAAATGTTGGTAAATGCCTTCTTGCGAAGGTTTGTTGTAGTAGGGAACAACAGATAAGGTGTAGTCCGCACCGGCTTGTTCGGCGGCTTTGGAAAGGGCGATGGCTTCGACAGTATTGTTGGCGCCTGTGCCGGCGATAACGGGAACGCGCTTGTTGACGTGTTTGACAGTGGCTTCAATAACGGCCAAATGTTCTTCGACAGGCAGGGTGGCTGACTCGCCGGTGGTGCCGACGGCGACGATGCCGTCGGTGCCGTTTTCAATGTGCCAGTCAATTAAGTCATGAAGTTGTTCGTAGTTGATGCTGCCGTCTTGATTCATCGGAGTAATCAGGGCAACCAGACTGCCTTTTAACATACGGAAACCTTTAATTTTATGGTGTGGGTGAATTATGCAGTGGATTGTAGCTTACTTTGTTGTTTGTGTGAAACATATCCGCTATGAGGCTTTGCTGTTTAATGGTGACTTGTCATTATCTTAATGAATAATACATTTTTAAATCATTGGTTTGTTTGTTTTTAGGTAGAAAAATGATGTCAAGAATTAAAATGTGTTAAGGCGGTTTGAGGCCGTCTGAAAACGGCTGGGCGGAACTTTCAGACGGCCTGATGGTTTTGAATTTGCTGATACATTTCAAATTGGTTAAAATACGCATCTTAATATTTTTTAACGATTCTTGAGAGAAGGTTCAACATGGCCGGAATGACTGAAAAACAGGCGGAATCGCTTGATTTGGTTTATGGTTTGGAAGACAAGCCGCCGTTTGGGAATGCGTTGTTGAGTGCGGTTACGCACCTTCTGGCGATTTTTGTTCCGATGATTACTCCGGCACTGATTGTCGGTGGGGCATTGGAGCTGCCGGTTGAAATGACAGCTTATTTGGTGTCGATGGCGATGGTGGCTTCCGGTGTCGGCACTTATTTGCAGGTTAACCGTTTCGGACCGGTCGGTTCGGGCATGTTGTCGATTCAGTCGGTCAATTTCTCTTTTGTTACTGTGATGATTGCACTCGGTACCGGCATGAAAGAGGGCGGTTTGACTGAAGATGCGATGATTTCAACGCTTTTGGGCGTGTCCTTTGTCGGAGCGTTTTTGGTGTGCTTCTCCGCTTGGCTTTTGCCTTATTTGAAAAAAGTGATTACGCCGACTGTAAGCGGCGTGGTCGTCATGTTGATCGGCTTGAGTTTGGTGCATGTCGGTATTACTGACTTTGGCGGCGGCTTCGGTGCGAAAGCAGACGGTACGTTCGGTTCGATGGAAAACTTAGGTCTGGCATCGCTGGTGTTGCTGATTGTATTGGTTTTCAACTGCTTGAAAAACCCATTGCTGCGTATGAGCGGCATCGCGGTGGGTTTGATTGTCGGTTATATTGTTGCG
The DNA here is from genome assembly GCF_051958155.1 of Neisseria sp. P0014.S009. Classification (NCBI taxonomy): domain Bacteria; kingdom Pseudomonadati; phylum Pseudomonadota; class Betaproteobacteria; order Neisseriales; family Neisseriaceae; genus Neisseria; species Neisseria sp. P0014.S009. The sequence goes on along the minus strand of NZ_JBQCVS010000002.1, from coordinate 140,898 downwards.
CTGTTTTTGGGCAAAGTAGATTTTTCCGCCCTGCAAAACCTGCCGCTGATTACCCTGCCTGTTCCGTTTAAATATGGTTTCGCATTTGATTGGCACGCGTTTATCGTTGCCGGTGCGATTTTCCTGTTGAGCGTATTTGAAGCAGTTGGCGATTTGACGGCGACTGCGATGGTCTCCGAGCAGCCGATTGAGGGTGAGGAATACACCAAACGCCTGCGCGGCGGCGTATTGGCAGATGGTTTGGTTTCTGTAATTGCGACTGCGTTGGGCTCTTTGCCTTTAACCACGTTTGCGCAAAATAACGGCGTGATTCAAATGACCGGCGTGGCTTCGCGTCATGTGGGCAAATATATTGCGGCGATTTTGGTATTGTTGGGCTTGTTCCCTGTCATCGGCCGCGCGTTTACTACGATTCCGAGTCCGGTTTTGGGTGGCGCAATGGTGTTGATGTTCGGCCTGATTGCGATTGCCGGTGTGCGGATTTTGGTCAGCCACGGTATTCGCCGTCGTGAAGCGGTTATAGCGGCTACTTCTGTCGGTTTGGGTTTGGGCGTAGCATTTGAGCCGGAAGTGTTCAAAAACCTGCCGGTATTGTTCCAAAACTCAATTTCCGCAGGCGGTATTATGGCAGTATTGTTGAACTTGGTTTTGCCGGAGGATAAAACCGATAAAGCGGTTAAGGTGGAAACCGACAGTTTGGATCACTAAGCAAGCTTTATTCAAAGGCCGTCTGAAGTTTCAGACGGCCTTTGGTTTTTCGGCTATAATATTGTTTTTATTTATTATCCGAGTGGTTCGGATAGCTCTACCCGGAAAGGTTTTATATGACGGTTTATTCACTTTTTATCACTTGTCCTCGCGGTTTGGAAGCGCCTTTGACGCAGGAACTCGAAAGCATGGCATGTCAGGATATCCGCGCTGTTGACGGCGGTGTGGCATGTAAAGGCACGATGGAGCAGGTGTATCGTATCAACCTGCATTCGCGCGTTGCCAGCCGTGTTTTGCTGCGCTTGACCAAAGGCGGTTATCGCAATGAACACGATATCTACAAATTGGCACGAAATCTCCATTGGACAGGTTGGTTTAAGCTGGAGCAGACCTTTAAAGTCAAAGTCGAAGGCAAGCGCGCCAATGTGAAAAGCTTGGATTTTGTCGGTTTGAAAATCAAAGATGCCGTCTGTGATGCTTTCCGCGATATTTATGATGCGCGTCCGAGCGTGGGCAAAATCAACCCCGATATCCGCATTCATGCCTTTATCGATGAACGCAATGTGGAAATCTTTATCGATACTTCCGGTGAAGCACTCTTCAAACGCGGCTATCGACAGGATACCGGCGAAGCGCCATTGAGGGAAAATTTGGCGGCAGGTTTGCTGCTTTTGGCAGGTTACGATGGTACGCAGCCTTTCCAAGACCCGTTTTGCGGCAGCGGCACGATTGCCATTGAGGCTGCATGGATTGCAACACACCGTGCGCCGGGTTTGATGCGCCGTTTCGGTTTTGAAAAACTGCAAAACTTCGACAAAGAAAAATGGCAAGCCCTGCGCCGTGAAGCTGAAAAACAAATCAAACCGGCCGCCGCGCCCATTTCCGGCAGCGACAACGACCGTTATATGATTCGTGCCGCACTAGCTAATGCCCAAGCCGCCGAAGTGGATAATTTCATCCGCTTTGACGTGCAAGATGCGCAGGCTGTGCGACCGAACGGCGAGCACGGCATTATGATTTCCAATCCGCCTTATGGTGTGCGCCTTGCCGAAATTCAGGCTTTGCAGGCGCTTTATCCGCAACTGGGCACATGGTTGAAACAGCATTACGCAGGCTGGCTTGCCGGAATGTTTACCGGCGATCGAGATATGCCGAAATTTATGCGCCTTTCTCCGAAGCGTAAGATTCCGCTGTTTAATGGCAACTTGGATTGCCGATTGTTTTTAATGGATATGGTTAAAGGCTCGAATCGGGGTTAAAACCTGAAATAGAGGCCGTCTGAAAGATGATTTCAGACGGCCTTTTTTGTTTTATTTAGATAGACTTTACTATAACGGAGTTTGCTTTTCGTATTTTAATTTCAGGCCGTCTGAATCGTGTTCAGACAGCCTTTTTATTGGTTTAAAACCGCTATTTTATAGCAATAGGCAATCATCTAAATAATAAAAATCTATTATACAGGTAAAATACATTGTTAAATAAAAATACCATATCTAGTAGTCTTGTGTTTTAATTCGCACCATATCTTGTGTTTATGGTGTTGCAATGAGCAGCTTGAAATTTACAGTTGAGCAAATTGTATGGCAGGAAGTACCGGGCGAAGTGTCGTTGGCATTTCTGTTTTCAGGCTGCCCTCTGCGCTGCAAGGGTTGCCATAGTGCCGATACATGGAAAGAGGGCATTGGCACAGAATTGACCGGGGATTATTTAAAAGGCCGTCTGAAACGCTATCGCGGATTAATCAGCTGCGTGTTGTTTATGGGCGGGGAATGGCAGCCGAAAGCCTTGCAGAAAATGCTGGCCATTGTGACACAGGCGGGTTTGAAAGCCTGTTTGTACACCGGCCTGGAGCGTGAAGAGCTGGAAGCGCTTTCAGACGGCATCCTGCCTTATCTGACGTATCTGAAAACCGGTCGCTGGCAGATGGAGCTGGGCGGCTTGGACAGCCCGACCACCAATCAGAAGTTTATCGATTTACGTACGGGAGAGGTATTGAACCGCTTGTTTATCAAAGACAAACCCGCGCCCAAAGTTTTTCCAGTGGCTTCAATTTAGCCCGGTGCTGTATTGCACTGATTTAAATTGAATTTATTGTATTCGCTGACAGCGATGTTTCAGACGGCCCAACCGTCATTGTTTAATAAATCATCCAAACCATACAGGAGAATTAACATGATTCGGCTGCATCCCGAACAGTTAAACGGAAAACTACAATTCATGCGCGACTACATCAGCGCGCAAAACGCGGCGGACGGATCGAAAATGGACGCCAACGCCAACGTTACCCAGAAGAACATTGCCACGATGGAAGCGGAAATCATGAAAGACTTTTTCGTGCAGATTAACCGCGCCCAAGTGTCGCGCAAAATCGCCGAAATTTTCGACCAATCCGTCGCCGACGAATACATCCGCCAGATTGAGGCGCACGAGATTTATGTCCACGACGAAACCAGCCTCAAGCCTTATTGCGTGTCGGTTACGCTGTATCCTTTCCTGTTCGACGGGTTAAGCAAACTCGGTGGTGAATCTAAAGCGCCGCAGCATTTGGCATCGTTTTGCGGCTCGTTTATCAATCTTGTGTTTGCCATCAGCGCGCAGTTTGCCGGCGCGGTGGCAACGGTGGAATTTCTGACTTATTTCGACTACTTCGCCCGCAAAGACTACGGCGACGATTATTTGGAAACTCACGCCAAAGAAATCGCCAACCATATGCAGCAGGTGGTGTACAGCATCAACCAGCCTGCCGCCGCGCGCGGCTATCAGAGCGTATTTTGGAATATTTCCGTTTACGATCAATACTATTTCGACGCGATGTTCGGCGATTTCGTCTTCCCCGATTTCAGCAAACCGGTGTGGGCGAGCGTGGCGAAGCTGCAAAACTTCTTCCTCAAATGGTTCAATCAAGAGCGCACCAAAGCCGTTTTGACTTTCCCCGTCGTGACCGCTGCGATGCTGACCGATGGCGGCAAATGCAAAGACACCGTGTTTGCCGACGAAATGGCGAAAGAGTTGGCGGAAGGCAATTCCTTCTTCGTCTATCTTTCCGACAACCCCGATTCGTTGGCTTCCTGCTGCCGTCTGCGCAACGCCATTGAAGACCGCACTTTTAGCTATACCCTCGGCGCAGGCGGCGTGGCAACCGGTTCCATCAATGTCATCACCATCAACATGAACCGGCTGGAACAAGACGGGCGCGACCTTGCCGCCGAAGTCGCCAAAATCCACAAATACCAATACGCCTACCGCAAACTGATGGAAGAATACCAAGCCGCCGGAATGTTGCCCGTTTACGATGCAGGCTTCATCACGCTGGACAAACAGTTCCTCACCATCGGTATCAACGGCATGGCGGAAGCCGCCGAATCGCAAGGCATCAAGGTTGGCTACAACGACGATTACATCAACTTTGTCCAAGGCCGTCTGAAAACCATATTTGAAGCCAATCAAGCCGCCAGCAAACACTACGGCGTGAAGTTCAACACTGAGTTCGTCCCCGCCGAAAACCTCGGCGTGAAAAACGCCAAATGGGACAAAGCCGACGGCTACAAAGTCAGCCGCGAATGCTACAACTCCTATTTCTACGTCGTCGAAGACGAAGAAATCAACGCGCTTGACAAATTCCTGCTGCACGGCAAAGAACTGGTGGACTGGCTCGACGGTGGCTCCGCGCTGCACTTGAACCTTGACGAAGCCCTGCCCGAATCCGGCTACCGCTTGCTGCTGGACATCGCCGCGCAAACCGGCTGCAACTACTTCTGCGTGAACGTGCGCATCACCATCTGCAACGAATGCGGCCATATCGACAAACGTACCCTGCACGCCTGTTCCGCCTGCGGTTCGTACGACATTGACTACGGTACCCGCGTTATCGGCTATCTGAAACGCGTATCCGCATTCAGTAGCGGACGTCGCAAAGAGCACGCGCTCAGACATTATCATCGTAAAGCGGCGTAATTATTGATAAAAAGGATTACTTACAAAGGCAAAGGCCGTCTGAACTTTCAGACGGCCTTTAGGATGTTTAGATAGACTGACTCTTTCAGCTGCATGATTTTAATTAAATTAAACAATAATACTTGACACTTCAATATTTTTAGGTTCCGTGTGATTTGCAGGTAGGGTATGTGGCCTAGCCACGCACGCGGTCGGTAGTGTTTTATAGCGCATTCACTCCACCAAACTCATTACCGCCGTTTCTTTTGTGCCGCCCCAATCCAACGGCAGCCATCCATCCCGAACATAACAGTGAAACGACGAAAACGGCCAATCGCGGACATTACCGCACAATCCATGTTTGAAGGGATTGAAATGGATGTAGTCCGCGCAACGTTGCAAATCCGTTTCGTCGCGTACGGTGTGTTCGTAAAAACGCCGTTGCCAAATACCGCGTTCGTGTCGCCGCTGTTTGCTGGCGGACAGGTTCTCGGCATGAGGGAAATGTGCGGAGAATTTGGTTTTAATCAGCCGCCAACGCAGGGAATAATCCGCATCGTCGGGCGGTAGCGTCCAAATGGCGTGAATGTGGTTCGGCAGTACGCATACGGCGACGGTTTCAAAGGGATATTGTTTTTGCACATCCATATAAGCCGCACGCAATAAGTCGATATGTTCGACAAGCAGGCGCGATTTTGGATCGGCGAGTTTGACGGTGAAAAAGAATGTGCCGCCGGCAATGAAGTTTCTGCGATAACGCGCCATAGGATTTTTGTTTGTGGTTTGAGCGTTGGAGAAGGAATAGTTTGTTGTTTAAAGTTTTAACTTTGTTGAAGCTGATGTTTTCAGACGACATTGGAGGCCGTCTGAAAGCGCTAGCTTCAACGAAGTTAAATGTTGAAACGGCAAACCGTCAATCAAGCAACCGCGTGCGTGCGTACCGCACACACCCTACGCGTTGGTTTTGAAGTTCCGTGTAATTCACAGGTAGGGTGTGTGGCGCAGCCTCGCATGCGATAGTTTGAGTATACAGACCACAGCTTACAAATATTAATATTTATAAGGATTGATAAAATTCATGAGCTAAATAATGTGCCCTTTCTTCAATATTATTATTTGTGAATCCTGTAGGGTAATGTTTTAATAAATCTTTAGTAGTCAAAAACTGAGATTCCTTATATATCTTAAATTTATCATTAATATCATGATTATTACATTTTTCATTTAAGTCGTTTTCTAAAATACATAAATTGCCAATATTTAATACTTCTCTGCTAGTATCATGTTCACTCTCTGGGATAATATGTTCAATACTGGCAGTATTAGATACTAATCTTTTTTTAGAAAAAATACGTTCTAATTCATATATAGCATATTTCGTAACTAAATTCTGATCATTTCTTTTTCTGTTTGAATACTCTAATTTTATAAATCTATCTGTAAACTCTTGTTCATTAGGCAGTATAGTTTTAAGTTGCTGTATAAATTGTTCTATTAGGTCTTTTGATTTGTTTGTAGAATCTGATTTTGTAAGATCGACAGCAAACTTAGCATATTTAGATTCTAAAGTATTTGCTCTCTTTGAGCATAGTGCACTATAAATAAAATGAAATTTTGGTAAAAAACTAATTACTTTATATAGATCAGCCGTTTTGATTCTATTTTCTTCTTTCTTTCTAAAAATAGCGAGTAGAGCAACTCGACATTGTCTAATCTTGAAGTTACTTAAGTTTGTAAGCGATTCTACAATAAATGAATATTGTTTTTTATTTTGGAAGTCGATAGTAAAGTTTGGTGAGGATATCATCTTGTAAATTTTTGCATTATTTACGAGTTGATCTAGAAAGTTATCATAATTACTTTTATTATTTATATTTGATAGAAATTGATCGTGTAGATCACTATTATTAACTTTAGGATATTGTGATAGCCAAAAATGTCGATAAAAAGTAGAAAATTCAATCCTTTCTCTTTCACTTAGATGATGTTTTATTTTTTTCCATTTTCCTGAAGCATAGTCTTTAGGTTGAGTAGTAGTAAGGTGTTTAAAAATTTCATTTTTAATTAAATCAATTGGTTCTAGTTTTTTTCCTTTTGAATTTAATATTTCAAATATTAAATTAGCACTATTTTTATCAGTTGTAGATACACAAACAACTTGACTATTTAATAAAAGATCTCGAATTTTCTTTAATATTGAAATATAATCTTTATTTGATAACTCATTATTATCACCTAATAAAGACTTTAAATTGTTTTTAATGCTGTTTTCTGATAAGTAATTTTGAAAAAGCTTTACAGCATTTAAAATACACTTAGTTTCTTCATCTGGAGTTTCATTAATTTTAATTACGTCTTCTAATGGAATATTTAGATCTTGGATCTTTTCTTTAAAAAAATCATCAGTAGTGTCATTTTGTAAAAGAGTAATTTTTTCTTCATCATCAGTAGTTTTAATGATGTATTCCCATACGTTTTTAGCTAGCTGAATTTCATCGCAAGATTTTAGTATTTTGCCGATAGTAGATAATAAAATAGTAGCTGTAGTAATACGCTGTTGTCCATCAATAACCTCTAAAAAACCATTTGATCCAGTCATGTTCCCAGTAACAAGAATTGTTCCAAAAAAATAATCAGGTACCGATTGATTATTGTCATTAGAATTATTTTGTTTTAAATTTGAGATTAAATCTTCAAGAAATTCACGAGTATGTTCATCTTCCCATGTGTAATCTCGTTGAAAGCGAGGAATTACTAATTGATTGAAATTACTTCCTAATAGATCTCTAAACGTCTTTGTGGTGAAATCAAAATTCACTTTTCTCTCCAAGAATATTAAATATTTATATGGTAGAAGTTTTAAATTGAAATAGTTTTTCTAAATACTTTCCAGTATAACTCCCCTTAACTTTCATCACCTGCTCGGGGCTACCTGAAGCAATAATCCTCCCTCCTCCATCGCCACCTTCCGGTCCTAAATCCACAATATAATCAGCAGTTTTAATGACGTCAAGATTATGCTCGATAATCACAATCGAGTTGCCTTTGCCTTTCAGACGACCTATGACTTCCAGCAGCAGGGCGATGTCGGCGAAGTGCAGGCCGGTGGTGGGTTCGTCGAGGATGTATAAGGTGCGGCCAGTGTCGCGCTTGGAGAGTTCGAGCGCGAGTTTGACGCGCTGGGCTTCGCCGCCGGAGAGGGTGGTGGCGGATTGTCCGAGGCGGATGTAGCCGAGGCCTACGTCCATCAGGGTTTGCAGTTTGCGCGATACGGTGGGGACGGCGTCGAAAAATTCGCGGGCTTCTTCGACGGTCATGTCGAGGACTTGGCTGATGTTTTTGCCTTTGTATTGGATTTCGAGCGTTTCGCGGTTGTAGCGTTTGCCGTGGCAGACTTCGCAGGGGACATATACGTCGGGCAGGAAGTGCATTTCGACTTTGATGACGCCGTCGCCTTGGCAGGCTTCGCAGCGGCCGCCTTTGACGTTGAAGGAGAATCTGCCGACGTTGTAGCCGCGTTCGCGCGAGAGGGGTACGCCGGCGAAGAGTTCGCGGATGGGGGTGAACAGGCCGGTGTAGGTGGCGGGGTTGGAGCGCGGGGTGCGGCCGATGGGGGATTGGTCGACGTTGATGACTTTGTCGAGGTGTTCGAGGCCGCGGATGTCGTCGTATGGGGCAGGTTCTTCTTGGGCGCGGTTGAGTTCGCGGGCGGTGATTTTGGCGAGGGTGTCGTTAATCAGGGTGGATTTGCCGCTGCCGGATACGCCGGTGATGCAGGTAATCAAACCGAGCGGCAGTTCGAGGGTAACGTTTTTGAGGTTGTTGCCGCGCGCGCCTTTGAGGACGAGCATTCGGTCGGGATTGACGGGCGTGCGTTCAGACGGCACGGCAATGGATTTTTTGCCGCTGAGGTATTGTCCGGTAACGGATTTTTCGCATTTGGCGACGTTTTCGGGTGTGTCGGCAATCAATACGTTGCCGCCGTGTTCGCCCGCGCCAGGACCCATATCGACGACGAAATCGGCTTCGCGGATGGCGTCTTCGTCGTGTTCGACCACGATGACGCTGTTGCCCAAATCGCGCAGGCGTTTGAGGGTGGCGAGCAGGCGGTCGTTGTCGCGCTGGTGCAGGCCGATGGAGGGTTCGTCCAAAACGTACATCACGCCGGTCAGGCCGCTGCCGATTTGGCTGGCGAGGCGGATGCGTTGAGCTTCGCCGCCGGAAAGGGTTTCGGCGGAGCGGCTTAAATTCAGGTAATCCAGCCCGACGTTAATCAGGAAGCCGAGCCGCTCGGTGATTTCTTTGAGGATTTTTTCGGCGATTTGTTTTTTGTTGCCGTCCAAATCCAGCGTTTCAAAGAATTGGTGGGTTTTGGTCAGCGGCCAGGCGGAAACTTCGTGCAACGGTTCGCCGTTGACGTAAACGTAGCGCGCTTCTTTGCGCAAACGTGCGCCGCCGCAGCTCGGGCAGGCGCGGTGGTTTTGGTACTCGCGCAGTTTTTCGCGCACGGTTTCGCTGTCGGTTTCGCGGTAGCGGCGTTCGAGATTGGGGATGATGCCTTCAAAGGCATGGCTGCGGTTGAAGGTGGTACCACGTTCAGACAGATAAGTGAAATCAATGACTTCTTTGCCCGAGCCGTGCAATACGACTTTTTTGACTTTTTCCGATAGGCTTTCCCAAGCGGCGTCGACATCAAATTTATAATGTTGCGCCAGCGATTGAATCATTTGGAAATAGAATTGGTTGCGTTTGTCCCAGCCGTCAATCGCGCCTGCGGCTAAGGATAATTCAGGATGGGCGACCACTTTTTCGGGATCGAAGAAGTTGGTGTTGCCCAAGCCGTCGCAAGTCGGGCAGGAGCCCATCGGGTTGTTGAAGGAAAAGAGGCGCGGCTCTAATTCGGGCAGGCTGTACGAACACACGGGGCAGGCGAAACGCGCGGAAAACCAATGTTCTTCGCCGCTGTCCATTTCCATTGCCAGCGCGCGTTCGTTGCCGTGGCGCAGCGCGGTTTCAAAACTTTCTGCCAGCCGCTGCTTGATGTCCGCCTTCACTTTCACGCGGTCGATGACCACGTCGATGTTGTGTTTAATGTTTTTTTCCAGCTTCGGTACTTCGTCAAGCTGATAGACTTCGCCGTCCACGCGTACACGCGCAAAGCCCTGCGCCTGTAAGTCGGCAAAGAAATCGACAAATTCGCCCTTACGCTCGCGCACCGCCGGCGCCAAAATCATCACGCGTGTGTCTTCCGGCAGCTTCAAGACGGCATCGACCATCTGCGATACGGTTTGGCTCGACAACGGCAGATTGTGTTCGGGGCAATACGGCGTGCCGACACGGGCGTACAAAAGGCGCAGGTAATCATGGATTTCCGTAACCGTGCCGACGGTGGAACGCGGATTGTGGCTGGTGGATTTTTGCTCGATAGAAATTGCAGGCGACAGGCCTTCAATCAAATCAACATCGGGTTTGTCCATCATCTGCAAAAACTGACGGGCATAGGCGGAAAGGCTTTCAACATAACGGCGTTGGCCTTCAGCATATAAAGTATCAAACGCCAGCGACGATTTGCCGCTGCCTGACAATCCTGTTACCACCACGAGCTTGTGGCGCGGAATGTCCAAATCGACATTTTTCAAATTATGTGTACGCGCGCCGCGGATGCGGATGGTGTCATTATCGTGTGAATGTTTGGGATGATGGTTGCACATATTGTCAGGCCGTCTGAAAAATAAAATAAACGGCTATTGTAGCACTTTTCAAATGACAGACTGGATAGATAAAGCATTTGATATAAAAGAAACAAAGAGGCCGTCTGAAAATATGTTTTCAGACGGCCTTGATATAGATGAATCAGCTTATCAGTCGATTGTGCGGAGAATTTCGCGTAGGGCTTTTTGCCAGTCGGACGGTTTGATACCGAATTCGGTCTCTAGGCGTGAGCAATCCATAATGCTGTATGCCGGACGCGGAGCAGGCAGGGGGTATTGATCGGTGGTAATCGCGTTCAGTTCCGGAATGCGGAAGCTGTCGTCTAATTGGTGGGCCGTCTGAAAGATGGCTTTGGTAAATTCGTACCATGTTGCCGATTTATTGCCACAGTAATGGAAGATGCCGCGTGGGGAAGTAGGCTGTTGCAATAAACTGATGATGGCATGAGCCAAGTCACCTGCATAAGTCGGGCAGCCGGTTTGGTCGTGGACAATGGAGAGGGAATCGCGTTCTTTGGCAAGGCGCAGCATGGTTTTAACGAAATTGTTGCCGTATTCGCTAAACAGCCATGAAGTACGGACGATTGTACTTTCCGGATGCGCGGCTAAAGCCAAAAGCTCGCCTGCTACTTTGGATTGACCGTAAGTGCTGCGCGGATTGGTATAGTCGGTTTCGCGGTAAGGGCGTTTGCCTTCGCCGTCGAATACATAATCAGTGGAAATATGAATAAAGCGGGCGTGTGCGGCGCGGGCAGCTGCAGCCAGGTTGTGAACAGCGCTTGCATTGACGGCAAAAGCGGCTTCAGCGTTTTCTTCTGCTTTATCGACGGCAGTGTAAGCTGCGGCATTAACGATGGCATCTGGTTGGAAGTTTTTGATCATGTGATGCACGGCTTCGGTATCGGTAATGTCCAGCGAAGTAGAGTCGGTAGCAATCAGTTCCCAATCTTCGGGCAGGCGGTCGCGCAGACAACGGGCAAGCTGGCCTTTGGCTCCGGTCAATAAAGTACGCATGGTTGAGTATCTCCTCTGATAGCTGTTAAATAGGTGTTCGTGTCATTATAGTGTAAATACGACAAATTCACATTATTGGCGTAGTACAAAATGCAGAGGCGGCTGTATTTGGGTAAATTGTCGATATTATCTATTCAGAATAATAACCACTTATTGGTATTATGTTTGTTTACTATAACTAGAGTTAAAATTCAGCTTTTAACAAGATAGATAAAGGATCTATGCTGTTTGAGAGAGTGTGAATCAATGTTAATGTTTTTATTGTTGCTAGGATAATGGAATTTAAAAACAGGCGAAACTCCGTCCTTTTATCGGCAAATTCTACCGTTTGATATTTTTGAGTAAATATTTTGCAAAATATTACTAAAATAATAATTGGGCAAGGGCGGATTTGCTCGTTCCGTCAACCCAATATTTTATTAACTTTTGGGAGTAATTATTATGGCATACTGTTACGGGGGGTATTATACTAGACCCCTGGTTAGTTCTTACTGCGCTCCTGCGCCTAAGGCTTCCTACTCTTCTTACTACTGCGCTCCTGCAGCAAAATCTTCTGTTTCTATCGGCAGCATCGCTAGCATTGCCAGCGTCGGCGTGTCAGTAGTTAATGCGGTAACTGGTTTGGTTTCTGCTATTGCGGCTTTCTGCCCACCGGCAAAAACTCCTAACTACAAATGTGTTCCGGTTTGCCCACCTTACAACTGCGATCCAATCAAACCGATCCCATGTCCAAAACCACAACCTAAACCTCAGCCTAAACCTCAACCAAAACCTGAGCCTAAACCTGAGCCACAACCAGAACCGCAACCAGAACCAAAACCACAACCAAAACCTGAGCCTAAGCCTGAGCCTAAACCAGAACCAAAACCTGAGCCTAAGCCAGAGCCAAAACCTCAGCCTAAACCAGAACCGAAACCTGAGCCAGACTGCAAAGACTGTGTTGACGACCATAACCAAAACAACTCATACGGTCACGAAGACAAAAACCCAGGTAATGTCATCCGGGCTGAAGACTGCAAAGACGGCAACGTTATCCGCGGTACTGATGCTAAAGATACCATTTATGGTACTGCTTGCGAAGACATCATCTACGGTGGCAACGGCACAGACGTAATCTACGCCGGTGCTGGTAACGACACCATTTACGGTGATGCCGACGGTGACTCTCTGTACGGTGAAGAAGGTAAAGACTACCTGCAAGGTGGTGCCGGTAACGACTACCTGAACGGTGGTTCCGGTGCTGACATCATGCGCGGTGGCGATGGTAACGACGTTTACTTCGTTGACAATGCCAACGACCAAGTTATCGAGTATGGCAATGCACAAGCCGGTATAGATACTGTTCGTACCGTTATTGACTACACCCTGACCGATCACGTTGAAAACCTGATTTTGCAAGGTATGCAAAACCTGAACGGTACCGGTAACTCTTTGAACAACAATATCGAAGGTAACGGCGGCAACAACCATCTGTACGGTTTGGCTGGCGACGACTGTCTGGTTGGTAAAGACGGTAACGACTACCTCGACGGCGGCGTCGGCAACGACATTTTGATCGGAGGTACCGGTAACGATACTTACTTCTTCGACAAAGGTTACGGTCACGACACTATCCGTGAAGAAAGCGGTAATGACACCTTGTTGTTCGGTAAAGGCGTTGCAGCTTCTGACGTATTGCTGAGCAAATCTGGTGCTAACCTGACTGTTTCTGTCGGTACTAACGACAGTATCACCATCGACGACTGGTTCACCGGTAACGATCACAAAGTTGAAAACTTCAAGTTTGCTGACGGTAGCACTTACCAAGTAACCGGCCACGGCGACTACTACTCTCTGTCTGCTGTGAACCAAATCCAAGATCAGACTCAGGCTCCTGCCATCTGATAGGATGATGGTTTTTAGGGTTTGTCCCTAAAATCAAAGTCTAAGGCTGTCTGAAACCGAGCTATAAGGTTTCAGACGGCCTTTATTTTGTAAACAATCTGACGAAAGATGCCAAATTGGGCTAAAATACCAAATTCTTCTGTTTACCAAAGAGATACCCGAAATGTCTGAAATCAGCTTGAAAAAAATCTACTCCGGCAAAGTCCGCGATTTGTACGAAATTGACGATAAACGTATGTTGATGGTTGCTTCCGACCGTCTGTCTGCATTCGATGTGATTTTAGATGATCCGATTCCGGGTAAAGGAGAGATTCTGACGCAGATTTCCAATTTTTGGTTTAAAAAACTGGCTCATATCATGCCTAACCATTTTACCGGTCAGACAGTTTACGATGTTTTGCCTGAAAATGAAGCTAAAGCTTTGGAGAAACGCGCCGTCGTGGCTAAAAAGCTCACTCCGGTGAAAGTGGAGGCTATTGTGCGCGGTTATCTGGCAGGTAGCGGTTGGAAAGATTATCAAAAGACAGGCTCTGTTTGCGGTATTCAACTGCCTGAAGGTATGCAGGAAGCGCAGCAGTTGCCTGAAGTGATTTTTACGCCATCGACCAAAGCCGCAGTTGGCGATCATGATGAAAACATCAGCTTTGAAGAATGCGAACGCATTATCGGAAAAGAATTGGCTGCGGAAGTGCGCGCTAAGGCGATTCAGCTTTACACGGAAGCGGCCGAATATGCCAAATCTCGCGGTATTATTATTTGCGACACTAAATTTGAATTTGGTTTGGATGAGGAAGGTACGCTGACTTTGATGGACGAAGTGTTGACGCCTGACTCCAGTCGTTTTTGGCCTGCCGACCAATACAAAGTCGGCACCAATCCACCGTCTTTTGACAAACAATTTGTCCGCGACTGGCTGGAGCAAAGCGGTTGGAATAAAAAAGCGCCTGCGCCTAAAGTGCCTGTCGATGTGATTCAAAAAACAGTCGAAAAATATCAGGAAGCATTGACTTTGCTGACTCAGGGTTAATTTTTAAGTTTGAAGGCCGTCTGAAAGAGATATGTTTCAGACGGCCTTTTTATTGTATAAATACTGGATTTTAAGGATGGTTGCCTTTATAATCGAGAGTTGTTTTCAGCGCTTTAAAGGCCGTCTGAAAGCTTGTTTATAACCTGCCGCACGGTCTGAAACCCTAACTATGCACATTCGGATTTTAGTGTGCATTATTAGTGTTTTAGCAGTGCGGTATTTTGAAAGGAACAATAATGTTCAATAAACACGTTAAGACCTTCCAATACGGTAATCAAACCGTTACTTTGGAAACCGGCGAAATCGCTCGCCAAGCCGCTGCTGCCGTTAAAGTATCTATGGGCGACACCGTTGTTTTGGTTGCCGTTACCACTAACAAAGAAGTGAAAGAAGGCCAAGACTTCTTCCCTCTGACTGTCGATTACCTCGAGCGTACTTACGCAGCAGGTAAAATCCCCGGCGGTTTCTTCAAACGCGAAGGCAAACAAAGCGAAAAAGAAATCCTGACCAGCCGTCTGATCGACCGTCCGATCCGTCCTTTGTTCCCTGAAGGTTTCTACCACGACATCCAAATCGTAGCGATGGTGGTGTCTGTTGACCCTGAAATTGATTCTGACATTCCTGCAATGTTGGGTGCATCTGCCGCGCTGGTGTTGAGCGGTGTACCGTTTGCCGGTCCGATTGGTGCGGCACGCGTGGGTTATGTAAACGGCGTGTACGTTCTGAACCCGACTAAAGCCGAGTTGGCCAAATCACAATTGGACTTGGTTGTTGCCGGTACTTCTAAAGCCGTGTTGATGGTGGAATCCGAAGCCGACATCTTGTCTGAAGAAGTGATGTTGGGCGCAGTTGTTTACGGTCACGATCAAATGCAAGTGGCCATTAATGCCATCAATGAGTTTGCCGACGAAGTCAACCCAGAAGTTTGGGATTGGAAAGCACCTGAAACCAATGAAGAATTGGTTGCCAAAGTACGCGAAATTGCTGGCGAAACCATTAAAGAAGCGTTCAAAATCCGTCAAAAACAAGCGCGTTCTGCCAAATTGGACGAAGCTTGGAATGCTGTAAAAGAAGCGTTGATTACCGAAGAAACCGACACTTTGGCAGCCAACGAAATCAAAGGCATTTTCAAACACTTGGAAGCCGATGTTGTCCGCAGCCAAATTTTGGACGGTCAACCGCGTATCGACGGTCGCGACACCCGCACTGTTCGTCCGTTGAACATTCAAACCGGTGTATTGCCACGCACTCACGGTTCTGCACTGTTTACCCGTGGCGAAACCCAAGCTTTGGCGGTTGCAACTTTGGGTACTTCACGCGACGAGCAAATCATTGATGCGCTGTCCGGCGAATATACCGACCGCTTTATGCTGCACTACAACTTCCCTCCATACTCTACCGGTGAAGTGGGTCGCGTAGGTGCGCCGAAACGTCGTGAAATTGGCCACGGTCGTTTGGCTAAACGTGCATTGTTGGCCGTATTGCCAGAACCTGAAGATTTCAGCTACACCATGCGTGTGGTTTCTGAAATTACCGAATCCAACGGCTCTTCCTCTATGGCTTCCGTCTGCGGCGGCTGCTTGAGCCTGTTGTCTGCCGGTGTGCCTTTGAAAGCGCACGTTGCCGGTATCGCCATGGGTCTGATTTTGGACAACAACAAATTTGCCGTTCTGACCGACATCTTGGGTGACGAAGACCACTTGGGCGATATGGACTTTAAAGTAGCCGGTACAACCGAAGGTGTGACCGCACTGCAAATGGACATCAAAATCCAAGGTATTACCAAAGAAATCATGCAAATCGCTTTGGCTCAAGCCAAAGAAGCACGTTTGCACATCTTGGATCAGATGAAAGCCGCTGTTGCAGGTCCACAAGAGCTGTCTGCACACGCGCCACGCTTGTTCACCATGAAAATCAACCAAGACAAAATCCGTGATGTTATTGGTAAAGGCGGCGAAACCATTCGTTCGATTACTGCTGAAACCGGTACTGAAATCAACATCGCTGAAGACGGTACCATCACTATCGCTGCGACTACTCAAGAAGCAGGCGATGCAGCGAAAAAACGTATCGAAGAAATCACTGCCGAAGTGGAAGTGGGGAAAGTGTACGAAGGTACTGTGGTTAAAATCCTCGACAACAACGTTGGCGCGATTGTCAGCGTGATGCCGGGCAAAGACGGTTTGGTACACATCAGCCAAATCGCCCACGAGCGCGTACGCAATGTCAGCGACTACCTGCAAGTAGGTCAGGTTGTGAACGTGAAAGCATTGGAAGTAGACGATCGCGGCCGCGTACGCCTGTCTATCAAAGCTTTGCTGGAAGCTCCTGCTCGCGAAGAGAAAGCCGCCGAATAATCTGATTGTTCCAGCTTGAATCAAAAGGCCGTCTGAAAATTTCAGACGGCCTTTTGTTTATTTGAATGATGAATTTAAAAATGAGTTTGCCTTTACTTTGATAAAAGGGATTACTACAATGTTTGTAATTTAATAAATATATTCATTTCTCAAGGAGTATGCAATGAATGCTACACAATTAATCAGTCGGCTGACGCAAACCGTCGGCGAAAAATATATCATCACAGACCCGGCAAAAACTGAACAATACCGTCAAGGCTACCGTTTTGGCGAAGGCAAGGCGCTGGCAGTTGTCCGTCCAGGTACGGTGTTGGAAATGTGGCAAATTTTGCAGGCATGTGTTGAGGCTGATGTTATCGTGATTACGCAGGCCGCCAATACCGGTCTGACCGGCGGCTCGACTCCTGACGGCAATGATTACGACCGCGATATCGTGATTGTAAATACCATGCGTTTGAACATTATTCAGCCAATTAACAATAACGAACAAGTTGTCTGCCTGCCTGGCTCTACCCTGAATCAATTGGAGCTGCTGCTAAAACCTTTAGGCCGTGAGCCGCACTCCGTGATTGGTTCGTCTTGTATCGGCGCATCTGTATTGGGTGGCGTATGTAATAACTCCGGCGGTGCATTGGTACAGCGTGGCCCGGCTTATACGGAAATGGCGCTGTTTGCACAAATCAACGAAGAGGGCAAACTGGAGCTGGTCAACCATTTGGGCATTGATTTGGGCGAAACCCCTGAAGAAATTTTGACCAATCTGCAAGGTTTCCATTATCAGAAAAAAGACATTGTTCAAAATGCAGGCAAAGGGCATGACCATGCTTATTGCGATCATGTCCGCCAAGTGAATGAACCGACTGCCGCCCGTTTTAATGCCGATCCTGCACGCCATTACGAGGCTTCAGGCTGCGCGGGCAAGCTGATGGTGTTTGCCGTACGCTTGGATACGTTCCCACAAGAAAAACAGACTGCCGTGTTCTATATCGGCACTAATGATATTAATGAGCTGACCGATATTCGTCGTGCCGCTTTGAGCGAGTTTAAAAACCTGCCTATTTCCGGTGAGTATATCCATCGTCATGCTTTTGATATTGCTGCCATTTATGGTAAAGATACGTTTTATATCATCAAGACGTTCGGTACCCACCAACTTCCGAAACTGTTTGATCTGAAAGCCCGTGTGGATAGATTCAGCAAAAAGATAAGTTTCTTACCAAAACACTTCTCTGATAAATTCATGCAACTGATCAGTAAAATTTTGCCTGATCACTTGCCGAAATCTATGCGCAACTATCGGGATAAATATGAACATCACCTAATTTTAAAAATGGGTGGCGAGGGCGTAGAAGAAGCGCGTGCTTTCTTGAAGGAATATTTTGCAACTCATGGCGGCGCATTCTTCGAATGTAATGCCGAAGAAACGCAGGCGGCCATGCTGCATCGCTTTGCTGTGGCTTCTGCCGCGATCCGTTATCGTTCTGTACATGATGATGAAGTAGAGGATTTGGTTGCACTCGATATCGCCTTGCGCCGTGATGATCGTGATTGGTTTGAAACACTGCCGCCTGAAATTGACAATAAAATCATCCATAAATTGTATTACGGACATTTTATGTGTCATGTGTTCCATCAGGACTACATCATTAAAAAAGGCAACGACTGTATGGCTTTGGAACATGAAATGCTCCATCTGCTTGACCAACGCGGTGCGCAATATCCTGCCGAGCATAATGTCGGTCATCTGTATGAAGCCAAGCCCGAGCTGAAACAGTTCTATAAAAAACTTGACCCGACCAACAGCTTCAACCCCGGTATCGGTAAAACCAGTAAGAAGAAAAACTGGGCTGAATAAAGCATAGTCAAAATAAAGGCCGTCTGAATTTTTCAGACGGCCTTTTTATATGTTTGTTTATTAGAACAGGTTGCTGATGAAAATCAGCAGAATGACCAAGGGCACGAGGTATTTCACATAGGCAAACCAGATATTGACGGTGGTATGGTTGCCTTTGTAGAGCAATTCGTCCTTCGCTTCATCTTTCATCACGAAGCCGACAAACAAGGCAGAGCCAAGAGCGGTCAGCATAAACAGGATGTTACCGCTGATGTAGTCAAAGGCATCGAAAATGTTTTTACCAAACACGGAAATATCTTTCCATGGGCCGTAGCTCAAGATGGACGGGATATTGCCGAAGATAAAAATACCTGCCAGTACGATGGTAATCGCGGCTGTGCGGCGGATTTTGGTTTTCTCCTGAATGGTCGTAATCAACACTTCATAAATGGTCAGAGAAGTCGTCAGCGCGGCAATCAGAAGCAGTGAGAAGAAAATCACTGCAAACACCGGGCCTGCCCACATATTGGAAAACACGATCGGCAGGCTTTGGAACACCAGCGTCGGGCCAGAATTCGGGGCAACGCCAAAACTGAAGAGGGAAGGGAAAATCATAAAGCCGGCCAACACGGCAATCAAAGTGTTGGTAATCGCGGTAATCACGGCCGTCTGAACCAGATTTTCGTTTTTATCCAGATAGCTGGATAACGTAATCATCACGCCGAAACCCAAGCTCAATGCGAAGAATACTTGTCCCAAAACGAAGACGAACAGTTCGGCTGTAATTTTGCTGAAGTCAGGCTTCAGATAGAAGATGATGCCTTCCATTGCGCCCGGCAGGGTAACGTTGCGCACAACCATGGCAATCAGGAATAAAAACAGCAAAGGCATCAGGTATTTTGCCGCTTTTTCAATACCGCCGATCACGCCTTTGACCAAGATCCATTGGTTCACAACCACAAATAGGAAGGTGTAGAAAGCAATTTCCCAAGGGCTGTTTTCGATGTGTTCGGTAAAGAAACTTTTGGTGACTTCTCCGGAAACCGGGCTGGAAATATCCAAATTACCGCCGATGATATTGATGATGTAGCTGATAACCCAGCCGCCGAGCACCATGTAATAGGCCATGATGCCGAATGCGCCGAGCAGTCCCATCCAACCGACCAATTTCCAAACTTTGGCAACGGGTTTGCCATTCATTGTGCCGCCAAACGCATCCAGCGCGTTCACGCCTTTACGGCGACCGATGACGTTTTCCACCAAAATCATCGGAATACCGATGACCAGCATGGCGATACAGAACAGAAACACATACGCGCCGCCGCCGTTTTCACCAACCAAATACGGGAAACGCCAAGTTGCGCCAAAGCCGACAGTCGCGCCGGCAACGGTAAGGATGTAAGTCAAACGGTTGGACCAAGTTTGACGGGGTTGATTGGAAGACATAAATACTCAGATGCATAAAAATAAAGACAACATTTTACCGCAAAGATTTAACGAATCTTGACTAAAGTCTGAAAAGAAAATTAGTTAAAAAAACCATGTAGTGAAGAATTTTTAGTGAGTCCCTCTGGTTTGCTTGGTGTTGAAACCTGCAAACAGAGAATTTGGCTGAAACGATATGAATGATTGAAAGAGCCGTAACGATAAAGGCCGTCTGAAAGTGGGATATGGGAAAGGGTTGTTGTGAGGATATTAGATAGCACTAAGGTGTGCTTTCGAATATGTTGGCAACAAAGATGGTATTTATCTAAGGCCGTCTAAATAACATCCTGTAACCTTAGCTTGGATAGTCGCCGATAGGTTTTCTTTCTATAAAACGATTTGTCTGAAATGGGAACGGCACAGATTGATGCGGAAGAGACGAGAAAGAGAAAAGGGATAATGGCAAGTTAATGAGTGGGAGATGAGGGTTGGAAATGATGGCTTCTTTAGATGAGAAAGGCCGTCTGAAAGTACGCCCGCTTGGTTGCCAAATTTTAGATAAAAAAAACCATCTATACTAAGGGGAAAGTATAGATGGCCAAACACATTACGGGGAAAACGTCTTACTCACTTACTCACTTCTTTCGAAGCAAGTGTTACTCAGACAGGCGAATTATACAATAGTTCAGTCTTTACAGTGTTAAATTCTGTTAAATAAAAATAATAAGGTTTAGATATTTGATTTTAAATAAATAAAAAATCTATATTGTTTAAAAATTTATCGAAAAATTTGGAATTTTTTTAGATTTGGATAAATTTCCATTCTCCGGCGGCTAAATCATCGACATTCCAGTCGCCGAATTTCTCACGGTGGAGCTGCTCGACACGGTTGCCTGCGGCTGCAACCATGCGTTTGACCTGATGGTATTTACCCTCGGTAATGGTCATCATCAATGTGGTTGGGTCGGTCAATACTGCTTCGGCCGCGGCGACGGTTTCATTATCGTCATGCAGGAGGACGCCGTTTTTCAGCACAGTGCAAAGGGTATCGTCGGCAGGATGTTTCAAAGTGATGCGGTAGAGCTTCGGAACTTTGTGTTTGGGCGAGGTAACGCGGTGGTTAAATTGGCCGTCGTTGGTAATCAGAATAATTCCGGTTGTGTCTGCATCCAAGCGGCCGACTGCCTGCATATCGATATTGCGCATGTGGTCGGGAAGAAGGCTGAAGATGCTTGGATATTGCTGAGGTTTGTGCGAAGTCTCGTAATCTGCAGGCTTATGAAGCAGGATATAAAAATAGGGCATGGGGACGGCGGCAATTTCTTCGCCGTCAACAGACAGGGTGTGCACTTGAGACGGGTCGATATCGTCTTTGGCACGATTATAGATTTCGCCGTTGATGGCGATGCAGTCATTATCTATCAGCCATTGGCATTGCTTGCGGCTGCCGAGGCCTTGTGATTGGATGTATTTGAGCAGTTGCATGGTTGAAAAGTAGGAAATGTTCAGACGGCCTTTATTGTACTGGAAAACCGGTGTTTAGGTCGTCTGAAAAGTAGGGGCAAAAAAAATCGCCCCTTTAAAATGTTAAGGGGCGCAAAAGGAACACAAACCACTACCAAAAACTGTTACAGGGCAAATTCTCCTATTTGATGTGTTGCCGGATAAAGTGCTTTCATCAAGTCATGTGGTGAAAGCGAGAAATCTTTGCTGTTTGTCGTCAGACGGCCTTGCTGAGGCGTCAGCTCAAGCAATCGGGCGTTTGCCGACTGGATGAACTTGTTTTTCGTGCGCTGCATTTTTCGTTGCAGAGCGGAAACAACGCGGTTGTACAGACTGTCTTTTTGCTTGACTTCGCGTGTACCGGCAACCCAGCTTAAGCGCGTATTACCGTCTTCATCTTCAATCAGCAGGATGCCGGTTTCTGATTGGGGCGATTTGCCCATGCAAGGGAGCCAAACATAATAGCGGCCATCTAAAGTAATGAATACTGCGTCGTGTACTTCGCATTCGTCGCAACACTTGGTGGCGATCAAAGAGCGGATGGCTTGTTGGTGCAGTCTCAGAATATCAAGGGAGACTTGCTTAAAAATACTTTCGGGCATTTTCTTCTCCTTTCATTCTGTTGTGCGGTTGTTTTGTTTCGATGGGTTGTATTATACGGAGATTTTTTAAATTTGCAAATGATAATTGTTCCTATTATTTAAATAATAAGTAAGGTATTCATTATTAAAGAAATTAAATTTAAAAAATTTTTTAGAAATTGGGCTTTCTACTTAAAAATGCAGTAATAGATGGCCATTAAATGCAAAAAGAATAAAGGCCGTCTGAAAAAATCCAGCCGTAAAAAGGCATTTCAAAAGCAGCTAAAGTTTTGCTGACTATACATTTCAGACGGCCTTCAGTATGATTCAGGACGTTTTGATAATTGCAGAAACCACCAACCATGAGCCAACGTCAGATTATCCTCGATACGGAAACCACGGGTCTTTATCCTGAAAACGGTGACCGTCTGGTCGAATTTGCCGGCTTAGAAATGATCAACCGCCAAATGACCGACTCCAACCTTCATTTATATGTCCACCCCGAGCGCGATATGCCGGAGGAAGCGGCGAAGGTGCATGGTTTGACGATTGAAGTATTGGAAGCGAAGAATGCACCGCCGTTTGCCCAAGTGGGTAAACAGATTGCCGACTTTATACGTGGCGCAGAGCTGATTATCCATAATGCTAAGTTTGACGTCGGCTTCCTGAATATGGAATTCCGCCGCATGGGTTTGCCTTCTATCGAGGAACTCGGTTGTAAAGTCACCGATACGCTGGCCATGGCGCGTGAAATGTTTCCGGGGCAAAAGGCAAGCTTGGATGCGTTGTGTAACCGCTTTTCCGTTGACCGCAGCAAACGTGTTTTGCACGGCGCGTTAATCGACTGCGAGCTTTTGGGTGAAGTCTATCTTGCCATGACGCGTCAGCAGTTCGATCTGATGGGTAGCGAGACGGAAGAAGAGGGCGAAGTCAAACAAACCGTTATTGTGGAAACCAAACGTACGTCTAAGTTGAAAGTTATCAAAGCCAATGCGGACGAGCTGGCCGCACATGAAAAATATTTGGACGATTTAGGCAAAGCGTGTGTATGGCGCAAGGCCGAAACACCAGATGAGGCCAATGCCGGAGCGTCAGCATGATGCGCCGCAATATCGCTTTGATTCCTGCTGCCGGTGTGGGAGCGCGATTTGGTGCAGGAAAACCAAAACAATATGTTGAAATCAATGGTAAAACCGTATTGCAACATACCATAGAAATCTTTGAGCAACACCCCCGCATAGATTTAATTGCTGTTATTCTTTCGCCGGAAGATTCGGGTTTTCAGACGGCCCTGTCTGAGAAAGTACGCGTCTTTCGAGTAGGCGGAGCAAGTCGTGCCGAAACGGTACGCAATGGTGTGTCCGTTTTATTGGAGCAAGGTTTGGCCGAGGCGCAAGACAATATTTTGGTTCATGATGCCGCGCGTTGTTGCCTGCCTGCTGAAGCGTTAACGCGTTTGCTTAATGAGGCGGGTGAGAATGATGAAGGCGGTATTTTGGCCATACCGGTGGCTGATACGCTCAAGCGGGCAGACGGCAATCATCATATTGATGAAACCGTTGCACGCGCAGGATTATGGCAGGCGCAAACGCCGCAGCTTTTTCAGACGGCCTTGTTACACCGTGCTTTATCGGTTGATGATTTAAGTGAGATTACGGATGAAGCATCAGCGGTTGAAAAACTGGGTATCCGGCCGCGCTTGGTGCAGGGCGATACGCGCAATTTGAAATTGACGCTGCCGCAAGACGAATACATTGTCAGATTGTTGCTCAAGGCCGTCTGAACAATCAAAACCCATTATTTAAGGAAACAAACATGAATATCCGTGTCGGACAGGGCTACGATGTCCATCAGTTGGTCGAAGGGCGAGATTTGATACTCGGCGGCGTAAACATTCCGTTTGAAAAAGGCTTGCTGGGTCATTCAGATGCCGATGCGCTGTTGCATGCGATTACCGATGCCCTGTTGGGTGCGGCCGGTTTGGGCGATATCGGCAGTCATTTTCCTGATACTGCCGCCAAATTCAAAGATGCAGACAGCCGTGTGCTGTTGCGCGAGGCTTATCAAAGCGTGCAGGCATTGGGTTGGAAGGTGGTTAATGTCGATACGACCGTGATTGCGCAAAAACCCAAACTCGCGCCACATATTCCGGCAATGCGCGCCAATATCGCTGCAGATTTGGGTTTGCCTGCAAACTGCGTGAACATCAAGGGTAAAACCAACGAAAAACTTGGCTATCTGGGACGTATGGAAGCCATTGAAGCGCAAGCGGCAGTATTGCTGATTAAAGCCTAAGAGCTTAAAATTACTTTATTATTCAAACTGAAGGACTGACAACATGGCAACTCAAGACGAACTCAAACGTATTGCCGCCGAAAAAGCGGTGGAATTTGTTCCTGAAAACGAATACATCGGTATCGGTACCGGCTCTACCATCAACTTTTTTATCGAAGCTTTGGGTAAAAGCGGTAAGAAAATCAAGGGTGCCGTGTCTACTTCTAAAAAATCCAGCGAGCTTTTGGCGAAATACGAGATTCCAGAAGTTTCGCTGAATGAAGTGATGGGTTTGGCGGTTTATGTTGACGGCGCAGACGAAGTCAACCATGCGCTGCAAATGATTAAAGGCGGCGGCGGTGCGCATTTGAACGAAAAAATCGTGGCCAGCGCATCTGATAAATTTGTCTGTATCGCTGATGAAAGCAAATACGTTTCCCGTTTGGGCAAATTCCCATTGCCGGTAGAAGTGGTTGAAAATGCCCGTTCGCTGGTGTCGCGCAAACTGCTTGCGATGGGCGGACAACCTGAGTTGCGTGTCGGTTATACCACTTTCTATGGCAATCAAATCGTCGATGTTCACGGCCTCAATATCGACCAGGCCTTGAAAATGGAAGACGAAATCAACAAAATCACCGGCGTACTCGAAAACGGTATTTTTGCCCGCGATGCCGCCGATGTGTTGGTTTTGGGTACGGCAGAAGGTGCAAAAGTCATCCTACCTTGTCAGGATTAATGAAGATTAATCAATCTTAAAAGGCCGTCTGAAAGTGCATTAGGTCTTTCAGACGGCCTTCGATTTGGCAAAATATGCAAATCAGTAAAATTATAAAATGGTTACCTGTTGTTTTATCCGTTTTGGGCGCACTTGGTTACAGCTCACGCGATACCGAGTTGATTCGTACAGGGGTAAGCGTTGCCGCAACATTGGCACAAGGCGACAATATCGGTTTGGAAAAGGTCAATGAATGGTTAGGAGAAAATGTCGTCAAGGCCACATCTGACACCAAAGCCGAAGCTAAACCCAAATCGGAACAAAAACAAAAGTCATCGAGGCAATCCTACACATACAACGGAAAAATCATCAAAATCCATGATGGCGATACCATGCACATTATCGATAGCGACGGCCGAAAACACAAAATCCGTATGGCTTATATTGATGCACCGGAAATCAATCAGGCTTATGGTACGCAATCACGAGACAATTTGATTGATGCCGCATTGAATAAAAAAGCCAAAGTGCGCGTATTTGAAGCCGACCGTTACCAGCGCGAAGTTGCCCAAGTATCAGTCGGAACGATTGACCTGAATTTGATGCAGATACGGGATGGCGCCGCATGGCATTATGAAAGTTATGCCAAAAAACAACAAAGTAAAACCGCCTATACCGACTATTCGGCCGCACAAAAACAAGCTAAGGAAAAACGTAAAGGCTTATGGAAAAAAGACAATCCGCAAGCACCTTGGCAATTTCGCCGTCAAAACCACGAGCAGCAGAACGGCAATAAAAAGCAGTCTGATAAACAATGGTTTGGGATTTGGTAAGTTTTAAGAAAGAGGCCGTCTGAAAACTTTCAGACGGCCTTTAATCATTAAGGTTAAGTATAAGATAAGAATGAGTGGCAGGTTTCTGATTAGAAGGTAAGAGAAATAAAAGTGTGATGTAATATTTTTAAGAAGGGCAGATATGAAAAAAGACACCGTTAGCTGGTGTCTTTAGTATCTGGCAGAGAGGAAGGGATTCGAACCCTCGATACGCTATTCACGTATACACGCTTTCCAGGCGTGCGACTTAAACCACTCATCCACCTCTCTGTGGACTATTATCCTGACTTATTATTTATTCAGAATAATGTGAAAACTTGACTGATTAATTTATCAGTGGTGCCCAGGAGAAGACTCGAACTTCCACACCCGTGAGGATACTAGCACCTGAAGCTAGCGCGTCTACCAATTCCGCCACCTGGGCAATTTAAATTTTCTTAAGCAAAGAAGCACCAAATTATTTGGTGCCCAGGAGAAGACTCGAACTTCCACGCCCGTGAGGACACTAGCACCTGAAGCTAGCGCGTCTACCAATTCCGCCACCTGGGCTTTGCTTTATTCTTCAATTTAAGGTAGAGTTGACTACCTGAACTGCGAAGAAGCAGCTATTATATATTTTAAAAAAAGAATGTCAACTATCAAAATGAACAAAAATACTAAATCTTTAAATTTACGAGAAAAAGACCCGTATTTGGAGCGGGAGAAACAACGTTACGCTCATCCGCTGCCTAGCCGTGAATGGGTTATTGAATTATTGGAACAAAAAGGCGTGCCGACAAAAATCGAAGCTTTGGCACATGAATTGTCGATTACAGAAGATGAATATGAATTCTTCGAGCGCCGTCTGAAAGCGATGGCGCGCGATGGTCAGGTGTTGATCAATCGACGTGGCGCGGTGTGTGCGGCAGAAAAATTGGCATTGGTTAAATGCCGTGTCGAAGCGCATAAAGACGGCTTTGGTTTTGCCGTGCCGCTAACGCCGACAGGTGAGGGCGATTTTGTTTTGTATGAGCGTCAGATGCGCGGCGTAATGCACGGGGATATTGTTACCGTTCGTCCTGCCGGTATCGACCGCAGAGGCCGTCGTGAAGGTACGGTTTTGGATGTAGTGGAGCGTGCGCAGTCTAAAGTGGTCGGCCGTTTTTATATGGATCGCGGCGTGGCCATTTTGGAAGCGGAAGACAAGCGTTTGAGCCAAAGTATCGTGTTAGAGCCTGAAAGCGTGGCGCACTTTAAACCGCAATCCGGCCAAGTGATTGTGGCTGAAATCGAGACGTATCCTGAAGCACATCGTCCTGCTGTGGCTAAGCTGATTGAAGTGTTGGGCGATTATGCCGATAGCGGTATGGAAATCGAAATCGCTGTACGCAAGCACCATTTGCCTCATCAATTCAGCGAAGCATGTGTCAAAGCCGCGAAGAAAATTCCTGATCATGTGCGTAAAACCGACTTGAAAGGACGCGTGGACTTACGCGATTTGCCTCTGGTAACCATTGACGGCGAAACTGCGCGGGACTTTGACGATGCGGTTTTTGCTGAAAAAGTCGGCCGCAATTACCGTTTGGTGGTGGCGATTGCCGATGTCAGCCATTATGTTCGTCCTGATGACGGAATTGATGTAGATGCTCAGGAACGCAGTACCAGCGTGTATTTCCCACGCCGTGTGATTCCAATGCTGCCGGAGAAGTTGTCCAACGGTATCTGCTCGCTCAATCCTGATGTCGAACGCCTGTGTATGGTGTGCGATATGGTGATTACCTATGCCGGCAATATCAAGGAATACCGTTTCTATCCGGCAGTAATGCGTTCTCATGCGCGACTGACTTACAATCAAGTTTGGGATTGGATTTCAGACGGCCAGGATCATCCGTTTAAGCAGCAAATCGATACCCTGTATCAGTTATTTAAAATCTTGCAGAAAAAACGTTTTGAGCGTGGCGCGGTTGAGTTTGAGAGCGTCGAGACTCAGATGATTTTTGATGACAACGGTAAGATCGACAAGATTGTTCCCGTCGTCCGCAACGATGCGCATAAATTGATTGAAGAATGTATGCTGGCGGCGAATGTTTGCGCGGCAGAATTTTTGCTGAAAAACAAACATACGGCTTTGTTCCGCAATCACTTGGGCCCGACTCCCGAAAAATTGGCCACTTTACGCGAGCAGCTTGGTTTGCTGGGGCTGAGTTTGGGTGGCGGCGATAATCCGACGCCGAAAGACTATGCTGCGCTTGCTGAGCAATTTAAAAGCCGTCCGGACGCGGAATTGTTGCAAGTGATGATGTTGCGTTCTATGCAGCAGGCGGTTTATGAGCCGCATTGCGAAGGTCACTTTGGTCTGGCTTATAGCGCATATGCACACTTTACTTCGCCTATCCGCCGTTATCCGGATTTGACGGTACATCGTGCCATCAAGGCTGTGTTGAATGGACAAACGTACCAACCCAATAAAACCTGGCAGGCTTTGGGCGTGCATACCTCTTTCTGCGAGCGCCGAGCCGATGATGCCAGCCGCGATGTGGAAAACTGGCTGAAAACTTATTATATGCGCGACAAAGTCGGCGAAGTTTTCAGTGGCAAGATTTCGGGTATGACCAGCTTCGGTATTTTTGTAACCTTGGACGATATTCATATCGACGGCTTGGTTCATATCAGCGATTTAGGTGAAGATTATTTCAACTTCCGTCCTGAAATTATGGCGATTGAGGGCGAACGCAGCAGTGTTCGTTTCAATATGGGCGATACGGTCACTGTAAAAGTCGCGCGAGCCGATTTGGATACCAGCAAGATTGATTTGACCTTAATTAGCGGCGGTTCAGTCGGTAAGAAACGCGGAGGTAGAAAAGCAAAACCTGTAAGCAAGCCAATAGCTGCTGACAAGTCTGTCGAAAAGCGTAAGCGTAAACTGTCGGCTAAAGAAATTGATGAAGCGTTGGCTGCTCCCATGAAGGCAAAGAAGAGCAAGGTGAAAAGTAAACCTGCCTCCAAGCCTGCCAAGCCAAGCAAACCTAAAGCCGCAGGCAAGAAAAAAACGCAGGCGAAAACAACTTCCGTCAAAGTCGGAGGTAAAAATAATGCTCAAGGCAAAAGCGTGAAGATTAAAGTGAAGAAAGCTGCTAAGAAATAAGCTGTATTCAATTCAGGCCGTCTGAAAAGTTTCAGACGGCCTGAATTTGTGATTTTATGAATAACACCAAGGATAAATAAGATGATAAAACTATACGGTATTCCCAATTGCGATACGGTTAAAAAAGCGCGCAGTTGGTTGGCGGAAAACGGCATCGAGTTTGAGTTTGTAGATTTTAAGAAAAATGCCCCGACTGCCGAATTGATTGATGGCTGGCTGGAGCAGGCGGCTTTGGAAATTTTGCTCAATAAAAGAGGCACGACTTGGCGCAAGTTGGATAAAGATGCGCAAGAATCTGCCGCCACAAAAGAAGGGGCGATTGCTTTAATGGTGGAAAATCCCAGCATTATCAAGCGGCCTGTATTGGTCAAGGAAGGACAGGTTCATATCGGATTTTCAGTAGAAGCGTACCAGGAAATTTTCGGATAAGGCATTTTTAGGTTTTTAGGCCGTCTGAAAAAGCAAGCCTTGAAAAAATACGTTACAATACGCGCTTTGAGCCTGTTTTCAGGATTTTAAGATTTTTGCGGCAGCATTTTCCGGCTGCCGCGCCAAACTTTTCTTTCGGATAAATATGTTCCATATTGTTGAAAAATATAAAACACCCGCCCAGATTGTTTTAGGTATCATCGGTCTGACCTTTATCGGATTCGGTGCCAATAACTTGTCTTCGCCGGGTTCTGATTACATTGTCAAAGTCGGGGATGAGAAGGTTAGCGAGCATGCTTTACAGATTGCGATACAAAATGAGCAGGCTGCCGGCAATAATGCGCCTTCGCGTGATGCGGTATTCCAATCGTTATTGCAACGTGCTTATCTGAAGCAAGGTGCCAAACTGATGGGTATCGCTGTGTCTCAGGAACAAATCAAGCAAGTTATCGTGGATGATCCGAATTTCCATGATGCTTCCGGTAAATTCAGTCAGGATTTGCTCAAGAAGTATTTGGATCAGCGCAAAATGACCGAGGATCAGTTTGTTGAAGATATCCGCGAACAATTCCAATTGCAAAATCTGTTGAATTTGGTTCAAAACGGTGCGTTGGTCAGCGATGCGCAAGCGCGTCAGTTGATTAACCTGACTCAAGCAACACGTACTATCCGTTCATTTACTTTCAGCCCTGAAGCATTTGCGGCACAAGTAAAAGTAGATGATGCGGCTTTGCAAAAGTATTATGAAGCGCATAAGAAAGATTACTTGATTCCTCAAGCCGTTAAGCTGGAATACGTGGCTTTGAGCATCAAGGATTTGGCTGACAAGCAAACCGTCAGTGCGGAAGAAGTACAAAAAGCTTACGACAGTAAAAGCGTAGATTTGTCGCCAAGAGCCGAAATTGCGCATATTTTCATTCCGGTTATGCCTAACGGAGATGAAGCAAGCAATGCAGAAATTAAAGCCGAAGTGGATAAAATGGCTGCGGAGCTTAAAGCACATCCGGATTCGTTTGCCGAGCTGGCAGCCAAGTATTCCAAAGACTTGTCCAGCAGCAATAAAGGCGGCAATTTGGGATATCTGAGCAAAAGCGGCGGCAGCGGCTTCGGGCCAGAGTTTGATAAAGCGGCATTTGCATTGGGCAAAGGCGAAGTCAGCGATACCGTTAAATCATCTTTGGGTTATCACGTCATTAAAGTTTTGAATGTCGAGGCTGAGCCGACTTTGGAACAAGCCAAGGCGCGTATCGAAGCAGCCTTGAAACTGAAAAAAGCAGCTTCTGCCTTTAATGCTGCGAAAGAAAAACTGGGTGAAGATACCTTTAATGATCCATCTTCTTTGGCAAAAGCAGCCGCCAATTCAGGTTTGAAAGTGGAAAGCCTGGATGAATGGGTAACCAAAGCAGGCGCGAAAGAAGCCGGTTTGCCTGAAACGTTGATTAATGCGGCGTTTAGCGACGATGTACTGAAGAAAAAACACAATTCTGAAGTGATCGCCATCAACAACGATACCGTTTGGGTCATTCGTGCGAAAGAAGTGCGCGAAGAGAAAATCGCACCATTTGCGGAAGTTAAAGACACTGTCCGTGCAGCATATCTGCGTTCTGAAGCCGCCAAACTGGCAGAGAAAAAAGCCCAGGAAACTTTGGCCGCATTGAAAGCCGGTAAAGCTGCCGATGTTCAATGGTCGCCTGTTTCTCAATTGAGCGCGCAAGATGCACGTAAAACCATGTCTCCGGAGGCTTATGCAGCTTTGCTGAAAGCGCGTCCTGTCGGTGGCAAACCTGCGTATACATTGTTGGAAGGTATGCCTGCGCCGGTGATTATGGAAGTTCAGAGCGTTTCTGCTCCTGAAAATGCCGATTCACAGATTCCGGCTGCTAAACAGGCTTTGGTTCAGCAGCTTTCCGCCAATGTTTTCGATGCCTTGCTCCAGTATTTGGATAAGAAAATCGATCGTACGCAAGGTGCACAACAAGTTAATAATGCTGCCGAATAAGCAGAATATTAGAGTAGGGCAGCCGGATAAATTCCGGCTGTTTTCTTATTTTTAGCTATCTTTTAAAAGGCCGTCTGAAATCATGAGTAAAAATCCTGATGCCTTTGTCCGCTTGATTAATGCATTAAAAATCCTGCCCAATGTCGGCCCGAAATCCGCTCAACGCATGGCTTACCAGCTTTTACAGTACAAACGCGAAGAAGCGCAGGAGTTGGTGGATGCTTTGCAGTTTGCCTTGAGACAGGTGCAGCATTGTCGGATGTGTAATACATTTTGCGAAGGCGATTTGTGTGAAATTTGCGCCGACGAAAAACGTGAGAAAAGCCGCTTGATGATTGTGCATATGCCGGCGGATGTTTCCAGTATGGAGGCGGCTAATTGCCATGATGGCCTGTATTTTGTTTTGATGGGGCAAGTCAGTCCGGCGCAGGGCATGGATATTTCGGCAGTGGCATTAGATAAGCTGGTTGCCCGTTTGCAGGCGAGTGATATTGAGGAAATTATCATTGCAACCAACTTCACAGCCGAAGGCGACGCGACAGCGTATGTATTGGCGGAATTGTTTAAAAATCTTCCTTATAAAGTCAGCCGGTTGGCAAGGGGAATCCCTTTGGGCGGCGAGATGGAATATGTGGATGCCGGTACTTTGGCACAGGCTGTTTACGATAGAAGAAATATCCAATCTTAAATGCCAATATAAAAAGGCCGTCTGAATGTTTTTCAGACGGCCTTTTCATTGATGAAATCAGATTATTTGCAGCTCACGCCTTGAATTTGAGGCGTATCGCCGTTGCCGACTTTGAATGCGCATTTGGTTGCGCTGCTGCCGGATATGGTAACAACACCGTTTCCGCTGTTGAGGCTGACAGGTTCTTTTACGCCCATGCCGACAGCAGTGGCTGCTAGTTTTTGAACATCGGCGTCGGAGTAAGCGGTATTGTTTGAACTGATTTTGATTTCTTTGGCGGCATATGCATTGAAGCTGAATGACAAACCTACAGCTACAGATACGAGGGCCAAGAATTTTTTGCTGTTCATTAGTGTATTTCCTTTTTGATGGTGACAAAGTGTGTCACAGCTTCAGAATAAGGGCGATTGGCAGATTGTGCAAGTTTTTCGGCGGAATTTACGGGAAGATACATGGTTTTACATACACTTTATCCCTGAATGCTACATCAGTTGGGCAATCGGACGACCTGTCGGTTTTACGGTACAATAAGCCTTTTTTGACAAACGAATGAGGCATTTTTGAATGGCTTCTTTAGAAACTTGGATAGGCCTGCGCTATCTGCGTGCGAAAAAACGCAACGGCTTTATGTCATTTATTACCATGATTTCAATCGTAGGTATCGCCTTGGGCGTAACGGCTCTGATTGTGGTGTTATCGGTAATGAATGGATTTCAGAAAGAGATACGCGGTCAATTGTTGAATGTCGCACCTCATGCAGAAATCGGCTATTACGATGTCGGCAGTGCGCCGGGTTGGCAGAGTTTGCGCGAATTTGTAAAAGGCAAAAAGGAAGTGTTGGCTAGCGCGCCTTATGTTTCCGATCAAGCTTTGCTTGCCAATGCTGGCGAAGTGCGCGGAGTGCAGATACGCGGTATTTTGCCGTCTGAAGAAAAAAATGTCGTTGATTACGGCAAGGATATGCCGGCCGGCAGTTTCGACGATTTGAAGCCGGGCGAATTTGATATTATTTTGGGTCAAGGGCTGGCTGAGGCATTGGGCACGGAGATTGGCGGCAAGGTTACAGTGATTACGCCAGAGGGTAACGTTACCCCTGCCGGCGTGGTACCGCGCTTGAAGCAGTTTAATGTGGTCGGTGTGGTAAAAACCGGTGTTTATGAAGTCGATAACACCTTGGCTATGACGCATATCAAGGATGCGCAAGTCTTGTATCGACTGGGTGAAAATGTCGGTGGGCTGCGTTTGCGACTGGCTGATCCTCAGAATGCACCATCTTTCATTGCCAAGTTGATTCCTGATGCTAAAAAAGATGAAGTATGGGTGCGTGACTGGACGTTTAACAACCGCAGCTATTTTGAAGCCGTTGAGTTGGAAAAACGCATGATGTTCATCATTTTGACACTGATTATCGCGGTTGCTGCGTTTAACCTCGTCTCGTCTTTGGTAATGGCGGTAACGGAAAAACAAGCCGATATTGCGATTTTGCGCACTTTGGGTTTGTCCCCGGGCGGTGTCATGAAGATTTTCTTGGTGCAGGGCGCATTTGCGGGGTTCTTTGGTACGCTTGTGGGCGTGGTATGCGGTGTATTGTTGGGGTGGAATGTTGGTAAGATTGTCGCGTTTTTTGAAGACCTATTTGGCGTACATTTGATTAACTCACAGGTTTATTTCATCGATTACCTGCCTAGCGATGTGAACTTGAAGGATGTCGCCGTTATTGCCTGCATTTCGCTTGGTTTGGCATTTATTGCCACACTGTATCCGAGCTGGCGTGCAGCAAAAACCCAACCTGCGGAGGCTTTGCGTTATGAATAAGACAATTTTGAAATGTACTGGCGTTGGCAAAAGCTATAATGATGGCGCATTGAATGTACAAGTGTTGAATCATTTGGATTTTGAAGTTGCCGAAGCGGAAAGCGTGAGTATTATTGGTTCATCAGGCAGCGGTAAATCTACGTTGCTGCACCTTCTTGGTGGTTTGGATATGCCGTCTGAAGGCAAGGTGATACTGATGGATCAGGATTTGGGCGGTTTGAGCCAAAAACAGTTGGGTGAATTGCGCAACCGTTATTTAGGCTTTGTGTATCAGTTCCACCATTTATTGCCTGAGTTTTCTGCTTTGGAAAATGTCATGATGCCGCTTTTAATCGGCAAAATGCCCAAGGCGATGGCTGAGGAGAAGGCTGTCAAGATGCTGAAAAAGGTTGGCTTGGATAAGCGTATGCTGCACCGTCCGAGCGAACTTTCCGGCGGCGAGCGTCAGCGTGCGGCAATTGCACGTGCTTTGGTCAATGAGCCGAAATGCCTGTTGGCGGATGAGCCGACAGGGAACCTTGACCGTAAAAATGCGCAAAATGTGCTGGACATGATGCTGGATTTGAAACGCGAATTGAACACCAGCTTGATTGTGGTGACCCATGATGACGAGCTGGCTGAGCGTTTCGACCGGGTAATGACCATGAAAGACGGCAGCCTGCAAGTGCTGCAATAAGGTTATTATTTCAGGCAAATATTTTATGCTTTGAACGGTATAATAGAGGCCGTCTGAAAAATAGGTTTTCATTTATGGAAACGCTGTTTTTCAGACGGCCTTTCTTTTTTCCGTATCAATCAATTCTGAGCCATGAATCCGACCGACTCTATCCTTTCCTCTGCCGCAGATGCGGCCATAACGTTTTTCCGCCGCCACGAAGTACAGGGCGCATCCGTTATTGAACCTTATGTGGTTCGACTGTTTGCAGCCTTGCAAAACGGGCATTCGTTTATTTACTTGGATAAAGCGGATGTCGATGTCTTAAGCAACTTGCCGAACTTGGTCGGTAATGCGGATAAACCGCTTATCCTGCAAGGCCGGAAATTGTTTTTGGGGCGGATGTGGCAGTTGGAGCATGATTTGGCTGTTGAAATCAAACGGCTGGCCAGTGCAGAGGCGGAAGAAGTGAATTTCATGGCGGCTTCAAAAAGCCTGAGCGACTGGTTTGATACTAAAGACAGTAAAGAGCAACGGGATGCTGCGGCTTTGGCTTTGCTGCAAAACTTTATGCTGATTACCGGCGGGCCGGGTACGGGTAAGACGACGACCGTAGCAAAGCTTTTGGGTCTGATTTGTAATAACAGTACGAAGCTGCCCCGTATCGCTTTGGCGGCGCCGACGGGCAAAGCGGCTGCGCATATGGCACGGGCCTTACAGCGTGCTTTGGACGGTTTTGGTTTGTCTCCGAGCATTAAAGCGCATTTGGAAAATTTGGAAGGGCAGACTGTCCATCGATTATTGAAACTGCGTCCGCCGCAAATGCGCCCTGAGTTTAATCATGATCATCCGCTTGCTTTGGATGTTTTGGTGGTGGATGAGGCGTCAATGCTGGATTTGCCGCTGGTGTTGGATTTATTGCGTGCCGTGCCGACCGGCTGTCGTCTGGTATTGCTTGGCGATGAAAACCAGTTGCCGTCGGTTGGCTTGGGAGCCGTATTGGCGGCATTGTCGCGCCCGACGGCTTTGGATAAAGAAACCGCTGAAAAGCTGGAAGTGTACCTGCCCAATCATGGCTTTGAGATAAAAGGGCGGCCACAAACTTTATCGCAAAACAATGCCAAATTGACGTTCAGCCACCGTTTTGGTGCAGACAGCGGTATCGGCTGTTTGGCAAGGGCGGTGGTATCCGGGGAAAAGCAAACTGCGGTCGAACAGTTTGACAAGTTCCCCAAAGAATTGGAAATGAAATCAGGCCGTCTGAAAGAGCAGGCCGCCTTGCTATATCAAAAGCAACAGGATTATTGGCAGGCTGTGGCAGAGAATAATGTTGCACTCGCCTATGGTCATGCTGCCGATGTGGTGGTATTGGCGGCTTGGCGGCAGGATGCGGATGATTTGAATCAGGCTTATCAAGAATACCTGCAACGGCAAGGCAAGGTTTCGGGCGAAACACCTTGGTTTGCCGGACAAATCATCATGATTACGCACAATGATTATATGCTGGAAGTGTTTAACGGCGACATCGGGCTGATTATGAAAGATGAAGAATCGTTGAATGGCTTGTCTGCCTATTTTCCTGAGAAAGATGGATTTAAAAAAATTGCCATCAGCCGTTTGCCCGATTTTGAATCGGCTTTTGCCATGACGGTGCATAAGAGCCAAGGTTCGGAATATCGGGAAGTATGGCTGTTGCCCCCGTCAGTGCCTGCGACAACAGAGAGTGAAGAAGAGGCACGGGGTTTGGATAAGGCTTTGCTTTACACAGCTATTACCCGTGCGCGTGAACGTTTTGTGTTTTGGGGAAATGCGGAGGAATTGTGTCAGGCTGTGGGATGCCATCAAAAACGCAGGACGGCATTGGCCGATGCTTTGGAATGGCAGTTTGAACAGCCTGATGAGTAGGCTTCTGTTTGACTTGAATCAAGAGGCCGTCTGAAAGAGGATAAAGCGTTTAAATCTGCTTGACTGATTACACTAATTTACATACGATAAAAATAATTAGTAAATAAAATGAATAATTTATACGAAATTCATAATTTTGTACGCTTTATCGAATACTTCACTTTCAATA
The DNA here is from genome assembly GCF_051958155.1 of Neisseria sp. P0014.S009. NCBI lineage: Bacteria > Pseudomonadati > Pseudomonadota > Betaproteobacteria > Neisseriales > Neisseriaceae > Neisseria > Neisseria sp. P0014.S009. The sequence continues at coordinate 104,315 of NZ_JBQCVS010000002.1, read as the reverse complement.
CCTTCTTTTGGAGAGTCGGCATGAAATTTCAAACCAAACTGATTGCAACCTGTATTTTATTGGCTTCATCGTCTTATTCCTTGGCAGAGAATGCTGATGGCGGACGTGATGCGGCGGCTTTGGCCACGACCAACGATTACGTCAATTCCGGCAGTATCATTCGCAAAGATGACGATAAAATAAGCATTTTTAATGATTTGTTGACTGTGAATGGTGGCTTGCGCGTGCGTGCGGATACTAAAGACATCAATGCCAACAACAGCGGCATTAATCCGACGCCCGAAGATACCAATGCCAACTTTAATGCGGAGTTTTGGTTACGCGCGAAACTGTACAAAGACTGGAAATTGGTGGCGCAAATCGAGCCGAATATCGATTTGGAAACCGGTAAGTTCAACGGCGATCATGATGTGCCGGTCAATAAACTGTATGCCGAAGGTACTTTGTACAACAATATTAAAGCGCGTGTCGGTAAATTTGGTGCGTTTTCTTCATACGGCCGCGTATGGGATACCGAAGTAACCGGCGGTGAAATCTTCTTCGACAATAAAACCCTGCCTACCAAAATCTATGCAGGCCGCCGCACTGGCAACCTGAACGACAACGCATGGGGCATTGGTGGCCGCCGCAGACATTTTGCCGCGGTTCAAAGCATGTTGCCTGTGAATGAGAATATCAACGTCGGCGCAACCGTCAGCTACATGAAAGACATCGATGTACGCGGTGCGAAGAAAAATGCGGTCTTCGGAGAAATCGGTACGGACATCAAATTTAATGACGATTGGCATTGGATGGCTGCAGTCAGCAAGTCCAATATCAAAGCCTATAATGATGCCGGCCAAAAAATCAAAAATGATGGCGTGTTCACTGAAGTGCGCTATAAATCAGCCGACTGGAACGTCCGCAATTCTTACGACGTATTCTTGAACTACCGCCGTGTCGGTTCGTTGTCCGGTGTCTCTTCTGTTGAGGATTACAGCAAAAACGTCCAAGGCGTGCAAATCGGTGCAACTTATATTCCTTGGAAAAACTGGAAACTTAAAGGCTTCTATTTGGCCGGCAAACAGGTTACGCCTACCGTCGGCACAGATAAGCAGGACGTAAACGTTATTCGTGGTCAGTTAGAATATAAATTTTAATCATCACAAATAAAAAACAGGCAGGATGTCCTGCCTGTTTTTGGTTTTCAGACGGTATGGATATGGGGCCGTTTGAAACAATGGATTCAACGCTTACCAGCTATCGCGCTTCATACGGTCAAGCTGGCGGCGGTCGCGTTTGGTCGGGCGTCCGTCCGGATAAGCAGCACTGATGCGGCTGGCTTGGTCGAGTTGTTTTTGAGCTTCGCGTTCGGCAGCCGTTTTCATGTCTTCTTCGTAGAGTAAACGTGCTTCCGGTGCCGGTCGGCGTTGATGATTGAGCGCGGCAACTTTGAATTTGTAGGGTAGGGAGTTCAAAGTCATGTCGATGGTGTCGCCGGCAGAAATATTTTTGCTGTTTTTCACCTTCGAGCCGTTTACCAAAACCCTGCCCAGCTCAATGTGTTTTTGTGCCAGCGCGCGGGTCTTGAAAAAGCGCGCGGCCCACAGCCATTTGTCCAAGCGCATGGACGAATTGTCATGATCGTTTTTCATAGCCTGTTTGAAATGATTGAACTGAATTGAAGTTTATCATAAGATACGGCACTTCATTCGTTTAGTGCAGATATACTATTTCTTTGTTAAAGGCCGTCTGAAAGATTTTTTATTGCAAAAGATGGCAGTTTCCCTTTGAGAAATGCTGTCAAATACGTCTGATTAGCGTATCATGTCAGCAACCGTTACCGAGAGCTTTGTTTTATGAAACCCGTTTTTTTGGACTTCGAACAACCCATCGCCGAATTAACCAATAAAATCGACGAGTTGCGATTCGTACAAGACGAATCTGCCGTTGATATTTCCGACGAGATTGCCAGACTGAAAAAGAAAAGCAGCGAGTTGACCAAGTCGATTTTCAGCAAGCTGACTCCGGCTCAAATTTCACAAGTGTCCCGCCATCCGCAGCGTCCTTATACTTTGGACTATATCAACGGTATTTTTACCGATTTTGAAGAGTTGCACGGCGACCGCCATTATTCTGACGATCATGCCATTGTCGGCGGTTTGGCACGTTTCAACGGCCAAAGCGTGATGGTCATCGGCCATCAGAAAGGCCGCGATACCAAAGAAAAAATCCGCCGCAATTTCGGTATGCCGCGTCCTGAGGGTTACCGTAAAGCACTGCGCTTGATGCAGACTGCCGAAAAATTCAATATTCCGGTCATGACTTTTGTCGATACCCCGGGGGCGTATCCGGGCATTGGCGCAGAAGAACGCGGCCAGTCTGAAGCCATCGGCCGTAATTTGTACGAACTGACCCGCCTGCATGTGCCGGTATTGTGCACCATCATTGGCGAAGGCGGCTCAGGTGGCGCGTTGGCAGTGGCTGTCGGCGACTACGTCAATATGCTGCAATACTCGACTTATTCGGTGATTTCTCCCGAAGGTTGTGCCTCTATTCTTTGGAAAACTGCTGAAAAAGCAGCAGATGCCGCGCAGGCATTGGGTATTACCGCCAAACGCCTGCAAGAATTGGATGTCATCGACAAAGTGATTGATGAGCCTTTAGGCGGTGCACACCGTGATTTTGAAACCACGATGAAAAACGTTAAAACCGTTTTGGAACAGCAATTAAGCGAAGCGCAAAGCATGACCATGCCTGACTTGCTTTCTCGCCGTTTCGACCGCATCATGGCTTACGGTAAATTTACCGATAAATAAGTTTGACTGTTGAAAAAGCAAGCAGATGCCGCTGCTTGCTTTTTTTGTGTTCAATTTTTGAGTAATTCACAATTTCAGGCCGTCTGAAATGTCGCAACTATCCCCTGATTCCCTATTTAAAAGTTTTCAAGCAGCTTTTCCTGATTTGCCGAGCCATACTGTTGTTGAAGTTGGCTTGAGTGGCGGATTGGATTCTGTCGTCCTGCTGCATCTTTTGCACCGGATGCGCGAATTCCGCCGTTTTGATTTGCGTGCCGTCCATGTTCATCATGGTTTAAGCACCAATGCCGACAGTTGGGCAAAATTTTGTCAGGATTATTGTCAGCGTCTGAATGTTGCCTTGCGAGTGTGCCGTGTCAATGTGGAAAAACAAGGAAAAGGTTTGGAGGCTGCGGCCAGGGCTGCACGATATCAGGCATTTTCAGTCGGCCTGAAGAAAATCATTGTTTTGGCCCATCACCGTAATGATCAAATCGAAACATTTATGTTGTCGGCTGTGCGCGGGGGTGGATTGCGCGGTATGGCGGCCATGCCGGTATGGCGTGATTTAAATAAAGAGATTCAAATCTGGCGGCCACTTTTGGCATTTTCCCGTCAGGAATTGGCAGAGTATGCGCAACAGTGGGGATTGTCTTTTGTCGAAGACGAGAGTAATGAAGACTTCGGCTATTTACGTAATTGGATGAGAAATCAGGCTTTGCCGCAATGGCAGCAGCGTATTCCGAATTTTGAGCGGCAAATTTGTGCCAATGTTCGATTATTGCAGGAAGATTTGCAGCTTTTAGATGAATTGATTGAGTCTGAATACCAGCGTATCAGTCCAAACGGAATATTCAGCATCAGTCTGTGGCGGAAATGTACGCCGCTTTTGCGTCGTCGGCTGCTTTGGTATTTTTTGCGAAAGCAAACAGAATCATTGCCTTCTTATCACAGTATTGCCGATTTTGCCCGAGTATTGGAAACCGCAGATCAGGCGCAGTTGAATTTGTCAGACGGAGAACTGGTCGCATATCGGGACAAGCTGTTTGTTTGTCAGGAAAGTGAGTTTCAAAAACTTCCTTGGTGTAATGGCAGGGAAGTTCGAGGCCGTCTGAAAGATATTTTGTTGAAAAATGGTTTCGTTTTATTACCGTTTAAGGGAGGTTTGTCAGAAGAGGAGTTGGAGAAGCCGGCGGTACTTAGAAGTGTGGTCAAAGGTGATGTGATTCATTCGGGAGAGAGGGAAAAATCAGTCGAAAAACTATTGCAAGAGTGTCATATTGTGCCACTCGTCCGTAAATATTGGCCGATTATCGTAAGTATGGGAAACAAGTGCCTTGCTGTTGTTAATCTTCGGGTAGGAAGTGATGTTCGAATGGAGCAAGGTTATTTACCTGTTCATGAAAAGTTTGCCAAATACATAGCAAAAAATAAAGTGGCTGACTCTAAGTTTAGTAACTATTAGTAATTAAACTACTTTTATTAAGCCCATGTATATCAAGAAATATAGTCAATGTTAGAGTATCTGTACGAATAAACTTTAGCAATTGAGTGTAATCTCGTGGAACTATTTCAAAGCGTTGCTGTCTTTACTGTGCACAGCACGCTTTACTATTTTTGGTTTAAAGCAGTAAAACGATTAAAGGTTGAATATGAACGATCGCCAAATAGATCAAGTTTTGGTGGAGCGCGCACAGAAAGGTGACCATAAGGCATTCGAGATGCTGATGTCCAAGTATCAGCGTAGGCTAAACAGACTGATTTCCCGTTTTATTCAGGATGAGCACGAAGTACACGATGTAACCCAAGAGGCAATGATTAGGGCTTATCGTGCATTGGCAAATTTTCGTGGAGAAAGTGCATTTTATACATGGCTGTACCGTATCGGTATCAATACGGCAAAGAATTTCCTGACCACTTCGGGTCGCCAGTTTTTTGTCAGCTCGGAAGCAGCCAATGAGGAGGGAGACGTTCTCGATTTAACCGATCAGATTGCGGATTACCATACGCCGGAAGCTGAAATGATGAATCGGGAAATCTTGCAGACCGTCGAAGCAAGCATCGCGCAACTGCCAGACGATATGCGTCAAGCCATTACGCTTAGGGAAATGGATGGCTTGTCTTACGAAGAAATAGCTCGGGTAGTGGATTGTCCGATAGGTACTGTACGTTCGCGTATTTTCAGAGCGCGTGAACTGATTGCAAAAGATTTGCGGCCGCTGTTGGATACTTCTGAAGATCAAAGGTGGTAATAAAAATGAACGACAAAACAAATAAAACATTGGAGTATGTGTCTGCATTGATGGACGGTGAAGCATTGACTGATGAGATGCTGGATGCCGTATTGGCAGACGAGGAAGCTATGCGCGCTTGGCATGAGTACCACATTATCGGCGACTGTATCCGTCAGGGTGCGGCGGCGAGTGTTGCCGGTGAAGCCATGCAAAGCAAAGCATTTACAGTGCCTCAAGCCGAAGCTGAAGGCAAACAGGAAAAATATGCTCAGCGTGAAGCGGCCAATAGCGGTTTCTTCAAATTTTTCGCAGCCGCTGCCAGCGTGTGTGCGATTGCTGTTGCAGTATGGCAATTTACACCGCAAACTTCTCGTGATGCTATGCCTGTTGCAGAGAAGTCTAATGTTCAGCCTGCACAAAATATCATTCCGGTAAGCGGTACGCCTAGTGATAAAGCAGCTTCTGAACCTGGCGAGACTGTTGTGCCGAATGCGGCGAAAGACGGCAAACTTGAAAACCGTCCTACTGTCCGCACCGAGCAAAAAAATGAGCAGCAGACTGTTGTGCAGTAAAAAATGAAATTATGTAAAACCCTTGCTTCATTGCAAGGGTTTTTTATTTCCGAAGTAAAACCGTCAGGCCGTCTGAAAGCATAGCTTCAACGAAGTCAAAACAGTTATAATGCGCTCCATGAAACTGATTACCTCTGCTCAAAACGAACAGCTCAAACATTTATTCCGTCTGCTGACGCAGGCCAAAGCAAGGCGTGAAAGCGGTGAAACCGTATTGGAAGGCGTACATCTGCTGCAAACTTATTTGCAAAGCGGCGGTACGCCCAAACAGGTTTATCTGCCTGAAAAGAAACAGCAGCATCCTGAAACTCAAGAAATTGCGGCGCAGTTGGACGAGGGATTGATTACTTGGGTCGGTAACGAAGCACTGTCTAAAATCACCAGTCTGACCGATGCAGATGATGTGATGACTTGGATTGATATTCCGCAGCAGGCAGGCTTGCCTTCAGACGGCGATTGCGTGGTATTGGAGCGGGTACAAGACCCCGGCAATGCAGGCACGATTTTGCGCAGCGCGGCGGCGGCCGGAGTCAGGCAAATCGTGTGCGGCAATGATTCCGTGGATATCTGGTCGCCCAAAGTGTTGCGAGCGGGGATGGGCGCGCATTTTCTGCTGTCTATTTTCAGCCGAGTGGAATTATCCGCTTGGATAGAAACGTATCAGCATCAAATTTGGGCAACCGCCTTGGGTGGTCGCAATATCGGTTTGTATAAAATGGACCTCAGCCGACCTTGTGCTTGGGTGTTTGGCAACGAAGGCAGCGGCGTGAGCGAAACGGTAAAAGAGAAGGCCGATGCCTGTGTCAAAATTCCCATGTTGGGGCAAACCGAATCCTTGAATGTCGCGATGGCGGCAACGGTTTGTCTGTTTGAACAAATGCGGCAGCGTATCCATACCCAGGCCGTCTGAAAACAATAATACGATTTTATTTTAAGGAACAAAAATGCAAATACTGACTTTTGATGAAGCGGCACGCAGCCGATTGATGGAATTGCTGGATGCCAAATCCGAAGCCCACAACACCATGCGTTGTGATGAGGTTCAAGGTTTTATGATGGCTTTATTGAGCGGTCCGGATGCTTTGAATCCGACCAACTGGCTGCCTGAGATTTTGGGTGAGGAATCTTTGTTTGATGCCAAAGAACGCACCGAAATAGAACGTTTGGTAATGGCAATGGCTGCCGATATGCGCATGAAGCTCAACGAAAAAATTCTGCCTGATTTGTGGTTTTATGAAGATGAAGCCGGTAACCCGGATTTTTACACTTGGTGTAACGCCTACCTTTACGCACTGGATATTGTGCCTACCGATTGGTTTGAAGCAGTCGATCAGGAAGAGTTTGAAGATTTGTTCTATCCGATTATGGCTTTGGGCGGTATCTATGACGATGAGGAAAACGGCGAAGTCATCTTGCATCTGAATGAAAAAGAGCTGACCCAGCTGGAATCTGATTTGCCGCATGTCCTGCTGGATATTTACTGGTACTGGCAGGCCATCATCAATAAGCCGCAAACCGTACGCCGTGAAGGCGAAAAAGTGGGGCGCAACGATCCTTGCCCTTGTGGCAGCGGTAAAAAATACAAAGCCTGTTGCGGTAAATAAACAGCGAAATAAAAAGGCCGTCTGAATGCTTGAAATTCAGACGGCCTTTAATGTTTTGTCTTAGAACAACGAGGCCAACCAAACAAACAGGATGGTCAACGCAATGGTTAATGCGCAGCCGATTTTGGCCACGGTGCCGATGATGAAGCCGATAAACGTACCGATACCGACTTTGCCTGCCTGCCAAGTGTCTTTGCGTGCGATAAATTCGCCGATGGCCGCACCGGTCAACGGGCCGAGCAACAAGCCGGGAATGGAAAAGAATGCGCCGACTATGCCGCCGATAAACGCGCCCCAAACCGCGGTTTTACTTGCGCCGGTATATTTTGCACCCAATGCGCCCGCCACATAGTCCATCGCAGTACCGAATACGGCAACGATGGCCAAAAAGGTCAGCGTACCCGAGCCAAACACTTGATAATCGCCGGCATAACCCAACAGCCATGCGCCACCAAACATCAAACCCAATCCGGGCAGGGCGGGATAAATAGTGCCTAAGATGCCGACAACAATGGCGATCAAGCCGAGAACGATGAGAACAGCAGTCATGAGGTTCCTTTTGAATGTAAGAGTGTAATAACGGCAGTATTATGGGCACGTTTTGTTATATTTTCATGAGAGATTGTGCAATAAAATGAAAAATTATCCGGAGGCACGCCCAATTAAAATCGATGGATAAATATCTAAGCGAATTATTGTGAATCACGCTCTGAATGATTGAATAAATTTCTATTCAAATATAAAAGCAGGCCTACCAATACGGCTAAGTACACTGCAACCCAATACGCATCTGTATAACCAATAGCCTTTGCCAGACGTAGGGCGGCGAAACCGGTCGCGTAACTGCCGAGCAGGACGACGGAAAATTGCAGGCTGCTGTCGAGTGCAGCGGTGGCGCGGTCGGATTTGTCCATCACCAACGCCAGTATCACCGGCAGCAGTAGCGTGTAGCTCAGGCTCAGGGCGATGATTTGCGCGGGGGGCAGCCAAGGGTGGACGCGTGCGAGCGTATCGATGGCGGTCATGGATGCCAAAAGCGGCAGTTGCAGCACGTAGAGTAGGAACACGAGTTTGCGGCGCGGATAATTGCGCGAAAACCAGCCCGACAGCGGCGTCACAATCAGGCAGGCAACAGGAATACCTATCGCCAAAATTCCGCCCGTTTGTTTCGGAGTGAAGCCCAAATCCGCCAGTTTGGGCACAAAAGTCGCCGCCATAAACGCATATGGCGCGGCAACGGCAAACAGTAAAACCAGCCACCGCCAGCCTGTTTCAGGTTGCTGCCAAAAAGAAATCAGCCGCGTTGCCAACGCCGTCCAACTGCCTTGCGCAGTCGGACTTTCCGGCTCGCGGTAGCACAAGAGTTGCAGCAGCATCAGCAGGCTGAACGCCAGCATAAAGCCCGCTGCCGCCGTCTGTCCGTATTCCTGATACAGCCACAACACCAGTGCGCCGCCGATCATCTTGCCGCCGCGCGCCGCCATCGTCTGAATCACGCCGCCGAAACCGCGTTCGCGGTGCGGCAGGACGATACACGACAAACCCAGCATCGCGCAGCCGTACACCGCCGACATCGCCGAGAGCAGTACGCAGCAGGTCAAAAGCAGCGCGAAGTTCTGCGTTATGTCGGTGCAGGCCATCAGTCCGAACACTGCTGAAAGCCCCAGCGTCGCCGCCAGCAGCCAGCCGCGAAACCGCCCGAACCGCCCCGCCAGCCGCCGCTCCATCAGTGCGGCAAACAATACCTTCGCGGCTTCGATACTGCCGATTAAATGAATCCAGCTCAGTTGGTTCAGGCTGTAACCATGATTTTTCAAAATAGCGACCAGCGCGACCAGATAAAAACCGGTTAGCGTAAATTTGTAAGTGCTGCCGCCGATAAGCAGCAGCCAGTCGCGTGAGTTTGGGGAAGTCTGATTGTCGGACATCACATGATTCTTTTGAAGATGAGCCAAATAAAGGGATAAGGCCGTCTGAACATATTGGGTGGCAAGACTTGATTTGTATTTAAATAGGTTTAGTATCTTTTCAGACGGCCTTCAACGCTTCTTCTGCGCGAAGCAGGGCGGTTGTTTCATCTGCTTCGACGATATAGTTCACGCCCAGCGCGGGGCCGAGTTTAGATGATTGTTCACGGAAGAACGCCAGTTGCGCCGCGTCGGGTTCGATAAGGAGCATGGCGGCGCAGCGTTCGGACAGTTGCGGCCGATGTGCCTTTATCCATTCGATGTAAGTTTTGCGGTCGGCAATGCGCTGTTCATCGCTTACCTGCCGCCGCATCGGGGTGCAGACGGTGGCGAAGCGGGGGTTTTGGTTTAACAGGGTTTCGAATTCGGTCAGCCAGTCGGCGAAGTCGGAGACGTGGGTCAGGTCGGTCAGGTAGATAGTGCCTTCGGGCAGGATTTTGGCAGGGGTGAAGTAGTGCATGGGATTCCTTTGGGTGTTTTGGAGGAATAAACGGTAGGTCGGGCATAAATGTCCGACCTATGTTTTTTCAGACGGCCTTCATCATTTCAGCTTCATTTAAAACTTCCATTCCGCGCTCACGCCCACGCTTCTGGGGCGTTGGTAGAGCGCGTCTTGGCGGTCGGCGCTGGAAATGAATATGGGGCGGCGGCGGTTGAACACATTGTCGGCGTAGAGCGAGATGCGGCCTTGTTTGAAGTTGTAGGCGGTGTAGAGGTTGACTTGGTTGAATGCGCTGATTTTGCCTGATTCGGCATTGTCCGCAGCGGAGTAGTAGCCGCCGTAGAAGCGCACGTCGCCGCCGGCTTCCCAGCCTTTGTCGTTCAGGTATTTCACGCCGATGTTGGCGGTGTATTTGGGAGCGCGGCCGAGTTTGTTGCCTTCAATGCCGCTGTCGGGATAGCTTTTGATTTTGGTGTTGAGCAGCCCCAGTCCGGTGGTGAGTTTCAGGCTTTCGGTGGCCTGCCAGTCAGCGGCGAGTTCCGCGCCGTAGGTGTGGACTTTTTTGGCGTTGCGGATAACGACGGAGTTGGTGCCGAGATAGAAGGGGAGCTGCATGTCGCGGTAGTGGTTCAGGAACAGGTTGCCGGAGAGTTGCAGGCGGCGGTCTGCGCTGCGCCAGCGGGTGTACCACTCGTAGTTGTTCACATATTCGGGTTCGTAAGTGTAGGTTACGACGGGGCGGCCGAAGGTGATGCCCGCGCCGCCGGGGTTGTAGCCGCGCGCAGCTTTGATGCCGCTGACCCATTGGTCGGTGGGTTTGAAGGCGATATCGATTTTGGGCAGGAACACGGTCTGGCCTTTGTCTAAATCAAGGTGCAGTGCGCCGCTGCCGCCGCTTCGTTTGTGCGTTTCTTTTTCAATGCGGGCGGCGGCCGTGATATCCCATTTTTCGCTGGGACTGTATGTGGTTTCGGCAAACAGGGCGCGCACGCTGTTGCTGTCGTTAAAGGTATTGCGGCCGCCGACGCTGCGGATATCTACCCATTCGTCTTGTTTGCTGCGGAAGTAGTGCAGCCCGGCAAGGCCTTTCAGACGGCCTTTGTTGGAAAAATGCAATACCGGTTCCCATTGCAGCTCGCGGCCTTTGAGTTCGGCGGGTACGCCTTGCGGACTGACGGTCATCGGCAGGTGCAGCCGCTCGTTGTGGTAGCGGCCGTAAACCAGTTTGTTTTCCAGTTTCAGATAGTCGTTAAGCTGCCACGATACGTCCCAGATGCCCAATGTCGAGCCGGTTACGAACACGGGCTTTTCTTTTAAAAAACGGCGGCTGGCGGTGTTGCCCATGATTTCGTTTTGCGGCGCGCGCGAACGGATGTGGTTCAGCGTCAGGCGGCTGTAAAAATCGGGATGGTTTTCGGGCGTGAGCAGGAGTTTGAAGCGCACGTTGGTGTTTTCCACGCGGCGCGGGTTGCCGGTCGGCTCGTAGGACACGAACGGCTCGTAGCTTTCGCGCTGTTGCCGTTCCGCGCTCAAGCGGAAGGCAAGGTTGTTTTTCACAATCGGACCAGACACTACGCCGGCGATGTTGCGCGTTTTCTGGTTGCCCAAACCCAAGCGCAACGCGCCTTCCCATTCGTCAGTCGGGTCTTTGGAACGCATTACCACCGCGCCCGCCACCGCATTCTGCCCGCGCACATGGCTTTGCGGCCCGTGCAAGACTTCCACTTGCTGCATATCCCACAGCGACTGCGTGCCGAAGGCGTATTCGTTGTAAGTGGCGGAGCGGCCGTCTATAGAGAGGTTCAGGCGCGGCCGCGTGCCCGCGAAAAACGCCACCGCACCGACGGCAGGACCGGAGCCGTCCACGCCGCGCACGGTCGGCAAATCGTTGCCGCTGCCCAAGTCCACCGTGTTCACGGTCTGTTTGAGCAGGTCAGTCGCGGAAAGGTTGTGGCCGCTGCGGTCAATGTTCGGCGTGGTGAAAACGCGGTTGGATGTAGCGGTTTCAAAGCCGCTGCGGTTGGTGCGTTCGCCGGTGACGACGACTTCTTCCAACTGCACTTGTTCCGCATCTTGCACCGCATCGGCGGCATAAATCCATTCGGAGGCGAAAGCGGCGGCAATCAATAGGGGGAGGCGGCGGAGGGTGTGTTTCTGCATTTCCTTATCCTTTCAGACGGCATACGTCAGGGTGGATTGAACATCAGGTGATCCAATTGCTCCGTCAGTATGCAAATATTTGTGTTTACACATTTACATAAAACAAACTATTAATGTAAAGTATAAGAAATAAGAAACAGGAATGCAAGTGTTTATCATTCACTTTACTTCCCTCTTATCTTGTGAATCGTCCAAAAAAATCCCTCTCCTATTTGGGGGAGAAGGTTGGAGGAGGCAGATTCTGTAATCTTCATGAATTTGGCCTGCTAAGTATCCGACAGCCTCTATCAGTAGGGCAGTGAAGGAATAAGGAAAGAGGCCGTCTGAAAGCCGCCATATTGCTATTGCCGCCGTGGGGAAATATGATAAGCATCCGACTTGCGGATAACTTTAATGAACCTCCTTTATGAACAAAATCAAAACCTTCCTACCGTCATGACTGCCAGCAAACAACAAACTATCATCGACACCGCCCGCCACCTATTCCGCGAACATGGCTTTTCCGCCGTATCCGTAGGCAGCATCTGCGCCGAGGCCGCCGTCAGCCGCGTTACCTTTTACAAATATTACAGCGGTAAAAACGCACTCTTGCAGTCAATCGTTACCGAGCAGAAAAACCGCGTCCGTGCCGAATTTGAAAATCTGCTTAAACGGCAATGCAGCCTGCGCGAAGCCGCCGAGGCTGTGTTTGCCCTGCAAAGACAATCGTTTGAAGAACTCTATTCCGCCGCTTTCCTGCGCGACATCGAAGAGAACACCGATTTGGAGCTGGAGCGGTTTTTCCACGAATTGAACGAAGAAAAATACGCTTTTATGCGCGGATTCTTCCATACTCTGCAACAACGCCGCCTGATCCAGCCCGATTTGCCGGTGGAGCTCATCGACCTGTTCATCCGTCAGGCGGATATATTGATGCGCCATCCGCAACTGACCGCGCTTTATGCCGCCGCGCCGCAAAAGTTGCCGCAAGACGTATTGGGATTGCTGCTGCACGGTTTGTCAGGAAAAGAATAGATAAAAAAGAATAGAAAAATTTTAAATTTGAATATTCAGACGGCCTTTCGGTAAATAGCTACCGAAAGGCCGTCTGAAAATTAAATGGAATTATAAACCGCAGGTTTTAGGTTTATTTGCCAAAATATTGATGACTTTGCGTTCAGCTTTTTGCGGTTCGATTTTGATTTCACTTTCGTCTTCTTCGCTGCCGTCGGAGAAACGTTCCGGCATTTTTTCGCTGTCAAACGCTAAGTCGCCACCATGTTTCAGGCTTTGACCACGCTCCAAGCCGACAAAGTCGAAAAGTTCGGTATCGGCCAAATGCGATGGAACAACGTTTTGTAGCGCGGAGAACATAGACTCAATACGGCCGGGGAAACGTTTGTCCCAATCGCGCAGCATGTCACCGATGACTTGGCGTTGCAGGTTGGGCTGAGAGCCGCAGAGGTTACATGGGATGATTGGGAATTGTTTCAGCTCGGCATATTTGATCAAGTCCTTCTCTTTGACATACGCCAGAGGACGGATGACGATGTGTTCGCCGTTGTCGCTCACCAATTTAGGCGGCATAGCTTTGAGTTTGCCGCCGTAAAACATATTCAGGAACATGGTGGCAAGGATGTCGTCGCGGTGGTGTCCTAAGGCGATTTTGGTGCAGCCCAATTCTTTTGCGGTGCGGTAGAGGATGCCTCGGCGCAAGCGGCTGCACAGCGAGCAAGTCGTTTTGCCTTCGTCCAACACACGTTTGACGGTGGAGTAGGTGTCTTCTTCAACGATTTTATACGGCACGCCGATGCTTTCGAGATAGGTCGGCAATACTTCTTCGGGGAAACCCGGCTGCTTTTGGTCGAGATTGACGGCGACCAGTTCGAAATCAATCGGCGCGCTAGCTTGAAGCTGGCGCAGGATGTCTAAAAGGGCGTAGCTGTCTTTGCCGCCGGAGAGGCAGACCATAATTTTGTCGCCTGGCTCGATCATATTGAAATCGTTAATGGCATCGCCGACGGCGTGGCGCAGGCGTTTGCTGAGTTTGTTGTTTTCTAATTCTTGCTTGGTTTTTTTGGACATGGCTGTTTGTGCTTTGAAATAATAGAAAAATTTAAGGGCGGTATTGTACCGCAAAAGAATAAAGGCCGTCTGAAAAACTGCGCTTGCTTGGTTGAAGCTGCGTTTTCAGACGGCCTGATATTTGCGCTTTATTTGATTTGAAGGGCGGTAATTTTGATTTCAACCTTCCAGTCGGGCGAAGCCAGTTTCGCCTCCACGCAGGCGCGGGCCGGAGCGCGTTCAGGGGCTGTCCATGCGTCCCAGGCTTCGTTCATGGCAGCGTAGTCGTTTATATCGGGTAGATAGATGGTAGCCTCCAAAATATGGGCTTTGTCGGATTGGCATTGCGCGAGCCATGAATCGATTTGCGCCAAAACGTTTTCAGTTTGCGCTTTGGCATCGGCTTCAGGATTTTCGGGAACCATGCCGGAGAGGAAAACCAAGCCGTTGGCTACGACGGCTTCCGAATAGCGTTTGCTTGCACCAAGATAGCGGATGTCCATGTTGTCTCCTGATTTCAAAAAAAAGGTATGGTAACATTGCGACTGTTTACGTTCCACATTTAAGAGGGGCCGTCTAAAAGGATGGCGGAAAACAACCCATGAGTAAAGCAGAATATCCGGTTACGCAGGCAATACGCTTTTTACGCAGTAAGAAAATCGATTTTGTCCCTTATGTTTACGCGTATGAAGAACATGGCGGTACGGCGCGTTTTGCCGAGTGCACGGGCAAGCCTGAGCATCAAGTCATCAAAACAATCGTCCTGCAGGATGAACACAAAAAAGGCTTGGTTGTTTTAATGCACGGCGACAAACATATTTCCACCCGCAATCTGGCGCGTGAACTGGGCTTGAAACACATCGAGCCGGCAACGGCGGATCAGGCGGCGAAATGGACAGGATATTTGGTCGGCGGTACGTCGCCGTTCGGTATGAAAACCGCGTTGCCGGTTTATGTGGAAGAAAGTATTTGGGCTTTGGACGAGATTTTTATCAATGGCGGCAAACGTGGGTTTATCGTGGGCATGAAGCCTGAAAATCTACGGACGCTTAATCCGCAAGATGTTCATGTTGCAGTCGATTCATAAAGGATAGGAATACAGATGGAACAATTAAATTTATACGAAGTTTTGGGCGTGTCTCAGGATGCGGATATTAACGTTATCCGCGAGGCTTACGGCAAATTGGTAGCCAATCCGGATATTCAAAAAGATGCGGAGCGGTTTAAAGCCATCGGACAGGCGTTTGAAGTATTGTCTCATCCGGAAAAACGTCTGGCTTATGATGCGGCTATGCAGTACGAGCGTCAGGAAGCCAAAGACAACAGCTTCAATGATACGGCGACAAATGTGGTCAACACGCCCAGCTCTGACGTAAAAAACTATGTTTTTATTGCTTATGTTACATATGCTGTGGGCTTATTGATTTTGTTTACCCCCGTTGTCGGTGTGATTATGGCGTATGTTAAACGCGATGAGGCTCAAGGCAGTATTTACGCCAGTCATATCGATTATTTGATTAAGACATTTTGGGTGTCTTTAGTGGGTACGGTTTTGGGAACTTTTACTACACTGATCTTAATTGGTTGGCTGATTTTGTTGGTAACTGCCATTTGGTTTATTTACCGTGTAGTCATCGGACTGATTAAACTGAATGAAGATAAGCCCGTCTCCACTCAAGGATGGTTCTAAAGCATGGCATATTTATTGGCAAGTATCGTTTGCAGCGTGTTGGTTTCCGTATTGCTGAAAGTGGCGCGCAAGCAAAAAATCAATATTGAGCAGGCGGTAGCAGTAAACTATATCGTTGCCGTCACTTTGACCATGCTGGTGTTAAAGCCCGATTTAAGCAATCCGCAGGTATTTTTACCGACTTGGTGGCTTTTTGCGGCCTTGGGCATATTGCTGCCAACCGTGTTTGTCATTATGGGCAAATCCGTAGATGCGGCAGGTATCGTCAAATCGGACGCGGCACAACGCTTATCGCTGTTTCTGCCGATTGTCGCTTCATTCACGCTTTTCCATGAGCAGTTGACCGAAGACCGTCTGATTGGTTTGGTATTGGCATTTACGGCACTGTTTTTCTTGCTTTGGAAAAGCGATGGCGGCAAGAAATCCGGCGGCTTCAGCACGCAAGTAATGCTGCTTTTGGGCGTTTGGTGCGGCTACGGCGTCATTGATATTTTGTTCAAACAAGTGGCGAAAAGCGGTACCGCGTTTGCCGGTAATTTGCTGGTGGCGTTTTGTTTGGCCGGCATCTTGATGTTTGGCTACCTGTTTGCCAAAGGAAGCAAATGGACCAAAGAGGGCATAGTGGGCGGTATGATTTTGGGCTGTCTGAACTTTTTGAATATTGTTACCTACATTTCTGCACACCAAATCATGAAGGATAATCCGACATTGGTATTTGCCGGTATGAATATTGGCGTGATTGTATTGGGTACGCTGATTGGTGCGGCAATGTTTAAAGAAAAAATCAGCAGCATTAATGCAGCCGGTATCAGTATTGCTATTTGCTCGATAGCCTGCCTGTTTTACTGGCCGCAGATTCACAGCTTGGTAGGTTAAAAATACTTATGCCGTCTGAAAGTTTTCAGACGGCCTTATTTTTATTATAAAATAGCCATTCATGCGCCGATTTGTCCGTATGGGAATTATTTTGCGCTTACGGGCGTTTCTATGTTAAACAATAAGTTGAACTCACACAATAATATCGATAGTTACATCATGAAACATATTAAAAAACACATTCAATGCGCCGTTCTCGGCATGCTGGTATTGTCCGGCTGTCAATCGTATCAGGAAGATCAAAGCCGCCGCAGTAAAATGGCACAATTTGCGCTTAACCATCCCGTGGCCGCCCAAGTTATCGGGATGGAAGACGAAGGCTTAATCAATATGACCAGTAATGCCACACGTTTTGCCGAGCGTACAGGTTTGGATGACAAAGCAAACGGCGACAGCAGGGGAACACAGGTCAATGCCGTACGCCAAGCATTATGGCAGGCGGCGATTGCTTCTAAATTCGACAGCATTATTGCCGAAAAAGCAGGTAATGCGCGTCTGACGGATATGGAATTGCGTGAAGGTAAAGATGACTACTTCAGCCGCTACCTTGCCGACCAAGCGGTCGATCAGCGCAACAACCGTATCGGCCGCAGTATCGGCAGTGCCAAACCCGATAGCGATATGAAGACGCTGGCGGCAAGCATTTTGTTCTACTACAACAAAGTAGGCTTATGGACGGCTTCCGAAGTGAACAACCGTTGGCGCATCAAACAGGAAAAACTTTCAGACGGCCAGTATGCCGAGGCATTGAAAAATATCGCCAAATTGGATCAAAACGGTATGACCGAACAGGAACGTAATAGTTATAAAACCGGTACGCTTAGCGAAATCAAACGTTCGGTTAAAGCCATACGTCAAGTCGAAGACTGATTTTAAGACTTCATTATTGAAAGGCAATTGTTATGAATTTCCCTCCGCGTTATGTCTCAAACACCCGTATGCGCCGTATGCGTAAAGACGATTTTTCACGTCGTCTGATGCGCGAGCATACTTTGACGGCAGATGATTTAATCTATCCGGTTTTTGTATTGGAAGGTCAGAATCAGGAAGAGGCAGTGCCGTCTATGCCTGGCGTCAAACGCCAAAGTTTGGACAAATTGTTGTTTACCGCTGAAGAGGCGCTGAATCTCGGTATTCCTATGCTGGCTTTGTTTCCCGTGGTAACGCAAAACAAAACCGAGTTTGCGGAGGAGGCTTATAACCCGGAAGGCTTGGTACCGACAGTAGTGCGAACCCTGCGCGAGAAATTCCCAGAGTTGGGTATCATGACCGACGTTGCCTTGGATCCCTACACCATTCACGGCCAAGACGGTTTAACCGATGAAAATGGCTATGTCCTGAACGATGAAACTATTGAAGTTTTGGTAAAACAGGCTTTGTGTCATGCCGATGCGGGCGCACAAGTCATTGCCCCATCAGACATGATGGACGGACGTATTCTTGCCATCCGCGAAGCCTTAGAAGATGCCGGACATATCCATACGCGCATTATGGCGTATTCGGCAAAATATGCTTCAGCGTTCTATGGCCCGTTCCGCGATGCCGTCGGCAGCTCCGGCAATTTGGGTAAGGCAGACAAGAAAACCTACCAAATGGATCCTGCAAACACTAACGAAGCCTTGCACGAAGTAGCATTGGATATTCAAGAGGGCGCAGACATGGTAATGGTAAAACCAGGTCTGCCGTATCTGGATGTCGTCCGCCGAGTTAAAGATGAGTTCGGTGTACCGACTTATGCTTACCAAGTTTCCGGCGAATATGCCATGCTTCAGGCAGCCATTCAAAACGGTTGGCTGGATGGCGAAAAAACCATTTTGGAAAGCTTATTGGCATTCAAACGCGCCGGTGCCGATGGTATTTTGACTTACTATGCGATTGAAGCGGCAAAATTGTTGAAGAAGTAAAATAAAGAAATAAATCAAAAAGCGGCAAACAGTATTTATCTTGTTTAGCCGCTTTTTTGTATTACTTAAGATTGGCTCAATAGGGCCCGACTAAGGTTTATTTTTTGAAAATCTAAAGAGTTTTGCATAAATAAAGGCCGTCTGAAAAACAGTTACCTGATTTTTCAGACGGCCTTATATGATTTAAACCTTAGTGGTGGCTACACCCGCCGTGGGTTTCACGTAATGCTTCGGCTGCTTGTTCGTCTGCATGGTAGCTGGAGCGGACCATTGCACCGATGGCGGCATTAGTAAAGCCCAATTCGTATGCTTCTTTTTCAAAAACTTTAAATTGGTCAGGCGTTACATAGCGTAGGACGGGCAAGTGGCCGTCTGAAGGTTGCAGATATTGGCCGATGGTAATCATCTCGATATTGTTGGCACGCATATCGCGCATGATTTCGCGCACGTCCTCGTCTGTTTCGCCCAAGCCGACCATGATGCCGGACTTGGTCGGGATATGTGGCATCATTTCTTTGTAGCGGCGCAGAAGCTCGAGGGAGTGTTGGTAGTTGGCACCCGGACGGGCTTTTTTATACAGGCTTGGATGGGTTTCCAAGTTATGATTCATCACGTCGGGCGGCGTTTCTGCCAAGATTTCCAATGCGATGTCCAGACGGCCGCGGAAATCGGGAACGAGGATTTCGATTTTGGTATTCGGGCTGGTTTCGCGGATGGCTTTGATGCAGTCGGCGAAGTGTTGGGCGCCGCCATCACGCAGGTCGTCACGGTCGACGGAAGTAATCACGACATAGCGCAGGTTCATGGACTTGACGGATTCGGCCAAGTGTTTAGGCTCATCGGGATCCAGCATATTGGGGCGGCCATGGCCAACGTCGCAGAACGGGCAGCGGCGGGTACAAATATCGCCCATAATCATGAATGTGGCTGTACCCTTGGTAAAGCATTCGCTGATATTTGGACAAGATGCTTCTTCGCACACGGTATGCATTTTTTGTTCGCGAAGAATGTTTTTGATTTCAAAGAATTTTTTGCCCGGTAATTTAGCGCGGATCCATTCGGGCTTTTTCAATTTTTGTTCCAATGGAACAACTTTAATCGGAATACGTGCAGTTTTTTCTGCGCCTTTCAGTTTGATGCCGCGTTTAGGGTCGTTTTTTACTTCTTCACTCATGGTGATGTGTTCTTTCTGTCGTTATGAAGGCCGTCTGAAAAGCTTATCGTAGTCTTTATGACCTAAGGGCTTGTGGGTTCAGAGGGGCAGTTAAAAGATGGCGTTGGGGTTGAATATTTTCAGACGGCCTTATGCCAGCTCTTTTTGTAAATGCTTGGTCAGTTTGTCTGAAACTTCTGCCAAACTGGGTACCGGAGAGACATAGTCGGCAATTTGGGTCATTTCCATACCGGCATAACCGCAGGGGTTGATATGGGTAAACGGACTTAAATCCATGTTCACGTTAAGCGCCAAACCGTGGTAAACGGAGCCGTCTTTAATACGCAGGCCAAGGGAAGCGATTTTACGCTCGCCGACATAAACGCCGGGGCGTTTGGGGTCGGCGGCTGCTTCGATGCCGTATTCTGCCAGGGTGGCGATAATGCTGTTTTCAAGTGCGGTAACGATATGGCGGACGCTGGTTTTACGGCGTTTGAAATTGATCATCGTATAGACGACCAATTGACCTGGGCCGTGATAAGTAATTTGACCGCCTCTGTCAATTTGGACAACGGGAATATCGTCGCGGATGAGGAGGTGTTCAGGTTTTCCGGCCAAGCCCTGGGTAAATACGGGCGGATGTTCGACCACCCATAATTCGTCTTCGGTGTTTTCGTCACGCGAGGCATTGAATGCCTTCATGGCTTCGAAAGTCGGCAGGTAATCGACCAAGCCTTTGTGCACGATTTTCATTACAGCACCACTTTTACCAATTCGTGTGAAGTCAGGTCGCGGTAGATATTGTCGAGCTGCTCTTGGTTGTCGACATTTACTTTGACAGTTGCGCTGGTGTAGTTGCCTTTGCTGCTTGGGCGCGTAGTAATGTGGTGCGGCTCGGTATCGGGAGCGTGTTTACGCACGGTTTCCAAGATGGCGGATTCAAATTCCGGATGAACCGCGCCCATGACTTTTACAGGAAAGGTGCAAGGGAATTCAATTAATGATTTTTTTTCAGTTGAGTCTGTCATGGTTTACTACCTTGTTTGGTTAGCCAGGGCCGTCTGAAAAGTTTTCAGACGGCCCGAAATCCGATATATTTTATCGTAAACGTCCATATCGGGCTATTAAAAATGATGTTTTCGAAAATAGGTGCGGATAAGCTGTTTTCAAGTCTTGAAATGGAGCGCTTCAGCCCAATTTTGAGCTACATTCTGATTTAACAATGATTGAGATTATTAACTATGCCGACAAAAGACAAATATTTCGAGGAATACAGTGCGCTGGCTACTTTGCCTTTACGCGATGTCGTGGTGTATCCGCATATGGTATTGCCGCTGTTCGTCGGTCGTCCTAAATCGATTGCGGCCCTTGAGGCGGCAATGGCCAATGATGATCCGGTTTTCCTGTTGGCCCAGCTTGACCCTAATACAGAAGACCCTAAAGCTGAAGACTTGCACCAGACCGGTACGGTTGCCCAAGTTTTGCAGGTTTTGAAGCTGCCTGACGGTACCGTTAAAGTATTGGTAGAAGGTATCCGTCGTGCGCGCGCGTTGACGGTTGACGAAACAGGCGGATTATTTTTGTCCCATGTTGAGGCGATTGATGAAAACAGCGACAAGGACAATCCCGAAATTGAAGCCTTGCGCCGTACCTTGCTGACTCAATTCGAGCAATATGCGAAATTGAACAAAAAAATCCCTGCCGAAGTCATCAGTACCATCAGCAGTATCGATGACAACAGCCGTCTTGCCGATACGATTGCCGCGCATTTGCAGCTGAAATTGGAGCAGCGTCAATATGTGCTGGAGACCGCCGGCATTGTTGAGCGTTTGGAATTTCTGCTGGCGCAGTTGGAAGCCGAACTCGACATCATGCAGGTTGAGAAGCGTATTCGTGGCCGTGTAAAACGTCAAATGGAAAAATCCCAACGCGAGTATTACTTGAATGAGCAAGTCAAAGCGATTCAGAAAGAGTTGGGCGAAGAAGACGAGCGCGGCGAGCTGGATGCGCTGGAAAACAAAATCAAAGAAGCAGGCATGAGCAAAGAGGCTGAAGAAAAATGTCTGTCTGAATTGAAAAAACTGAAAATGATGCCACCGATGTCTGCGGAATCTACCGTCGTGCGCAACTATATCGATACTTTGCTTGAGCTGCCGTGGAAGAAAAAATCCCGTGTCAGCAAAGATATTGCCAAGGCTGATTTGATTTTGAATGCCGACCATTATGGTTTGGAAAAAGTCAAAGAGCGCATTTTGGAATATTTGGCCGTTCAAAAACGTATGGACAAGCTCAAAGGCCCGATTTTGTGTCTGGTTGGTCCTCCGGGGGTGGGTAAAACTTCCTTGGGTGAGTCGATTGCCAAAGCGACAGGCCGCCAGTATGTGCGTATGGCCTTGGGCGGCGTGCGTGACGAAAGCGAAATCCGCGGCCACCGCCGTACCTATATCGGCTCTATGCCGGGCAAAATCCTGCAAAACATGGCGAAAGCGGGTGTGAAAAATCCATTGTTCCTTCTTGATGAAATCGACAAGATGGGCAGCGATTTCCGTGGCGATCCGGCCAGTGCTTTGCTTGAGGTGCTGGATCCTGAGCAAAATAACAAGTTTGCCGACCACTATGCCGAAGTCGATTATGATTTGAGCGATGTGATGTTTATTGCCACTTCAAACAGCTTGAATATCCCGACTCCGCTGCTTGACCGTATGGAAATTATCCGTCTGTCCGGTTATACGGAAGATGAAAAAATCAATATTGCCATGCAATACCTTGTGCCGAAACAAATGAAGCGCAATGGTGTGAAAGAGGGCGAGTTGGTGGTTGATGAAAGTGCGGTGCGCGATATTATCCGTTACTACACCCGCGAGGCCGGTGTCCGTTCGTTGGATCGCGAAATTGCCAAAATCTGCCGTAAAGTGGTGATGCAGGTTACTTTGAATGAGGACAAGAAAAAAGCGTCCAAATCCAAAACAGTAAGCAAGGCCAAGCCTAAAGCGATTAAAGTTACTGAGAAAAATCTGCATGACTATTTAGGTGTGCGCCGTTTCGACTATGGTGTGGCCGAAAGCGAAAACCGCATCGGTCAGGTAACCGGTTTGGCTTGGACCGAAGTCGGTGGCGAGTTGTTGACCGTTGAAGCGGTTGCCTTGCCGGGCAAAGGTACGATTCAATGTACCGGCCAACTGGGCGACGTGATGAAAGAATCAGTATCGGCCGCATGGTCGGTTGTCCGTTCTCGTGCTGAATCAGTGGGTCTGGCTCCTGATTTTTATGAGAAGAAAGACATTCACGTCCATGTGCCTGAAGGTGCGACGCCAAAAGATGGTCCGAGTGCAGGTATCGCCATGACTTTGGCGATGGTTTCTGCCTTTACTAAAATTCCGGTGCGTGCTGATGTAGCTATGACCGGTGAAATCACTTTGCGTGGCGAAGTGTTGCCGATCGGCGGTTTGAAAGAAAAACTGCTGGCTGCTTTGCGCGGCGGTATCAAGCATGTATTGATTCCAAAAGACAACGTCAAAGATTTGGAAGAAATCCCTGAAAATGTCAAAACCGGTCTGACCATTCATCCGGTCAAATGGATTGATGAAGTGTTGGCTTTGGGTTTGGCAGCTCAGCCTGAGCAATGGGCGGCTGAATTGGCGGTTGCTGAGACCCCGCAAACTTCTAAGACGAAGTCAAGAACAAAAGCAACCAAGCATTAAGTTGGTCGTCTGATGTTGCAAAAAATGTGGTTTTGCCCTGAATGCCACAAAAATAGGGCAATTCCACATCTTTTACTTGACATGATAATTTCAGAATTGCTATAAAGTGCGTATGTGCTTTAAAAGTGCTTAAGCCCCGTGTATTCGGGCATTTCATCATTTTTTACGATAGGAAGGGACTAATTGTGAACAAGTCTGAATTGATCGAAGCAATTGCTCAAGAAGCCGGCATTTCCAAATCTGCTGCGCAAAAAGCTTTGGATGCTACTACTAATGCCGTAACCAATGCGTTGAAAAACGGCGACACTGTTACTCTGGTCGGTTTCGGTACTTTCTACGTCGGCGAACGCGCCGAACGTCAAGGCCGCAACCCTAAAACTGGCGAGCCTTTGACTATTGCTGCTGCTAAAACTCCTAAATTCCGTGCCGGTAAAGCATTGAAAGACGCTCTGTAATTTAGAGTCTTTCCCTGAATGGGAATAAAAAACCGATTTGATTCGGTTTTTTATTTTGAAGGCCGTCTGAAACCTTTCAGACGGCCTTTAGTTTGTTGAGTGTATAAAAAGGCTGAAATTCTAATGATAAAAGGATTTCAGCCTTTTTAGTTTATCTTGTTACATTTGATTTTTACATTAATAAGATTTATCATTAGCAAAGAAAATAACAATACTTAAAACAAACCGCACTTATTGAAAGAAGTAGCGAATAGCCACTCATAACCAACCTTTCAAATGTGCCACACATTCGTCAGCACTTCTCACATTTCTAATAATCTGATTTTTTAAAACAAATGAAAAGAGAGGCTTATGTCTACCATTCCTTTGTCGCGCCTGAAAAAAGGCGCAGTCGTACATATTGATTCCATCGTTTCCAATCCTGTTTTTGGTGATTTGGATACCTTGGTAACCCGTCGCCTTGCAGATTTGGGTTTTTCCAGCGGAATGCCGTTGCAAGTGATTGCCGTGGGCGGTTTTGGAAGAGGACCGTTTGCAGTACGCTTGGGCAATCAATCCCAATTTTCCCTGCGTTTGGAAGAGGCCGGGAAGATTATGTGTCGTATCGTTGAGGCCGTTTAAGGCCGTCTGAAAGAATAAGGAAAAATGATGGAACTAAGCTATTTTGCCTTGATTGGCGCGCCAAACTGCGGTAAAACCGTTTTGTTCAACGGTTTGACCGGCTCACATGCCAAGGTTGCCAATTATCCGGGCGTAACTGTCGATAAGCGCGAGGGCGCCTTCCTCGACGACGAGGCCGTCCGCATTATCGACCTGCCGGGCACATACAGCCTACGCACGACCAGCCCCGACGAAGCGGTGGCGAAAGATGTAATGGTAGGCAAGATGGGCATTCCGCCCGATGCCATTATTGCCGTTGCCGACGCGACCAACCTGCGTATGACCCTGCGCATGATTTTGGAACTGAAAACGCTGGGACTGCCTATGGTGGTGTCGCTGAATTTGAGCGACGTGGCCCGCAAAAGGGGCTTGAATATCGACGCGGCCAAACTGAGCGAGTTGTTGGATGCACCTGTTTTGGAAACAGTTGCAGTGAGCGCGTCGGGCGTACAGGCTGTACGCGAAGCCGTGGCGAAGCTGCCGCGCAAACGCTCTTTCCCCGCAAACCCCGCCTCTGCCGAACGCACGCTCGATGCGCTGGATAGCGACAAACTTTATCAAGAAGTCGAATCGATTTTAGCACAAGTGGTACGCACCCAGATGACGCTGCCCGCATGGCACAAAAAACTCGACGACATCGTGCTACACCCCGTCTGGGGCATGATTATGCTGCTGGTCATCCTGTTTATGGTGTTCCAAGCGGTTTACACATGGGCGGCGCCGATTATGGACGCCATCGAAGGCGGCTTTACCGCGCTGGGCGAATGGATAGGCGCCAACATGGAGCCGGGCATCCTCAGCGACTTGCTCGTCAACGGCGTCATTGCCGGTTTGGGTAGCGTGTTGGTGTTCCTGCCGCAGATTACGATTTTGTTTGCCTTTATCCTGCTTTTGGAAGACTCGGGCTATCTGCCGCGTGCAGCCTTCCTGTTGGATAACATCATGGCAAAAAGCGGTTTGTCCGGCCGTTCGTTTATTCCCCTTTTGTCCAGCTTTGCCTGTGCCGTTCCTGCCGTGATGTCGGCGCGAACCATTAACGACCCGCGCGAACGCCTTGTTACCATCGCGGTTGCGCCGTTGCTGACTTGTTCCGCACGTTTGCCGGTGTATGCGCTGATTATCGCCGCTGTTATTCCTGACCGTACAGTGGGTGGGATTTTCAACCTGCAAGGCCTGACATTGTTTATTCTTTATATCGTAGGCATTCTGTCGGCCGCATTGGCAGCGTATATCATGAAACGCTTGGCGCGGATGAAAGGCAATGTGCAGCAATTCCCGCTTCTGATGGAACTGCCGACTTTCCGCACGCCCAACTTCAAACACATCATGACCAGCCTGTGGGATAGGGTAAAAGCCTTCCTGAAACGCGCGGGTACCATCATTTTTGCGTTGGCCGTGGTTCTGTGGGGCTTGGTAAGCTGGCCGCAACCGCCTGAAGGCGCAACCGGTGCCGCCATCGATTACAGCTTGGCAGGTACGCTTGGTCATGCTATTCAGCCGTTTTTTGCACCTTTGGGTTTTACTTGGGAAATGTGTATCGCCATGATTCCGGGTATTGCCGCGCGCGAAGTGGTCGTTGCCGCATTGGGTACCGTTTATGCCGTCAGCGCGTCGTCTGAAGATGCCGTACAAAACGCATTAATTCCCATCATACACAACAACTGGGGCTTGCCGACCGCCTTTGCCTTCTTGGCTTGGTATGTGTATGCTCCGATGTGTGCCGCGACTTTGACCGTGATTAGACGCGAAACCAAATCCACGAAAAATATGCTTATGATTACAGGCTATTTGTTCCTGATGGCTTATTTTGCCGCATTCGTGGTTTACCAAATTTCTTCAAGGATACTATCATCATGACTCAATATATTATCGTCGGCTTGATTATGCTCGCCTGCGTATTCTTCCTCTTGCGAAAATTCGTGTTCAAACCGAAAAAACGCGACTGCAGCAGCGGCTGTGGTAAATGCGGCGGTTGCGGTTAAATAAAGAGGGTTAGGTAAAAGTAAAAGGCCGTCTGAAACTATTTCAGACGGCCTTTTTTGTATTTCATGCTATGTAAACTGACGAGGTATATTTGCTCTTTATCGTTTCAGATTAATAGGTACCTAGGATTTGGTGCTAAGGTTTATCGAACGGGAAGCCTGTAATGTCCGGTAATGGTGTAGCGGTAGAGGATGTCGTTTTCACGGGTTCCTGAACCGATATTATGAATAATCAAGGGCCTGTCGCCGATTTTTCGATCGGAGACGATGCCGATATGGGGACGGTTGCCTTTCAGTTCCCAAGTTACAATATCGCCAGCTTGATAGTTTGTATCTCGAACTGCCCAGCCTTGACGCGTGAAATAAGTCATTAGGTTAGGTACGCGGCGGTGGTCAATATTGGTATCAGGTTGTTTCAAACCCCAGCGTTTCGGATAGACGGAAAAGTTGCGGCTCATGTCTTGATGAACAAGCTCTTGCAAATCGATATTTTGGTCGCGCAAGGCACGGATGACCACGTCTGTGCAAACGCCTTTTTCCATAGGTACATCGCCCATTGGATATTTGAGCTTGGTGTAAGCAGGGTCGTAACGAAGGGTTTTGCCAATTTGGTTTCGCGCAGATTGTACGATTTGCGGTGATGGTCCTTCGGGTTCGGTAATCTTCTGTTGTAGGAAATTGGTATTAATACTTGGGATAGAGTTGTGATGACGGGCAAAAAATACCGCTGTTGTAATCAGAAGGATGGAAAGCGCAATACTGAGAACTATGGGCTTAAAGGTAGTTTTGTGTTTCATGATATATGTACGGCTTAGATGTTGTCTGTATTATTATCAGATTTTGGGGAGGATTGGCAATGCATAATGGAAAAATGGTCTTGAGCAAGTATGTATGGGCAAATAATAGATGAGTGTTATTTGGGTATTACCAAAACATTTTTCGTAAATATAGATTTTAAATTGGCATATGATAAAAGGCCGTCTGAAAACTTTTCAGACGGCCTTGGTTATTGGAGAAGGCTTATTTCAAGGCTTCCAGCAGTTTTCCGTGAATTCCGCCGAAACCGCCGTTGCTCATGACCAAAATATGGTCGCCTGCTTCGGCATTTTTCATGATTTCGGCAACGAAGGCATCGAAGTCTTTGCCGACGTGTAGCTTGTCGCCTAAAGGCGCGAGGGCTTCGGCGACGTTCCAGTCCACACCGCCGGCGTAGCAGAACACTTGGTCGGCACCTTTGAGGCTTGCGGGCAGGGCGGCTTTCATGGTGCCGAGTTTCATGGTGTTGGAGCGCGGCTCGAGGACGGCGAGGATGCGGGCATTACCAACGCGCTGGCGCAGACCTTCGATGGTGGTTTCGATGGCGGTTGGGTGGTGGGCAAAGTCGTCGTAAACAGTGATGCCGTTTACCGTGCCTTTAATTTCCATGCGGCGTTTGACGTTTTTAAACGCGCTCAAGGCTTCGCAGGCCGTCTGAATATCGACGCCGGCATGACGCGCGGCAGCGATAACGGCGAGGGCGTTCATGCGGTTGTGTTCGCCCATCAGTTCCCAAGCGACGTGTCCGACCGTTTCGCCATGATGGCATACGTCAAACGAGCCGTCGGCATGGACGGTACCAACCTGCCAGCCTTGTTCGGTACCAAATTTTTCTACGGGCGTCCAGCAGCCTTTGTCTAGAGTATCTTGCAGGCTTTGTTGTTGGCCGTTGCAGACGATGAGGCCTTCAGACGGCACGGTGCGTACCAAATGATGGAATTGGGTTTGAATGGCGCCCAAATCGGCAAAAATGTCGGCGTGGTCGAATTCTAAATTGTTCAAAATGGCGGTACGCGGACGGTAGTGTACGAATTTGGAACGTTTGTCGAAAAAGGCAGTATCGTATTCATCGGCTTCGATAACGAAAAACGGCGATTTGCTGTTCGGGTCTTGGCGCGGCGTTTGCGGCAGGCGGGCGGAAACGCTGAAGTTTTCCGGTACGCCGCCGATGAGGAAGCCTGGCGCAAGGCCGGCATATTCCAAGACCCATGCCAGCATGGAGGCTGTGGTCGTTTTGCCGTGTGTCCCTGCTACGCCGAGTACCCAGTGCCGGTGCAATACGTTTTCAGCAAGCCATTGCGGGCCGGAAGTATAAGGCAGGCCTTTGTTCAAAATGGCTTCAATCACATCCATGCCGCGTTTGGCAACATTACCGATAACGTAAATATCGGCTTTAAATTTGTCTAATTGAGCGGCATCAAAGCCTTCGTGTACGTCAATGCCCAAGGCTTCGAGCTGGGTACTCATCGGCGGATACATCTTAGCGTCGCAACCGCTGACTTTAAAACCTGCTTCTTTGGCAATAGCCGCTACACCGCCCATAAATGTGCCGCCGATACCGATAATGTGGATGTGTTTCATGATAAGACTGTCTTTGGATAAATTAATTTTAAAGCCGTCATTATAACGGAGTTTGGATAAAGAAAGGGGTCGTCTGAAAAGTTAGGCAACAATAAGAATAGGAAAAAAATACGAGGAATTTGATTTTAAAAGGAGGGCATTGAGGTTTTACAAGTATGGGATTGGGTAAGCACTACTTTGGAAAGAGTTATTTGATACGGTAAAGTCGTTCACGAAGGTCAGGTGAAGCATTGCCTCGAACTCCTCCATGCTTGATAGCGTGAGGTTTTCGATAATAGGTTTACTTGGATAGACTTTAGAAAATAGGGGGTATTCAATTAATGCCGTTTGAAAAATAAGTCCTGAGCAAACCACGCTACGACTTATTTTCAGACGGCATTTGCATTCTGTATTTTGCGATTTCTATTAAAGCGCTGCTTCCGAGCGTTCACCGGTACGGATACGGATAGCTTCTTCAACCGGATAAATGAAGATTTTACCGTCACCGATTTTGCCGGAATGTGCGGTTTCCAAAATGGCATCAACAGCCTGATCGACTTTGTCGTCAGCTAATACCAATTCGATTTTTACTTTGGGCAGGAAATCAACCGCGTATTCTGCGCCGCGATAAATTTCCGTATGACCTTTTTGGCGGCCGAAGCCTTTAACTTCGCTGACAGTCATGCCGGTAATGCCGATTTCGGTCAAGACTTCGCGCACATCGTCGAGTTTAAAAGGTTTGATAATGGCTTCGATTTTTTTCATATTAATTCTCCTTATTTGAGAAAAGGCCGTCTGAAACATTCAGACGGCCTTTGTTCCATCAAGTTCGTTCAAATTTTATTTGAGTGAACTTATTTCTTTTTCTGAGCAGGCAGGTCGGTACATACGCCCAATGCCACTTCCGCAGCCATACCGATGGATTCGCCCAGGGTTGGGTGTGGGTGGATGGTTTTACCGATATCGGCTGCATCACAGCCCATTTCAATCGCCAAGCAGACTTCGCCGATCATATCGCCGCCGTTAGGACCAACGATACCGCCACCGATGATGCGGCCGGTTTCAGCATCAAAAATCAGCTTGGTGAAACCATTGTCGCAACCGTTGGCAATCGCACGGCCGGAAGCAGCCCATGGGAAGTTGGCTTTGGTAATTTTGCGGCCGGAAGCTTTGGCAGACAACTCGGTTTCGCCAACCCATGCCACTTCAGGAGAAGTGTAAGCAACACCCGGAATAACGCGTGCGTCGAAGTAGGCTTTGTGGCCGGCACAGTTTTCAGCGGCAACGTGACCTTCGTGAACGGCTTTGTGTGCCAACATTGGTTGACCGACGATGTCGCCGATAGCGTAGATGTGCGGCACGTTGGTGCGCATTTGTTTGTCCACTTCGATGAAGCCGCGGTCAGTTACAGCAACGCCTGCTTTTTCGGCGCTGATGAGTTTGCCGTTAGGCGCACGACCGGCAGCCACCAATACGGCATCGTAACGTTGTGGCTCTTTAGGCGCATTTGCACCTTCAAAAGTAACGTAAACGCCGTCTTCTTTAGGCTCAACAGCAACAGTTTTGGTGTTGATCATGATGTTGTCAAAACGGTATTCGTTTTGTTTTTGCCATACTTTAACCAAGTCGCGGTCTGCGCCTTGCATCAGGCCGTCCATCATTTCAACAACATCCAGGCGAGACCCCAAAGTGCTGTAAACCGTACCCATTTCGAGACCGATAATACCACCGCCGATGATCAACAGTTTGCCTGGTACTTCTTTCAGAGCCAGTGCACCGCTGGAATCGATGATGCGTGGATCTTCAGGAATGAAAGGCAGTTTGGTTACGCGGCTACCTGCTGCAATGATACAGTTTTTGAAGGCAACGATTTTTTTCTCGCCGGTAGGAGTCGCTTGCTCGTACACGTCGCCGGTAGTCAGCGACACTTCCAAGTGGTGCGGATCTAAGAATTGGCCGTCGCCTTGGATAACGTCTACTTTACGGCCTTTGGCCATGCCTGCCAAACCGGTAGTCAAACGGGAAACCACGCCGTCTTTGTAAGCACGCAGCATGTCGATATCGAGTTCAGGCTCTGGGTATTTGATACCGTTGGCAGCCAAGTGACGCACTTCATCGATAACGGCAGCATTGTGCAACAGGGCTTTGGAAGGGATACAGCCAACGTTCAAGCAAACGCCGCCCAAAGTTTTGTAACGCTCGACGATGGCAACTTTCAAGCCTTCGTCAGCAGCGGCAAATGCAGCAGAATAACCGCCAGGGCCGCCACCCAATACAACTACGTCGTATTCGGCATCGGCAGAACCGCCGAATTGAGCAGCTTGAGGAGCAGGAGCGGCTGCTTTAGGTGCTTCTTGCGCAGGAGCAGCTGGTGCTTCGGCTTTAGGAGCGGCAGCCGCACCTTCGGCTTCAACGACTGCAATCAAGCCGCCTTCGGAGATTTTATCGCCGACTTTAACTTTAACTTCTTTAACGACACCTGCAACTTCGGCAGGTACGTCCATAGTGGCTTTATCGGTTTCCAAAGTAATCAGGGTATCGTCCACAGCAATGGTGTCGCCTACATTTACTTCAACCGCAATAATATCTACGTTTTCGTGACCGCCAATGTCGGGCACTTTTAATTCAACTAAGCTCATGTCTAATCTTTCTGAATGATGTTCGGACTTCTTTTTTCAGACGGCCTGAGTAAAAAGGCCGTCTGAAAATGCTCGGATTACAGAGTAATGCGGCGGAAGTCTTTCAACAGGTTAGCCAGGAATACGGTAAAGCGCATACCGGCGGCACCGTCGATGACGCGGTGGTCGAAGGACAGGCTCAATGGGCACATCAGGCGAGGAGCGAATTCTTTGCCGTTCCAAACCGGTTTAATTTGGGATTTGCACACGCCCAAGATGGCAACTTCAGGAGCATTCACGATTGGCGTGAAGCCTGTACCGCCGATACCGCCCAAGCTGGAAATGGTAAAGCATGCGCCTTGCATTTCTTGTGGTTTGAGCTTGCCTTCGCGGGCTTTTTTAGACAATTCGGTCAGCTCTTGGCTGATTTGTTTCAAGCCTTTTTGATCCACGTCTTTGATTACTGGAACAACCAAGCCGTTTGGCGTGTCTGCTGCGAAACCGATGTTGAAGTAGTTTTTCAGCACCAAGTTGTCGCCATCCAAAGAGGCGTTGAATTCAGGGAAGGCTTTCAGTGCAGCAACAGAGGCTTTAATGATGAAGGCCAATGGAGACAGTTTCACGCCTTCGCGTTCCCATTCTTTGTTCAGCTGTTTGCGGAATTCTTCCAATTCGGTCATATCCGCTTCCTCGTGTACGGTAACGTGAGGAATCACAACCCAGTTGCGAGACAGGTTTTGACCAGAGATTTTCTTAATGCGAGACAGTTCTTTAACTTCGACGCTGCCGAATTTAGAGAAGTCAACTTTAGGCCATGGCAACAAGTCCAGACCACCGCCCAAAGAGGCAGCGGCAGGTTTGCCTGCACCGCTTTGCATAACGGATTTAACGAAGGCTTTAACGTCTTCGCCCATGATACGGCCTTTCAGACCGGTACCTTTAACTTGACCCAAATCTACACCCAATTCGCGCGCCAGTTTACGTGCGGAAGGACCTGCATGGGCTTTGGCAAAAGCAGCTTCGTCAATTTTGGCAGCTGCAGGTGCAGCTGGAGCAGGCGTAGCGGCTGGTGCGGGAGCAGCAGGAGCCGGAGCAGCGGCTGGTGCAGGTGCGGCAGCTTGAGCGGCAGGAGCAGGAGCAGCTGCGGCGGAACCGGCGGTTTCTACTTCGATAATGGCAGAACCTTCAGATACTTTGTCGCCAACTTTTACAAATACGGCTTTAACAACACCGGCTTCTGTACATGGTACGTCCATAGTGGCTTTGTCGGTTTCCAACGTAATCAGGGTGTCATCAACGGCAACAGTGTCGCCAACTTTAATTTCAACGGCAATAACGTCTACGTCAGAGTGGCCGCCGATATCAGGTACAACAACTTGTACAGTAGCACCACCGGCAGGAGCGGCTGCAGGCGCAGCAGCTGGAGCAGCAGGAGCTTCTGTTGCAGGGGTCGGAGCGGCATCAGCAGCGGCAGCACCGGTTTCAACGGTCAGAATAACGCCGCCTTCAGAGATTTTATCGCCCACTTTAACTTTAACTTCTTTCACGACGCCGGCTGCATCAGCAGGTACGTCCATAGTGGCTTTGTCGGTTTCCAAAGTAATCAGGGTGTCGTCAACGGCAATAGTGTCGCCTACTTTAACTTCTACGGCGATGATGTCGACGTTTTCATGACCGCCGATATCAGGGACTTTGATTTCTACGATACTCATTTGAGTTCCTTTAATATTTTCAGTTTGATGCCGTCTGAAAACTGTTTCGCACGGCATCGGTACAGTTTGTTAAACCATTCAAGTATTCGATTTTCAGACGGCCTGATGTCTGAATGAAGCAAACAGGCCGTCTGAAACATCAATTAGCGTTTCCAGCTAGGGGCTGAATCGGCCTTGATGCCATATTTTTCAATAGCTTGTTGAACGGTTTCTTTGCTGACTTTGCCTTGCTCAGCCAATGCGCTCAATGCAGCAACGGCAACGTTGTAGCGGTCAACTTCGAAGAAGCTGCGCAGGTTGGCACGGCTGTCGGAGCGACCGAAGCCGTCAGTACCCAAGACGTGGTAGTCGTTAGGGATGTAGGCACGGATGCGGTCAGCATAGCTGCGGATGTAGTCGGTAGCGGCAATAACCGGACCGTCATGACCTTGCAGTTGAGAAGTAACAAACGGTACTTTTGCAGTTTCCAATGGGTTCAGACGATTGAAGCGTTCCACTTCGATGGCATCGCGGTGCAGCTGGTTGAATGATGGGCAAGACCAGATGTCTGCTTCTACGCCGAAGTCGGCTTTCAACAATTCGGCACCGGCAATGACTTCTTGCAGGATGGTACCGGAACCCATCAATTGGACTTTTTTGTCGCCTTTGCCGCCGGCTTTCAGCAAGTACATACCTTTCAGGATGTCTTGTTCTACGCCTTCAGGCATGTCCGGATGGGTGTAGTTTTCATTCATCAGGGTGATGTAGTAGAACATGTCTTCGTGGTTAACATACATGCGGCGCAAGCCATCGTGTACGATAACGGCTACTTCATATTGGAATGTCGGATCGTAAGTTACACAGTTTGGAATCAAGTCTGCTTGAATGTGGCTGTGGCCGTCTTCGTGTTGCAAACCTTCGCCATTCAGTGTTGTACGGCCGGCTGTACCACCCAGCAGGAAACCGCGTGCATGCATATCGCCTGCTGCCCATGCCAAGTCGCCGACGCGTTGGAAACCGAACATAGAGTAGTAGATGTAGAAAGGAATCATGGCAAAGTCGTTGTTTGCGTAGCTGGTCGCAGCAGCAATCCAGTCAGCCATAGCACCTGGTTCGTTAATACCTTCTTGCAAGATTTGACCGTCAACAGATTCTTTATAGAACATCAGTTGGTCTTTATCTTGAGGAGTGTATTGTTGGCCTTTAGGGTTCCAAATACCGTATTGACGGAACATACCTTCCATACCGAACGTACGGCTTTCATCTGGAACGATAGGCACCACGCGTTTGCCGATTTTTTTGTCTTTCAGCAAAGTAGACAGGATGCGGACGAAAGCCATGGTGGTTGAGAATTCACGGTCACCGCTGGATTTCAGTTGAGTCTCAAATGCTGACAACTCAGGCACTTCCAGAACTTCTTGGGTAGGTTTGCGTTGAGGCAGGTAGCCACCTAAAGCTTCACGGCGTGCATGCAGATATTTGTATTCTTCGCTGTCAGGAGCAAAAGTCAGGTAAGGCAGGTCGCCGCTGTCGATTTGCTCGTCGGTAACAGGAATGTCAAAGCGGTCACGGAATTGTTTCAGAGACGCTTTGTCCATTTTTTTGGCTTGGTGGGCAACGTTTTGGCCTTCGCCAGATGCGCCCATGCCGTAACCTTTAATGGTTTTAGCCAAAATGACAGTAGGTTTGCCGTCTGCGTGGTTTACTGCGCGGTCGTAAGCGTTGTACACTTTTTGAGGGTCATGACCACCGCGGTTCAATGCCCAAATTTCATCATCGGTCATATCGGCAACCAATGCTTTCAGTTCAGGTGTATTGAAGAAGTGTTCGCGAACGTATGCACCGTCTTTGGATTTGTAAGTTTGGTAGTCACCGTCCAAGCACTCTTCCATACGTTTGCGCAGGATGCCATCTTTGTCTTTTGCCAAGAGGCGGTCCCAACGACGACCCCAGACGACTTTCACAACATTCCAGCCGGCGCCGGCAAAGTTGCCTTCCAGCTCTTGAATGATTTTGCCGTTACCGCGTACTGGGCCGTCCAAACGTTGCAGGTTACAGTTGATGACGAATACCAAGTTGTCCAAGCCTTCGCGTGAAGCCAGAGCAATAGCACCTTGGCTTTCAGGTTCGTCCATTTCACCGTCGCCACAGAATACCCATACTTTACGGCCTTTGGTTTTAGCCAGACCGCGAGATTCCAAGTATTTCAGGAAGCGTGCTTGGTAAATTGCCATCAATGGGCCAAGACCCATAGATACGGTTGGGAATTGCCAGAAGTCAGGCAACAGGTGAGGGTGAGGGTAAGAAGGCAGACCTTTACCGCCAACTTCTTGACGGAAGTTGTTCAGCTGGTCTTCAGTCAGACGGCCTTCAACAAACGCACGTGCGTAGATACCAGGGGCTACGTGGCCTTGGAAGAATACCAGATCGCCTTCTTCGCCTTCGCCTTTAGCTTTCCAGAAGTGGTTGAAGCCGACTTCGTACATAGTGGCGGCTGATTGGAAAGATGCAATATGTCCACCCAATTCCAAATCTTTTTTACCTGCGCGCAAAACGATAGCGGCAGCGTTCCAACGAACGAATGCACGGATGCGGTGTTCGATGTTTTGGTCGCCAGGGATGCCTTTTTCGTCTTCTACGGAAACGGTGTTCAAATATGGAGTAGTGGTGCCGTGAGGCATACGGATGCCTTTGTCACGGCTGTATTTGACCAAACTTTCCAGCAGGTATTGGGCGCGTTCGCTACCTTCATATTCTAAAACAGAGCTTAACGCGTCTAACCATTCTTTGGTTTCAATTGGGTCAACATCGTGTAATTGGGTGGACATAATATCTATCCTTGTGTTGAGTGTTTTTCAATGACGGAGTATTACTCCGATATTTTCGTTTATCAACAAATGTGAGTTTAAAACGAAAATTCCTAGAGTTAAATTCGAAAAAAGTTTTAATTACTGAAATATTATCAATACGTTATAACCGTTGATAAAAAATCAGAAAGAATTGAACTTTTTACAAACCAGCTAACCTGCAAATGCTATCAGTAATTGGGCAAACTGGCAAATTGTGCTGTAGATATTGATAGGATTTAGAGGTTGAAATTAAGATTTTTTAAAAGAGTTATGTAGCTTGTTTTTAAATCGAGATATTGAGTGGATACAGTAAAAAAGCATCAGATATTTGAGAAAGTTTATTCGAATACGAAAAATATTTTTCAAATTTTGTTGTAAATAGAAAATTAAATTTAGATTATCTGGTTTTTTACAAAGAGAATAGGCCGTCTGAAGACTCTAAAGAGATTAAGGAGAAATGGGATTTGAAGATGGCGATTGTTGAGGAAGGGTAAATGAAAAAAATGACATGTACAGGCTACTTTAGCGCTGACATGTCATTTATGTAGGAAGTTAGAATTTCAGACGGCCTCTAATTATCAGTAGAGCCTTTTTGAGAGAATTGCTTCCATTGAGTCAGAAGCTCTTTGAGAACGTCTTGCTGTTCATGTCCATGTTGGATGGCTTCTTGCAACCAGAAGCAAGCATTGTTGATGTCTTTTTTTACACCCATGCCGTGATAATACAGGCAGGCAAGATTATATTGAGCCATCGTGTCTCTTTGTTTGGCCGCTGCTTCAAACCATTTTGCAGCTTGGCCGTAGTCGACAGGTACGCCTTGTCCGCAGTAATACATCATACCTAGATTGGTTTGGGATTTACTGTGTCCACGTTCTGCGGACTGATGGTATAACTCCAGTGCTTCAGCGTAATTCTGTTTGCGTTTTAAGCCATAGTGCGCTGCAAATGCCAGCTTGTACAGACGCTCGGCTTCCTGACGTTGGAGGGCGATTTCTTTGGTTAGCTCATAGTTTTGCTGGTTATTCAATGCGCTGTCAGACAGAAGTTTTTGGTAAGCGGCAAGATTACCTAAATCAGCCGAGCGTTGATAATATTGGCGTGCGGTGTCAGCATCAACTGCTCGTCCCAATCCGTAGCGATAGATATCACCTAAAAGGCGCAAACCTTCCGGATCATTTTGATCAGCAGCAAATTTAGCGTGCTGATAGGCCTTCTGAGGGTCTCGTTCGGTGTTTTTGCCTAGCAGATAGATTTCGGCAAGTGCTACATGTGCATTGCTATCCCCTTGTTCGGCAGCTTTTTCAAACCATTCCAATGCTTCAGCAGGATTTGATGCGACTAAGAGTTCTGCAAGAGAAGTTTGCGCTGGAACAATGTCGTAATCGGCGGCAATACGCAAATGTTCGATTGCTTTTTCAGGGTTTTGTGCAACACCTTGCCCCAATTTGTATTGAAGACCGAGTTGCCAGTGTGCCGCAATAAATCCCTGTGCAGCAGATTGCTGGTAGAGCGTATGGGAATATTCTAAATCGGGGGTGCTTGAGTATTGGTAGTGTTGTGCTAAGAAATATTGCGCCTGAGGGTTTTGTTGCTCGGCAGCTTTCAATGCCCATTTGACTGCTTGCTGTTCGTTGCCGCTATCCGCATATAAACGCATCAGGCGTAGCTGGGCCGGGACCAAGCCTTCTTCGGCAAGTTCTTGATAGACTGAAATAAGCGTTTCTACTTCTGCGCCGTTATTTTCTTGTAATTGGAGAAGATTGTAACGGGCATAGGGATGACCGGCTCTTGCCGCTTGTTTTAAATATTCAACTGCAATTGCCAAATCTTGTTCGTTTTCGTGGTTTTCAAACAGGCATCCTGCCAGCTGAAATGCAGCCTCGATATGTCCCGCCTCTGCTGCCTCGCAGAGCAATGGAATAGCTTGCGCAAAGTCAGGCGGGTCTTGAGTAATTAATTTTTTTGCTAGAAGAAAAGATTCTTCATATTGTTGAGCATTCATCGTTTTTTATGTTTATGAAGGATTCAAGGGTAAAATAATCGGCCGACAGGGTGCGGCCGTTATGATTTTGTAATTTTGGGATTATTTACAAAAATAGGCAACCGTATTTGTATTTTTATACTTAGAGTAATGGAATAAATTGTTTTATGCTGCATAAATACAACAGAAGATAGAATAAAGTGGGTTGAGAAAATACTTCTGCTGTTTGTTCAGTTCGAATTACTCTTCGTCCGGTTTTTTACGCCATAAAACAAGTAATTTACCAATGTGTTGAACCAGTTGGGCACCTAGTGTTTCACACAGGGCATTGCAAATTTCAATACGTTCTGCACGGTCATCGCCAAAAACACGGACTTTAATCAATTCGTGCGCTGTCAATGCGGCGTCGGTTTCTTTAATGACGGAGTCAGTCAAACCTTGTTGGCCAACCATAACAACAGGATGGAGGTGGTGTGCTTGGGCTTTCAAGGCCAAAATTTCTTTAGTGCTTAGTTTGTTATCGCTCATTTTGATAAGTATCCAATTAAAAAGAATAATGGCTATATTGTACGCGATTTAGAACATTTACGGGGGAAATAACGTACAATACTGGTTTTTAACTTAAGCATTTCAAACCAAGATGGCTGTACGCTCAAAATCTTCGAAAGCATGGCTGCATGAGCACGTCAACGATCATTATGTCCATATGGCACAAAAGGACGGATATCGTGCCAGAGCGGCTTATAAATTATTAGAAATCAATCAGAAAGATAAATTGATCAAGCCGGGTACTGTCTTGGCGGATTTGGGTAGTGCACCGGGTAGTTGGTCGCAGATGGCAGCCAAGCTGGTCGGTAAAACTGGGGCTGTCTTTGCTTTGGATATTTTGCCGATGGATGCGATTGATGGTGTGTCGTTTATTCAGGGAGACTTTAGGGAAGATGCTGTTTTGGAGCAGTTTGAAGCCTTATTGGATAATCGTCCGCTAGACCTTGTAATCTGTGATATGGCACCCAATATGTCAGGCAATGCCGTAACAGACCAGGCACGCAGTTTTTACCTGTGTGAACTGGCTTTGGATTTTGCCTCGCAGCATTTGAAACCCGGAGGCAGTTTTTTGGTGAAGGTGTTTCAAGGCGCGGGCTATCAGGAATATACGGCGGCAATGCGCGAAATTTTTGCCAGTGTACAAACTCGAAAGCCGGATGCTTCCCGCAATCGTTCCAGTGAGATTTACCTATTAGGCAAAAATAAACGCTGACAATGTAGGGTGGGTGCTTTAAAATTCTTTCCCTTGATTTTATTTATTTTGTAACCATGGAGCCTGTTCAGTGGGGAATACCATTAAAAACATATTAGTCTGGGTAGTGGGTGGTGCTATGCTTTTAGCAGCATTCAATGCACTCAGCGATAAGCAGGAAGATAAACAGCAAATCGAATATTCTCAATTTATTCAGCAAGTTAATAGTGGCGAAGTATCCAATGTCAATATCGAAGGATCTGTTGTCAGCGGCTATCTGATTAAAGGTGAGCGCACCGATAAAACTGCCTTTTATACCAATGCGCCTTTGGATGACAACTTGGTTAAAACACTGTTGGACAACAAAGTACGCGTCAAAGTAACTCCGGAAGAAAAACCAAGCATGCTGGCCAGTCTGTTTTACAGCCTGCTGCCGGTTTTGTTGTTGATTGGTGCATGGTTCTACTTCATGCGCATGCAAAGTGGTGGTGGCGGTAAAGGCGGTGCCTTCTCTTTTGGTAAAAGCCGTGCGCGTTTGTTGGATAAAGATTCCAATAAAGTGACTTTTGCCGATGTTGCCGGTTGTGATGAGGCAAAAGAAGAAGTGCAAGAAATCGTAGATTATTTGAAAGCACCCAATCGTTATCAAAGCTTAGGCGGTCGTGTGCCGCGCGGTATTTTGTTAGCAGGCAGCCCCGGTACGGGTAAAACATTGCTGGCCAAAGCGATTGCCGGTGAGGCAGGTGTACCATTCTTCAGTATTTCAGGTTCTGACTTCGTAGAAATGTTTGTCGGTGTCGGCGCGAGCCGTGTCCGCGATATGTTCGAGCAGGCCAAGAAAAACGCGCCATGTATCATCTTTATCGATGAAATTGATGCTGTCGGCCGTCAGCGTGGTGCCGGTTTGGGCGGTGGCAATGATGAGCGTGAGCAAACGTTGAACCAATTGTTGGTTGAAATGGATGGTTTTGAAAGCAACCAAACCGTTATTGTGATCGCAGCAACCAACCGTCCTGATGTACTTGACCCAGCGTTACAGCGTCCGGGCCGTTTTGACCGTCAAGTCGTTGTTCCATTGCCTGATATTCGTGGCCGTGAGCAAATCTTGAAAGTTCACGCTAAAAAAGTGCCTTTGGATGCATCTGTAGATTTGACTTCTTTGGCTCGTGGTACACCTGGTTTTTCAGGTGCAGATTTGGCAAACTTAGTCAATGAAGCTGCTTTGTTTGCCGGCCGTCGTAATAAAGTTAAAGTCGATCAAAGCGACTTTGAAGATGCTAAAGACAAAATCTACATGGGTCCGGAGCGTCGCAGTATGGTAATGCACGAAGATGAAAAACGTGCGACAGCCTATCATGAGGCCGGTCATGCAATCGTAGCGGAAAGCCTGCCGTTTACTGATCCGGTTCACAAAGTAACAATTATGCCTCGTGGTCGTGCATTGGGTTTGACTTGGCAGTTGCCTGAGCGTGACCGCATCAGTATGTACAAAGACCAAATGCAGAGCCAGCTCTCAATCTTATTTGGTGGTCGTATTGCTGAAGATATTTTTGTTGGCCGTATTTCTACCGGTGCATCTAACGACTTCGAACGTGCAACTCAAATGGCACGCGAGATGGTAACGCGTTATGGTATGAGCGACAAAATGGGGGTGATGGTTTATGCTGAGAACGAAGGTGAAGTATTCTTGGGTCGCAGCGTAACCCGTTCTCAAAATATTTCTGAGAAAACCCAACAAGATATTGATGCGGAAATCCGCCGTATTTTGGATGAGCAGTACCAAGTGGCTTACAAAATCTTGGATGAAAATCGCGATAAGATGGAAACCATGTGCAAAGCACTGATGGATTGGGAAACCATCGATCGGGACCAAGTTTTGGAAATTATGGCCGGTAAACAACCTAGTCCGCCTAAAGATTACAGCCATAATGTCCGTGATGACAAAGTAGAAGAGTCTGAAGCGCCTGTTGCTGAAGCTGCTGAACCTGTTGAGCAAAATGAGGTTCAGAATACTGAGTCAGTAGAAGCAAGCAAAACAGATAAATCTGTATAAGGCTTGAAACAGAAAACGGTAGCTTTTGGGCTACCGTTTTTA
Organism: Neisseria sp. P0014.S009; assembly: GCF_051958155.1. Taxonomy (NCBI): domain Bacteria; kingdom Pseudomonadati; phylum Pseudomonadota; class Betaproteobacteria; order Neisseriales; family Neisseriaceae; genus Neisseria; species Neisseria sp. P0014.S009. Next base: position 63,245 of record NZ_JBQCVS010000002.1, on the reverse strand, counting down.
TTTTGAAGATAATCTAAAGGCCGTCTGAAAATTTTCAGACGGCCTGATTTTATTTGGTTAATTACAAAACAGCCAAGGCTGCTTCGTAGTCAGGCTCGTTCGCAATTTCAGAAACCAATTCAGCGTGGAGAACTTGGTTTTGCTCATTCAAAACCACCACTGCGCGGGCAGTCAGGCCGCGTAATGGGCTTTCTGTCAGTGTAACACCGTAATCGTTAGAAAAGCTGCTGCGGAATGTAGAAAGTGTCACTACATTTTCCAAACCTTCTGCGCCGCAGAAACGGGCTTGTGCAAACGGTAAATCGGCAGAAATGCACAAGACGACGGTATTGTCCAAAGATGACGCACGTTTGTTAAAAGTGCGGACGGACTGGGCGCATACGCCGGTGTCAATACTGGGGAAAATATTCAGCACTTTGCGTTTGCCTGCAAAGTCAGCCAATGATTTCTCAGATAGGTCTGCTGCTACCAATGTGAAATCAGGTGCAACTTGACCGATGGCAGGCAAATTGCCGTTTGTAGAAATAGGAGAGCCTTGGAAAGTAACTTGAGCCATGATTCAGTCCTTGTGTCAGGGGAAAATAGGATGGGCAGGGTTTTAGTAATGACGGCGACGGAAATAGAACATGCCTTCGCTGTCAATTTCTAAAATATAGCGACCGTTTTGTACAGCGGCATAGCCGCTTTTGCCTTCGGTATAAGGCTGCAAAGCAGCGTGTGAAATCAGATAGTCGGTCAGTTTGCCGCCGTCTTGGGCAATATTGTCCACCATTTTTGCAAAGGCAGTGTGGCAAACTCCGTTGGCTGACCAGCCGGCTGAAACGCCTTTTTCATTTTTTTCCATGCATTGGCCGCTGATGACTTCTAAGTCGGTAGGGTGCTTACCAATCAGATTGATAACACCGCCCTCTATGCCGTTAATCGGATAGGTGCGTTGTTTCTTACCTTCTTTCGTTTCGCCGTCTTGAGCTGTACCTAAATCCAAACCGGCTATAGCTTGTTCATCGATATATTTAACTTTGAAGGTAGGCTTGGGCGCTTTGCCTGAAGCAGCATCATTGGCTACAGTATCTTCAGATTTACCGCCGCAGGCAGCCAATGAAAGGCTGAGCAAGATAAGGGGGAAGGTTTTTTTCATATGAGAAACCCTAGAAAAACGATTATATTTCAAATGATAAACGATATTGTGGCCGTCTGAAATATTCAGACGGCCTTACTATTATTTCAACGGACGAATACCTACTGCATCGCGTACTTTATCCAACAATTCGCGTGCTTCTTTACGCGCTTTTTGTGCGCCGGCCTGCAAAATGTCTTCAATTTGAGAGGGTTTGGCTGTCAATTCATTGTAGCGCTCGCGCGGTTCTGCGAGCTCGGCATTGATTTTTGCGCCCAAGAGTTTCTTGGCTTCACCCCAAGCAAGGCCTTCGGCCAGCATTTGCGTGAACTCGGCAGTTTCAGACGGCGTGGAGAAGGCTTTGTAGATTTCAAACAGAGGACTTTCATCAGTCTGTTTCGGCTCGCCGGGTTCTTTCATATTGGTGATGATTTTGTTAACCGATTTTTGGGTTTTCTTGTCGTTTTCCCAAAGCGGAATGGTATTGCCGTAGGATTTGGACATTTTGCGTCCGTCCAAGCCGACCAAGAGTTCGACATTTTCGTCGATTTTTACTTCAGGCAGGGTGAAGAGCTCTTGGAAGCGGTGGTTAAAGCGACCGGCAATATCGCGAGCCATTTCAACGTGTTGTATTTGGTCGCGACCGACTGGTACTTCATGGGCATTGAACATAAGAATGTCGGCAGTCATGAGGATAGGGTAGCTGTACAGGCCCATTTCCACGCCGTGATCCGGATCTTCCTGACCGTTTTCGGTATTTGCCTGTACTGCAGCTTTATAAGCGTGGGCGCGGTTCATCAGACCTTTTGCAGTGATACAGGTCAGAATCCAGTTCAACTCCATCACTTCGGGAATATCGCTTTGACGGTAGAAAGTGGTCTGTTCCGGATTGAGTCCACAGGCGAGCCATGTGGCGGCAACAGCTTGAGTAGATTGATGAATCATTTCCGGCTCATGACATTTGATGATGCCGTGATAGTCGGCCAAAAAGAGGAATGATTCGGTATTGGAATCTTGCGCTGCGCGGATAGCCGGGCGGATGGCACCGACATAGTTGCCCAAGTGTGGAATACCTGTTGTGGTAACGCCTGTTAAAACTCGTTTTTTGCTCATGAAAGTATCCTTCGGCATAAAGGCCGTCTGAAAATAAATATGGTGCCGATTATACCTGATTATTCTTGATTTTTCAGACGGCCTTTTGAGTAGAGGGTAACTGGATAATAAAAGTTATACACATAAAATTTAAAAAATAAAACACTGTAAAACAATAAGATAGTAAAAAATTATTGATTAATGAGTAAATGGCTCTTGAGTTATCCACATTTGCGCTTATATAGGCTCTAACAGAATATATTTGAAGAGGAACTTAAAATGAGATTTGATAAATTGACTGCCAAATTTCAGCAAGCTCTGCAAGAAGGTCAAAGTTTGGCTTTGGCTGCGGACAGCAGCTACCTTGAGGCCGGCTTTATCTTAAAAGCGTTGCTTGACGATCAAAACAGCGGTGCTGCTGCGTTACTGGCTCATGCAGGTGTGAATGTGCCTCAAGTGAAACAGCGTTTGCAGCAGCATTTAAACAGCCTGCCGAAAGTGTCCGGTCAAGGTGGCGATATTATGCCTAGCCGTGAGCTGCAAGCTGTATTAAACCTGATGGATAAGGCTGCAACCAAACGTGGCGATGCCTATATCGCCAGCGAACTTTTCCTGCTGGCTTTGGTTCAGCAGAATGATGCGACCGGCAAAATTTTGAAAGAAGCCGGTGCGACCGAACAAAATATCAATGCCGCGATCGATGCGGTACGAGGAGGACAAAACGTGAACGATGCGAATGCTGAAGACCAACGCGATGCTTTGAAAAAATACACACTTGATCTGACTCAACGCGCCCGTGACGGTAAGCTCGACCCCGTTATCGGTCGTGATGATGAAATTCGTCGTGCGATTCAGGTATTACAACGCCGTACCAAAAACAACCCTGTGCTGATTGGTGAGCCGGGTGTGGGTAAAACCGCGATTGTTGAAGGTTTGGCACAACGTATCGTCAACGGTGAAGTACCTGAATCCCTGCGTAACAAACGCCTTTTGGTTCTGGACTTGGCGGCTTTGATTGCCGGCGCGAAATATCGTGGCGAATTTGAAGAACGCTTGAAAGGCGTGTTGAACGACTTAGCTAAAGACGACGGCAACACTTTGATTTTCATTGACGAAATCCATACTTTGGTTGGTGCAGGCAAAACCGACGGCGCAATGGATGCGGGCAATATGTTGAAACCGGCTTTGGCGCGCGGCGAATTGCACTGTATCGGTGCGACTACTTTGGATGAATACCGTCAGTACATCGAAAAAGATGCGGCACTCGAACGCCGCTTCCAAAAAGTATTGGTTGGCGAGCCAAGTGTAGAAGATACCATCGCTATTTTGCGTGGTTTGCAAGAGCGTTATGAAATTCACCACGGTATCGATATTACTGACCCTGCTATCGTTGCCGCAGCGGAGTTGAGCGACCGTTATATTACCGACCGCTTCCTGCCTGATAAAGCGATTGATTTGATCGACGAAGCGGCCAGCCGCATCAAAATGGAGCTGGACAGCAAACCTGAGCAAATGGATAAACTTGACCGTCGCATTATCCAGCTCAAAATGGAAAAAATGCACGTTGCCAAAGAAACTGATGATGCCAGCAAAAAACGTCTGGAATTGATAGACGAAGAAATCGACGGACTGCAAAAAGAATACGCTGATTTGGATGAAATCTGGAAAGCCGAAAAAGCGGCATCATCCAGCACAGCTGACATCAAGAAACAGATGGACGACATCAAAGTCAAAATCGAGCAGGCTAAACGCCAAGGCGATTTTGCCCGTGCATCTGAGCTTGAATACGGTAAGTTGCCTAAATTGAGCGCACAGTTGCAAGCGGCAGAAAGCAATCCTGACGGCAAAAAACAAAATAAACTTTTCCGTACTGAAGTCGGCGCAGATGAAGTAGCCGAAATCGTTTCTCGTATGACCGGCATCCCTGTGTCAAAAATGATGGAAGGTGAACGCGACAAGCTGCTGAAGATGGAAGAAGTATTGCACCGCCGTGTGGTCGGCCAAGATGAAGCCGTGCGTGCTGTATCCGACGCTATCCGCCGTAGCCGTTCCGGTTTAGCCGATCCGAATAAACCTTATGGCAGCTTCCTGTTCTTAGGCCCGACCGGTGTGGGTAAGACCGAATTGTGTAAGGCATTGGCAGGCTTCCTGTTTGACAGCGAAGATCACCTGATTCGTATCGATATGTCCGAATACATGGAAAAACATGCTGTTGCCCGCTTAATCGGTGCGCCTCCCGGCTATGTCGGCTACGAAGAAGGCGGCTACCTGACTGAACAAGTCCGCCGCAAACCGTACAGCGTGATTCTTTTGGACGAAGTGGAAAAAGCCCATCCGGACGTATTCAACATCTTGCTGCAAGTATTGGATGACGGCCGCTTGACCGACGGACAAGGCCGTACCGTAGACTTCAAAAATACCGTTATCGTGATGACTTCCAATATTGGTAGCCAACATATCCAACAAATGGGTACTCAGGACTACGAAGCGGTGAAAGAAGTTGTGATGGAGGATGTGAAAGAACATTTCCGTCCTGAAATGATCAACCGTATTGATGAAGTAGTCGTGTTCCATGGTTTGGATCAGGCCAATATCCGCAGTATTGCAAAAATCCAGCTTAAAGGTTTGGAAAAACGTTTGGAAGCACAACATCTACATCTGAAAGTTGATGATGCTGCCTTGGATCTGATTGCCGAAGCCGGTTTCGACCCTGTGTATGGTGCCCGTCCACTCAAACGCGCCATTCAGTCAGAAATCGAAAACCCGCTGGCAAAAGCATTGCTTGAAGGTAAATATGCACCGGATAGCACAATCCATGTTAAAGAAGAGGGTGGTAAGCTCTTGTTTGCATAAGGTTAAAACAATGTAGTATGTTGTTGTAAAAGGCCGTCTGAAAGAATTCAGACGGCCTTTCTTAGTTATTGATTCACATCATATATTTGTTATGTAATTTGATTATTCATTGAATTTTAGAGAATATTAATTGAAAATCTTGTACCATAGGTTGACAAAGAATGCGATATAATCGGACCTGTTTGCCGAGGTTCTTGCTAAATATCTCATTTTGTGTAATAATACTACAATGCAAAAACTGACTAATCAAAATCTTCACATTATTTTGTCGGAACGCTTAAATGATACCGACTTTGTTCTTATTCTCAATGCATTAATCAAATTTTTGCGCCGAGGAGGCAAAAAACAGGCTTCCGAACGTTTCGATTTGATTTTATCTACTTTAAAACAAGATGATGCTTTATGCCGTCAATTCAGCCTGCGCTTCTATGCCTGGCTGTCCAAAGTTCACATCTATCCTGCGCTGATTAAGCTTGGTATTTTCTCGCGCCATAGTTTTACTCGGGAGATGGGCATACGGATTTACGAACGTTTCAGCCCGTCTTATAAAGATTTTTCCAATCTGCGCGAAGTGTTTTTGTATCTTTTCCATTCGAAAAACGATGATAAATGGTTGCAAACCCTGAGTTTGCGCCAATGGTTGAGCATGTATGAATTGTTGCAGGGCAAAGCAGATCCTGCTTTGCTTCAGACGGCCAGCCGACAGTTGGCAGATGCCCGTTTGCGAGCGGTGGAAATGCTGTCGATTTGGATTGCTTCCGAAGCGATTGAGCCGGATTTAATACGGATTGCTCCCCGTTTGTTGGAGGCGGATTCGGCATTTGTTGCTTTGCAACGTGAAATTGCAAAATTGGTAGAACACTATCGCCACAGTGAAGAAACTTACGATACGGCGCACTTGGAGGTCATGTTTGACCAGTGTGATAAGCAAATTGAGTATCTGCGTCGTCGTGGTACAGGAGCGGGATCTGGCTCATCAGTTAAAGTAGCGCACTTGCTGGAGCGTTTGCAGCAAACTATCAGCCGTCTGAAACTGTTGACCAATATTCAAATTGAAACCGGCAGCCGCACCCGCTTAACCATCAATCTGATGAATGCGATGATTTACGCGGCAGTAGAGCAATACAGCACCAGCCACTTGCGTAAAAGCAGTATCCGAATGCTGGCACGCAGTATTACGGAAAACAAAAGCCACCATGGCGAACATTATATTACGCGCAACCGTAGCGAATATTTCAAAATGTTTTATTCCGCAGCAGGAGGCGGCGTAATTATTGCTTTGATGGCATTGAATAAAATCCATATTGCGTCTTTGGGATTCGGCGAGTTTACTACTTCATTTCTTGCCGGACTTAACTACGGCTTAGGCTTTATGCTGATTCATATGCTGCACTGCACCGTTGCGACTAAGCAGCCTGCCATGACGGCGGCGAGCTTTGCCGAGCAGGTGGACTCAAATGAAGGCAGTAAAGCGGTGGACAACAAATTGGCAAAATTGCTGATTGATGTGTGCCGTTCGCAAAGTGTTGCCGTGTTTGGCAATGTATCGATTGCCGTATTGTTGGCGGCGGGGATCGCTTGGGGTTATGCCTACACGCATGGTCAGCCTTTATTAAACGAGGCGGTTACAGCCTACCAGCTTAAATCTATTGAGATTTTTACCCAGCCGACCTTATGGTACGCTGCTATTGCCGGAGTATGGTTGTTTTGTTCGGGGATTATTGCCGGCTTCTTTGACAATCGTTCCGATTATCTGAACCTGCGTCAGCGTCTGCCGTTTAATCCGTTGTTACGAAAAATCATGCGCCCGCAGCCACGCCGCCTTCTGGCCGCTTATATTCATAAGCATTACGGCTCGCTTATGGGCAATTTTATTTTCGGTATGCTTTTAGGTATGACCGGCTATTTTGGCCATCTTTTCGGCTTGCCGCTGGATATTCGCCATGTGGCGTTTTCTTCGGCAAATTTGGGTTATGCCGCGATTAGCGGTCATGCAGATATATTCACTTTTATGCTTGGCTTGGCAAGTGTATTGGCAATCGGCATGGTGAATCTGGTGGTCAGCTTTTCTTTAGCTTTGGCCGTTGCGCTCCGCTCTCGAGGCACGCGTTTGGGCAGTATGCGTAATCTGCTGAAGAGTTTCTGGAGTCAAGTGAAAGCCAATCCTTTGATTTTGCTGTATCCGGTTCAAGTGAATAACAAAGACAACACGAAGTAAGATTGAAGAAAGGCCGTCTGAATATATATTTTTCAGACGGCCTTTTGATTTAAAAACTATAAAGATTAGGCTTGCAGAGAGGCGCGGTTTTCCAAAACTTGGTCAATCAAACCATATTCTTTAGCTTCATCGGCAGACATATAATTGTCGCGGTCGGTATCGCGTTCCAAGTCGGCCAAATCGCGATCACAATGTTTGGCGAGTAAGCGGTTCAGTTTCTCTTTGATTTTCAGCAGCTCTTTAGCGTGAATTTCAATATCGGAAGCCTGACCAGCCAAGCCGCCGCTGATGAGCGGTTGGTGAATCATGATGCGGCTGTTTGGCAGGGCAAAGCGTTTGCCTTTTTCGCCTGCGGACAACAGGAATGCGCCCATACTTGCCGCTTGACCCAAGCATAAGGTAGAAACATGAGGCTTGATGAAGTTCATAGTGTCGTAAATCGACATACCGGCAGTAACCGAACCGCCCGGAGAGTTGATATAGAAGAAGATATCTTTATCTGGGTTTTCGCTTTCCAAGAACAGTAATTGCGCAACAACCAGATTGGCAGATTCGTCTGTCACCGGGCCGATCAAGAAAACGATGCGCTCTTTCAAAAGGCGTGAGTAGATGTCGAATGCGCGCTCGCCGCGACCGCTTTGTTCGATAACGGTAGGGACAAGGTAATTATTGAAATCGAAGGACATTTTTGTCTCCTGTTAATGATGGAAAAGCACCAAAGCATTTAAAGCGCTTCGGTGCTTTTGATTGTCTGTTTCAGACGGTCTTGGAGCAATTAAGCTTGTGCGCCCATTACTTCGTCAAAAGACAGCGCTTTTTCAGTTACTTTAGCTTTGCTCAGAACGAAATCAACAACGTTGCTTTCTACTGCCAAAGAAGTCGGACCTTGCAGGCGGGAAGGCTCTGCGTAGTACCAGTCGATAACTTCTTGAGGATCTTCGTAGCTTTCAGCGAAGTTGGCAACAACAGCTTTGATTTGGTCTTCAGTTGGCTCAAGTTTGTTTTCTTCAACCAATTTAGCCAGAATCAGACCCAAAGAAACGCGGCGTTCTGCTTGTTCTTTGAACATATCCAAAGGCAGATCCAAGTTTGCAGCGTCAGCCATACCTTGGTTAACGAAGTTTTGTTTCATTTCGTTTGCCAAGCGGGCGGCTTCTTCGTTGACCAAAGCAACAGGAACTTGCAAATCGGCTGCTTTGAGCAGGGCGTTCATTACAGATTCTTTGGTTTGTTCACCGATGCGGCGCTCAACTTCGCGGCTAACGTTTTTCTTCACTTCTTCGCGCATTTTGGCAACGTCGCCGTCTTCAATACCCAAAGCTTTAGCGAAGTCTGCATCAACTTCAGGCAAAGTAGCTTCAGAAACGTTGTTCAGAGTGATGGTGAATACGGCAGATTTACCGGCAACATCTTTACCGTGGTAGTCTTCAGGGAAGTTTACGGTAACATCTTTGCTTTCACCGGCTTTCATGCCGACAACACCGGCCTCGAATTCAGGCAGCATTTGACCTGCGCCCAATACGAAAGCGTAGTTTTTAGATGCGCCACCAGCGAAAGGCTCGCCGTCGATTTTGCCTTCAAAGTCAATGATGACGCGATCGCCGTTTTGGGCTTCGCGGTCAACATGGTTGAAGCGGGTGCGTTGTTTACGCAGGATTTCTACAGTTTGGTCAACTTCGGCATCGCCAACAGTCGCAGTAACTTTTTCTACTTCTTGGGCAGACAGGTCGCCAATAGTTACTTCAGGGAAAACTTCAAAAATAGCGGCAACTTTGAAAGACTCTTGATCGTCTTGTTCTTCAACGCCTTCAAAGCGCGGGTAACCGGCAACTTTCAATTCTTGAGCAACGGCAACTTCGTAGAATTCGCGTTGTACCAATTCGTTGATAACGTCGTTTTGTGCGCTTGCGCCGTACATTTGGGCAATCATTTTGAACGGTGCTTTACCCGGACGGAAGCCGTCAATTTTTGCGCGGCGTTGGGTTTGTTTCAGTTTTTTCTCAGTTTCTGCGTTGATTTTGGACCAAGGCAGAGACAATACTACTTTGCGTTCCAGATTTTCTAAAGTTTCAACAGTTACGCTCATCGTAAGCCCTTAAATTTGTTGTGTTTAAACGGTTATCCTTCTGCTCAGTATTCCGAAGAATTTCGGAAGCGTGCATAAGGTCAAAATTTAGTTGCTTAGTATAACACAATGTTTCACGAATAACATAAAAAGGCCGTCTGAAAAGTAGGAAATTCTTTTCAGACGGCCTTTGTGTTTCGATATTGTTGTTTTTTACAGCTGGTCTTTTTGAGCCAGAATCCGTCGGCTGCCGTTGATGTCTGCCGGAGAAAGAACACCGGCATTTTCAAGCGCATCTACCAAATTAGCGGCTCGGTTGTAGCCGATGCGTAATTGGCGTTGGAGTGCGGAAATGGAAGTTTTCCGGCTTTCCAATACGAAGGCGACGGCTTGATCAAATAACTCATCGCTGTTTGCGTTCGGATTGACAATATTGGTGGTTTCGATGGCTGCTTCGCCACTGAGCAGACCTTCCACATAATTGGTTGGAGCCTGTTCTTTGACGAAATTGACGACCTGATGCACTTCATCATCGGAAACAAACGCACCTTGCAGGCGTGTTGGTTCTGCGCTGCCCGGTTGCAGGAATAATGAGTCGCCGTATTTGAGCAATTCGTCCGCACCCATTTGGTCAAGAATGGTGCGGCTGTCGATTTTGCTTTGTACGGTAAAGGCCATGCGTGTCGGAATGTTGGCTTTAATCAGGCCGGTAACCACATCAACGCTTGGGCGTTGGGTGGCGACAATCATGTGAATGCCTGCAGCACGTGCTTTTTGGGCAAGGCGTGCGATTTGCTGCTCAACGGATTTGCGTTCGGTCATCATCAAGTCAGCCAACTCATCGATAACGACCACAATCAACGGCAGTTTTTCCAGAGGCTCGGGATCATCAGGATTTAAGCTGAACGGATTGAGTAATGGTTTGCCTGCTGCTTTGGCTTGTTCGACTTTTTGGTTGAAACCGTCCAAATTACGCACACCGGCATGGGAAAGCAGGCGATAACGTTTTTCCATTTCAGCAACACACCAGTTCAACGCTTGTCCTGCCTCGCGCATATCGGTCACAACCGGGCATAGCAGGTGCGGAATGCCGTCATAAATGCTCAATTCCAGCATTTTCGGGTCAATCATGATGAAGCGGACTTCGTCGGGCGTGGCTTTGAAGAGCATGGACATAATCATGCCGTTCACACCGACGGATTTACCCGATCCGGTCATACCTGCAACCAAAAGATGCGGCATTTTTGCTAAGTCGCCAACCACAGGCGTACCTGCAATATCTTTACCCAAAGCAACGGTCAGTTTGGACTTGGCGTCGGTAAACACGGGAGAAGAGAGGATTTCGCTCAACATCACGTCTTGGCGTTTCTCATTGGGTAATTCAATGCCCATGGTGTTTTTACCGGCAATGGTCTCAACAATGCGTACGGCTTGCAGGGACATCGAGCGCGCCAAATCTTTGGACAACGCGACAATTTGGCTGCCTTTGACACCTTGTGCCGGTTCGATTTCGTAGCGGGTAATCACAGGGCCGGAAGTAGCGGAAACAACCTGTACGCCGATGCCGAATTCAGCCAGCTTGGCTTCGATCAATTCTGCGGTTTGTTGCAATTCATCCGGATTGACGGCAACCGGTTCTTCAGACGGCATACGCAACAGGTTTATGTTGGGCTTGTGGTATTCGCCGTTGTTTTTAGGTTCTGTATCGTCAAACAGGGAAGTTTGGATTTTAGGGGGCGGCGCAACGGATACGGCAACAGTTTTACGGTTGCTGCTGCTGCCTGCCAACGGAGCAACCGGAGTGGCGGTAATGGTTTTGGCCTCTTTAACCATGCGGCGCGTATTTTGAGTTTCCAAAGCTTCGGTGCGGACATCTTCTTTTTTATTTTGGAATTGAGACAGTTTTTTCATCAAATTGCCAAACAGACCGCCCATATGGCTGCCGGATTTGGCCATGACTTCCAACCATGACACCTGAGCCAACAGGGAAATGGACAACAGCAACATCACGAGCATAATCAACAGGCTGCCCGACTTACCCAACAGCCAAGCCAGGCCTGAGCCGGCCAATAAGCCGACCAAGCCGCCGGCGCCAACGGGAAGGGATTCGCTCAATGCGTTGTCAAACAGAAAATGTTCGATAATCGGGCTGCACACCAGCAGGAGAAACAATGCCAAAGCGGCTACGCCGTGATTGTAGGGCTTGTGGTTTTCCTGCTTTTTCATGGGGCGGAAATTTTTGTAGAGGAAAACGCAAGAGGCGGCGATCCACCACCAAAACGATAGGCCGAACAAATAATATCCGACATCGGAAAGATAGGAGCCAAAGAGGCCGCCGAGGTTGGCAACATCATTGCTTTTGGGAACGCTGCGCGACCATGCAGGGTCGTCCATGCTGAAGCTGGCCAGGGAAATGGCCAGATAAATGGTGATAACCAAGCCAAACAGCCATAAAGCATCATTAATCAAGTTAACGACATGTTCGGGACGCGCTTTTTTTTCTTCGTTTCTTTGCAGCTCTTTGGCCGCCTTGAGGCGTTGGGAGACTTTATTGTCGGCTTGAGTTTGTGCTTTAGTGGATTTGCGTGTGGTCGGTTTGGCTGCCGGTTTGGTAGAGACGCGTTTTTTTGTTTGGGTTTTAGAAGATTTTGCAGTCATGAGATAAAGGCCGTCTGAAAAGACCGGAGGTAATGTGCGTAAAGGGCAAATTATACCGTATTTACTAGGCACAAGAAATTGAAACGGGCGTAATCATTATGGGATTCAGGCCGTCTGCTTGGCGTAACGAAAATTTTGGATTTCGTTTCCACCTGTTCAGACGGCCTGATGTTTTGATTGATTTGGACTTACATTCTGCCCAGTTCGCGCTGGAGGGCTTGAATGTTTTTCTCCCTATCCAAAACCGCGCCTTGCAACGTACTGATGGCCTGTTGATTGACGCTGCCGCCTTTGGCTGTCCGTGCTTGGCTCAGTTGCTTTTTGGCATCGGCCAAAGCCGCGCGTTCATTGGATAACTCGGTTTCCAAAATAGAACGGCGACTGTTAACACCGGAGGATTTTGGAACCGGAGGAGGAGCTGTTTCAGAAGCGGTACGAACAGGAGCAGGTTTGGGCGTTGCCTTATGGTTGGATTTTGCCGCTGTATTTTTACTTTTTGCCGGAGCCGTTTGTGATGTCGGTGCGTTGAGTGTAGGCGCATCACTCACCGGGGCGTCGTATCGGCTGCTGCTGTATTTGCCGACAATCGGCAAATCGTTGACGGCTTGGCAGTTGCCGCTTGGGCGTGAGGTATAGACAATCGAGCCGTTGACTTCACAGGTGTAGATTTTTGCGGCGTGGGCTTGGTTGTTGAAAATGGCAAGCGGTAGCAGGGATAGGGTAAGCAGATATTTTTTCATGATTCAGGTAGGGCTGATTCGTTGCAGTTGAGCATTTTATTCTTGTTCAGACGGCATGGGCTGCTGTTTCTTAGCTTTTGCACGGTTTTTGTTTTTGCTCGGTTTGTCGGCTTTTTTCTCTTGTTTATCGGATTTTTCCGCGCGTGCCTTTTTCTTAGGCTTTGCACTTGCGCGTTCATCAGAGGCATTGAGACTGCGGATGTTGAGGTGGTAACCGCTGCCTTGATGGCCGCTGATTTTAGGCAATTCGGCCTGTGCGCAGGAGGATTTGGGTTCGGAGGTATAGCTGCCGTTGCCGCAGGAGTAGACTGCGGCGGCTGCGTGAAGAGAAATGCCCAAGACGAAAGAGGATACGAGGAAGTATCCGGCTTGTTTGATGGTTGAAGTCATGTTTTTCCGTATTGTGTTTTATTTCAGACGGCCTGATGGCTCTATTTTTATTGGGAAAACTCGGCTTCGACATCCACTTGGATTTGCTCAAGCTCTTCCTGCCATTGCAGCCAGTTTTCTTCCAGTTGCGTTAATTTTACTTTAGTTTCTGTTAATTGTGCGAGTGTCTCTTGCAATTTGGGTTTATTTTCTTCTGAATAAGCAGATTCTTGTGCCAAAAATGCTTCACAGGCCGTCTGAATATCAGTTAATCGTGCGATTTCTTTTTCGGCTTTGTCGATTTTCTGCTGAATCGGTTTGCTGCGTTTGGCTTTTTCCTGACGGATTTGTGCTTCTATGCGCTTGGTGTCCTTACGGCTTTGGCTTTGTGCAGAAGCGGCGGGGGCTGCTGCGGCGTTTTCTTGTGCCAACCGCCATTGACGGTAGTCGTTCAAATCGCCGTCGAAGTTGTTCAGACGGCCTTTGTCAATCAATAGGAAGCTGTCGGTAGTCGCTTCAAGCAGGCTGCGGTCGTGCGAAACGACAATCAATGCGCCTTGGAAACTTTGCAGGGCAAGTGTTAGGGCGTGGCGCATGTCTAAGTCTAGGTGGTTGGTCGGTTCGTCAAGCAGCAGCAGATTAGGTTTTTGCCAGATAATCATGGCAAGGGCGAGCCGCGCTTTTTCGCCGCCGGAAAATGGCTCGGTCTTTTGAACCGCCATATCGCCAATAAAGTTGAAACCGCCTAAAAAGTTACGGATTTCCTGTTCGCGGACTTCGGGCGAAAGCTGTTGGATATGCCAAACCGGACTTTGATCGGCACGTAAAGTATCCAGTTGGTGTTGGGCAAAATAGCCGATATTGAGCTTTTCGGAGCGGACGATGCTGCCGGAAAGTAAATCAATTTTTCCAGCCAAGGCTTTGATAAATGTAGATTTACCGCTACCGTTAACGCCCAACAGGCCGTAACGTGCGCCGCTTTCCAAAGACAAGGTGATATCGTGTAAAACGGTATTGTCGCCATAACCTAAGTCGGCATGGTCGAGTTTCAATAATGGATTGGGCAGGTGGGTCGGATTGGCAAACTCAAAGGAAAATTCGCTATCCAAATGTGCGGGGGCGATGCGCTCGAGTTTGGCTAATGCCTTCATGCGGCTTTGGGCTTGTACGGCCTTTGTGGCTTTAGCTTTGAAACGGTCGATAAAGGATTGCAGATGTTTGATTTGCGCCTGCTGTTTGACGTAGGCGGCTTGTTGTTGCGCCAGACGTTGGGCGCGTTCGGCTTGGTAGAAATCGTAATTACCGCCGTATTGGGTCAGTTTTTGTTGCGACAGTTCGATGGTTTGTGTTGTGGTGGCATTCAAGAAGTCGCGGTCATGGGAGATGATGATTTGCGTACAGGGCAGGGAGGCGAGATGGTTTTCCAGCCACAGTACGGTTTCTAAATCCAAGTGGTTGGTTGGTTCGTCCAAAAGCAGCAAATCGGCACGACAAATCAGCGCTTGGGCAAGATTGAGGCGCATACGCCAGCCACCGGAGAAGGATTTGACGGGGTGGGTATGTTCTTCTTGTGCAAAACCTAAGCCGTTAAGCAGTTTGGCGGCGCGTGCCGGAGCAGTGTAGGCATCGATTTCTTCGAGTTTGGCGTGATATTCGGCCTGCTTCATGCCGTCGTTTTGCGCTTCTGCTTGGGCCAAGGCCGTCTGAAAAGCCTGCAATTCGGCATCGCCTTGTAAAACGTAGTCTAGAGCGGAAATATCTAAATCGGGCGTTTCTTGAGAGACGGAAGCCAGACGCCATGTTTTGGGAATAAGGATTTCGCCGCCATCTTGTGTGATTTCACCTTTTATCAGCGCAAACAGGCTGGATTTGCCCGTACCGTTTTTACCGATTAAACCAACGCGTTGGCCAGGGTTGATTACGGCATCGGCTTTGTCGAGCAGGACTTTCAAACCGCGTTGCAGGGTGAGTTTTTTGATTTCTATCATGATGGCAGGCAAGGGGGTAAGTAAAACGAAAGGCATTATTTTACCTGAAAAGATATATAAAAGGCCGTCTGAACAAGTATGAAAACGAAATCAACGATTTCTATTTCACTTATTCAGACGGCCTTTATGAAATGACGGTCGGAAATGCTTTCAAATTGTCTGTCGTTTCAATTAAATTTGAAGATCGGCATTGTCCGCACGGATTTGGCGTAGGAATTTTTGTGTCCGCTCATGTTTGGGATGATTGAACAAATCTTGCGGGCTGCCTTGTTCCACAATAACGCCGCCGTCCATCACGACAACGGTGGTTGCCACTTCCAAGGCAAATTTGATTTCATGCGTAACGACAACCATGGTCCAGCCTTCTTGTGCCAATTCCTTCATGGTATCCAAAACATCTTGCACCAATTCAGGGTCAAGCGCGGAAGTCGGTTCGTCAAACAGCATCAATTCAGGCTGAATCGCCAATGCTCGGGCAATACCAACACGCTGCTGTTGACCGCCGGAAAGCTGGTAGGGGTAGAGGTCGATCTTATCGCCCAAACCGACTTTTTTAAGCAATTTGACAGCCTCTTCACGCGCTTTGGCGACAGGCTTGCCTTGTACGGCAACCGGCCCTTCCATAACGTTTTCCAACGCAGTTTTGTGCGGAAAGAGGTTGTATTGTTGGAATACCATGCCGGATTTGCGGCGCAGTGCCAAAATATCGTGTTTGCTTGGTTTTTTGGAAAAATCGATGCTTAACGGCTGCGCATTGTCAAACTCGATCTGACCTTGTTCTGGCATTTCCAAAGCGTTTAAACAGCGTAAAAACGTGGTTTTGCCTGAGCCGGACGGGCCTAAGATAACCACCACTTGTCCTTTGCCGACATCCAAATCGATGCCGCGCAAAATGGTATTTTCGCCAAAGGTCTTATGGATATTGCGGATTTTAATCATGACAACTCCTTATTTGGCGACATAACGGTCAAAACGTTTTTCCAAACGCGTCTGAATCAAAAACAGCACTTTGCAGAAACACCAATAAACTAATGCGGCTTCGATATAAACGGGCAAAAAGTCATAAGTACGGTTTGCTGTCTCTTGGGCAACACGGAAAAGCTCGGTTACCGTTACCACTGCGGCAAGCGAGGTGTTTTTGAACAGGCCGATAAACTCGTTGCTCAAAGGCGGTACGGCAACGCGGAATGCCTGCGGTGCGACAATGCGACGGAAAGTCTGCATATAGGTCATACCGATGGAGAAACCTGCTTCCCATTGGCCTTTAGGTACGGACAAAATTGCCGCGCGTATGGTTTCGGAAGCGTATGCACCGACATTGAGCGAAAAGCCGATGATGGCGGCAGGAATCGGGTCGATATAGATGCCGACGGAAGGTAAACCGTAGAATACGATGACCAACTGCACCAAAAGCGGCGTACCGCGAATGACGGAAATATAAAATTCCACCAGCTTCAGCAAGCATTTTTGGAAAATGCCGCCGGAGGGCATGATCCGCACCAAAGCAACGGCTACGGCAATAATCATGCCGATAGCGAAAGAAGCAATCGCCAAAGGCAAAGATACTGCGAAGCCGGCTTTAACCATGGGCCAAAACGCGCTGATGAGCATATCAGCGCGTGTTTCCGTCATAAACGGCAGAGAGGCAAGGAAATTATTTAACACTGATGTCTTTTCCGAAGAATTGTTCGCCCAGTTTTTTCAGCGTGCCATCGGCTTTCAGTTCGTTCATGGCTGTGCTGAATTTGGCCAATGCCTCATCATTGCCTTTATTGACAATCAGGCCTGAGCCGACTTTTTCGTCAGCCGGTGCAGACCAAACGATTTTCACGCCGGCATTCGGGTTTTTCTTCAGGTAATCCAATACCGCCAATTCGTCGTTCAGGGTTGCATCGGCACGTTTTTGTTCAATCAGGGTCAACGATTGCGCCAAGCCGTCTACCGGTACGAGTTCTGCGCCTGCAGCTTTGGCTTTTTCGCCATAGTTGCTGGTCAGGGATTGTGCGGTTTTCACGCCTTTGATGTCGTCGATGGATTTGATGTTGCTGTCTTTACGGGCAACCAATACGGCACCGCTCCAGCTATAAGGCTCGGATTTGTCAAAAGTCGCTTGACGCTCAGGGCTGGTCAGGCCGACTTGGTTGGCAACCACGTCAAAACGGCCGGCTTTCAAACCTGCCATCATGGAGTCCCATTGTGTTTCTTTAAATTCAACTTTGATGCCCAGTTTGTCGGCGACTGCGCGGGTTACTTCGACATCGTAGCCGGTCAATTTGCCGTCTTTGTCGTGGTAGGTGAAGGGTGCGTAAGTGCCTTCCGTACCGACAGTAATGGTACCTTTGTTGTTGATACGCTCAATCAGAGAACCGGAGGCCGCGCCGGATTGGGCTGGTGCAGAAGAAGCTGAGTTGCTGCCTTCGCCGCCGCAAGCAACCAAAACTACTGCAGCGATGGTGCCGAGTACGAATTTTTTCAACATAGATTTTTACTCCTGATTTTTAGTGTGTCATCTGGTATTAAAGCATGTATTCTAAGCGAAACTACCCAAAATACAAAATACATCTTATGCCTTGAGTGGTGTATCAAAATTTCGGCTTATGCAATTTCAAGCCACATGACTTGATAGGGTTGCAGTACTAAATCCTGATTCAGAGAAATGGTTTGACCGCTGATTAAATCGTGTGCTTTAAACGGCATGGCCTGCAGGGTGTGTGCACTGATGGTTTGCGCATGCTCGCTGAAGTTGCCGAATGCCAAAAGCGCGTTGTTGCGCATATAGCCGATGATGTGTTTGTTGTTGGTGTTGAAGGTGACCAATCTGCCGCCATTAAAGCGCGGATTGCTTTGGCGGATGGAAATCATATGGCGCAAACCTTGGAAGATTTGACCGGCAGTGGTCGAGCCGTCATGGCGTTGGTTATACAACTCTTCATCATAACGAGGACGGTGTGCCCAGCGGCTGTCGTCACTCTTGTTGCTGTCGTTCGACCAGTCGTCGTCGTTGAGCGTACCGACTTCGTCGCCTAGGTAAATCAGCGGCAGGCCGCCGGTACTCAAAGCAATGCTGTACAAAAGTTTGATACGGTCAACGGCATATGGATCGTTTTGCGCCAAACCGACCAATGCTGCGGCTGTACCGCTGACACGGCAGTCGCCAGTGTTGGGGTTGTATTGGAAGGGGAGGCCGCGCGCGAAGCTGCCGTCAAAATGGTTGACAAAGAAGCGGTTGAGGAATTGTCGGTGGTCGTAGCCGTGGATGCCGAATTGCGATGCGTCCTCATCGGCAAACGTCCAGCCGATGTCGTCATGGCTGCGGACGTAGTTGACCCATGCTGTGTGGTCGGGCAGGTTGTGGCGGTAGGTCAGTGCTTGATGGAGCAGGTTGACTTCGCGCGTGGCGAGGGTATTCCACAACAGTGCCATTTGCAGAGGGTTGTAGCCGATTTGGCATTCGTCTTGGCTGATGTATTGGACAACTTGGTCAGGATGGACAATGGCCTCGGATTTAAAGAACACGGCTGGCGCTGCGATACGCATTACAGAGTTAAACGCGCGAATCAGGGCGTGTGCCTGAGGCAGGTTTTCGCAGCTTGTGCCCATTTGTTTCCAAATAAAGGCAACAGCATCCATGCGCAGAATATCAACGCCCAAGTTGGCAAGGAACATCATTTCGCCTGCCATGGCACGGAATACCCATGGATTGCTGTAATTCAAGTCCCACTGGAAGGAGTTGAATGTCGTCCATACCCAGCGTCCGTCTTCCAGTTGGGAGAAGCCGCCCGGGTGTTGGTCGGGGAAGATTTCACGCAGGGTACGGTCGTATTGGTCGGGCATCCAGCGGTCGGGGAAGATGTAGTAGAAGTTGTCGTAGAGCGGATCATCGGCGGCACAGCCTTTTGCCCATTCGTGTTCGTTAGAAGTATGGTTGAAGATGAAATCGACAACGGCGGAAATGCCTGCTTCGTGCAAGGCGGCAATGACATCGCGCAAGTCGTCTATTGTACCCAGTGCCGGATTGACATCGCGGTAGCTGCTGACCGCATAGCCGCCGTCGCTTTTGCCTTCAGGGCATTTAAATAGGGGCATCAGGTGCAGATAGGTCAGGCCCAATTCTTGGAAATAAGGGATTTTGGCTTTCAAGCCTTGCAGATCGCCTGCGAACAAATCGACGTAGCACACGCCGCCAACCTGTTTGTTGGACAAAATCCAGTCAGGATCGTTTTCGCGCGCAATATCAATATCTTTTAAGGATGAGTTGCGTTGTGAATAGCTTTGCCATGCTTGGGCAATCAGTTGCTCCAACATGGGGAGGACGGCTTCGTTGTTGTTGTAAACATTGTCCAGCTCGTGCATCAGTTTTGGGAAGTGTTCCTCAAGTCGTCTGTCAAACTGTTTCCAGTCTTCAGATGTCTCGATGCTTGCACGCTGTTCGGGGGTATAAATCGATAGGGTGCGTTCTTTAAGGTGATGCAAGGTCAAATCAACCTGTTGAGTCTGGGTCAACATAATGCCTACTCCGAAGTTAAGGTGAAATTGTTTTGAAGCTTGGTTTCACTTCTTTTGCAAATCCATGCCGATTGTGGGCGGCTAAGACTGTAATTTTGCGTCAAGAAACTGTCTCAATGATACTGGAAGTGCTTGAGTGTGCATAGGGTTTTCGCGGCTCTGGAAAAGGGTTTTTCAAGTGTTTGATTTTGATTAAAAGTAGGGTTGAGTATACGGAAAGTAGCCTTTTGACGAACTTATCTTTCAGACGGCCTGAGTTTGTGAGAAAAACTTTTATTTTTATTATCTTAGATATCTTTTTATTCCAATATGGCCGTCTGAAACATATGTACAGCATAGCGGATTGCTTGTTTCGTCTAAAAACGTGTCACAGAGATTAAGTTCATGACTTCTGATGTAAATCAAGATTCTATAAAGAGGCAGTTATTGTGTTTTGAAGAGAGAGGGGATGTACGAGTTTCATTTATTAAAAAATGAACCCATCAGTTTTCTTATTGATAGTGGTTATTATGTAGATTATCAAGTTAATAAGGGAAAGGTGTTTGTCTGGTTTGTCATGCTTTTTTAATATTATTTTTTAAAATTAGACTTGACCCATTACAAGCAATTACTTAAAGTACCCATCTTATTTTTACACAAGAAAACGGGTTGTCCCGTTCCAAAAAAATGAGCGCAATCAAACCACCACAAATCACCGTATTCGACAGCAAGCCAACCGATGCTTATTTCTTCGGTACTTGCGTTCTCGACCTTTTCATGCCTGAAGCAGGCATGGATGCCATCACTTTACTCGAACAACAGGGCATTCGTATCCATTATCCGATGGAGCAAAGCTGCTGCGGTCAACCGGCCTATTCGTCAGGTCATCCTAAAGAAGCCTTTGATGTTGCCAAAGCGCAACTGGATTTATTCCCTGAAAATTGGCCGATTGTCGTGCCTTCTGGTTCTTGCGGCGGCATGATGAAACACCACTGGCCGACTTTGTTCAAAGGCACCGAGTACGAACAAAAAGCCATTGATTGCGCCAATCGTATCATTGAATTTACCCACTTCCTGCTGGCGATTGGTTACAAACCTGAAGATAAAGGCAAGCCGGTTAAAGTGGCTGTTCATACTTCCTGCGCTGCGCGTCGCGAGATGAATGTCCATTTGTCAGGCTGGCAGCTGATTGACGGCATGGAAAATGTTGAACGTATCGTTCACGACCATGAAAGTGAATGCTGCGGTTTTGGTGGTACATTCTCTGTGAAACAAGCTGATATTTCCGGCGCGATGGTAACCGACAAAGTTGCAGCACTGAAAGAAACCGGCGCAACTGAAATCATCAGCGCGGACTGCGGCTGCATGATGAATATCGGCGGCAAAATTGCCAAAGACGAACCCAATATGCCACGTCCGAAACATATTGCATCTTTCCTGTTGGAACGTACCGGAGGTAAAGCATGAGCGCGCGCGAAAATATTTTAGCGAAATTGAAAAAAGCCGATGCCTTGCCGATGGAAGAACCGCCGGTTTTCGATTATTACCGTGAAATGGGTGTTTCTTGGGCAAACGATGTCGAACGCTTGAAACATTGGGCAGCTGCCATGCGTGCCGTCAAAACTGAAATCTATTGGGTTACCAAATCCAACTGGCCGCAAGTATTCCGTCAAGCAGCCGAAGGCAAAGGCTTGAAAAACATTCTGCTCCCATTGGAAACAGAACATGGTCAGCTGGCCCGTGCAGCTTTGGCCGATACCAATATTGAACCTCGTGGTTTTGAGCGAAAAATTGACGACTGGAAAAACGAATTCTTTACCGATATTGAGGCTGGTTTTAGCGGCTCTAAATGCGGTATTGCCCGTACCGGTACGATTATGCTGGAGTCCAGCCCTGTCGAGCCGCGCAGCCTGAGTTTGGTTCCGCCTGTGCATTTCTGCTTGTTTGACACCAGCAAAATGTACAACGAATTCCATAATGCTGTTGAAGGCGAAAAACTGGTAGAAAAAGGCATGCCTACCAACGTTATTTTGATTTCCGGCCCGTCTAAGACTGCTGATATTCAATTGACTTTGGCCTATGGTGCACACGGCCCGCGCGATTTGGTGGCTTTGGCCGTTCTGCCTGATCACATTTCCCCTGCCGATTTGGAGGAAAAAGCATGAGTTCCCAAACCATTAAATTCCATATGAAGCCGGAAACATTCAAGCAAAACGCCGCGATTTCTTTGCAAGACAAGCCTCTGCGTAAAAGCTTGCGCACAGCGATGGATATGCTGATGACCAAGCGCAAAGCCGTTTTGACAGATGAAGAAGAGCTGCAAAGCCTGCGTGACTTGTGTGAGCATGTCCGTCAACGTTCGTTGTCCAAATTGCCTGCATTATTGGAACAGCTGGAAGAAAACCTGACCAAGCTGGGCGTTAAAGTCCACTGGGCGGAAACACCTGCCGAAGCCTGCCAAATCATTCACAACATCATTACCGATAAAAACGGTAAGCTGATGGTGAAAGGCAAATCTATGGTCAGCGAAGAGATTGAGCTGAACCATTATCTGCAAGACCAAGGCATTAAAGCGGTTGAGAGCGACTTGGGCGAGTTTATCGTTCAAATGGCCGGTGAGAAACCAACCCATATTGTGATGCCTGCCATTCATAAGACCAAAGAGCAGGTTAGCGAGCTTTTCCATCAAAATCTTGGTACTCCATTAACAGACGACGTAGACCAGCTGACCGGATTTGCGCGTAAAGCATTGCGCGATATTTACAGTACTGCCGATGTCGGTTTGAGCGGTGTGAACTTTGCCGTTGCAGAAACAGGCACTTTGTGTCTGGTCGAAAACGAAGGCAACGGCCGCTTGAGTACCACTGTACCGCCTGTGCACATCGCCATTACCGGTATTGAAAAAGTGGTTGCAAAGCTGTCGGATGTTCCGCCTTTGTACAGTCTGCTGCCACGCTCCGCCATCGGTCAGAACATTACTACTTATTTCAATATGATTACCGGTCCTCGCCGTAGCGAAGAGTTGGACGGTCCTCAAGAAATGCACTTGGTACTGCTTGATAACGGCCGTAGCCAAGCGTATGCAGAAGATCAAATGCGCCGCACCTTGCAATGTATCCGTTGCGGTGCGTGTATGAACCACTGTCCGGTTTATACCCGTATCGGTGGCGCGGCTTACGGTACGACTTATCCCGGCCCGATTGGCGAGATTATCTCTCCGCATTTGTTAGGCTTGGATGCGACACGCGATCTGCCGACTGCGTGTACCATGTGTGGCGCCTGCGTTGAAGTTTGTCCGGTACGCATTCCGATTACCGAACAAATGCAACGTCTGCGTGTTGAAGCACAACGTTCGCCAACAGAAACCGTTCCTCATCCTATCCGTGGTCAAGGTGCATCGCATACTTTCGGCGAACAAATGGCATGGCGTACGTTTAACGGTATTTTCAGCGGCAGTAAAGCTTATCGAGCATTCGGCTGGGCTGCTACCAAATTCCGTGCATTGACGCCAAGCAAGCAGTTAAGCTGGACCAATAACCATGTTCCGATGAAACCTGCCAAGCAAACATTGCATGAGATGATGGCAGAAAGAAAACGTCAGCAAGAAAAAGCATAAGACTTGAAAATAAAACCTGGGGGATAAAAGCTTCAGGTTTTATTTTTTATTAAATACTGCTGGTGTAGCATCGCTATTTGTAAAGGCATTTGATTTGATTATTGTATTTTGATTATTTTGAATAAAAAGGCCGTCTGAAAGATTTTCAGACGGCCTTTATTACATCCAAAAGTTTTGTCTAAGTCCTTAGAGCAATACTTTTTCTACACCGCCGTTATTGGCTTTTTTCACAAACTCATCCAGCCAGTTTTCGCCGAGGATGTGTTTCGCCATTTCGATGACGATGTAGTCGGCAGGCATATTGTTGTCGTCGGCATAGCGGCTCAGGCCTTGCAGGCAGGCTGGGCAGGAGGTGAGCATTTTGACGGGTTCGCCCTGCGGCAGCTCTTTGAGGTTTTTCTCAATTTCCTCTTGTTTGCGGAACTTGACCTGAGTGGCAATGTCTGGTCGTTTGACGGCAAACATACCGGACTCGCCGCAGCAGCGGTCGCTTAAGACGACTTTCTGTCCCATCAGGCTGCTGGCCATTTGGGTAGCATTCATGGTTTTGATCGGGGTATGGCAAGGGTCGTGGTAGAGGTATTGCTGGCCTTTTACACCGTTTAGTTGCACCCCTTTTTCAAGCAGATATTCGTGGATGTCGATGATACGGCAGCCTGGGAAGATTTCCTCAAAACGGTATTTTTCCAGTTGGTCATAGCAGGTACCGCAACTGACGACGACAGTTTTAATGTCGAGGTAGTTGAGGGTGTTCGCCATACGGTGGAAAGCCACGCGGTTGTTGGTGCTCATTTCTTCGGCTTTAGCCTTATTGCCGCCTGCGTCTTGTGGATAGCCGCAACACATATAGCCCGGCGGCAGGACAGTTTGTACACCGACATGCCAAAGCATGGCTTGAACGGCAAGCCCGATTTGGCTGAACAAGCGCTCAGAGCCGCAGCCGGGGAAGTAGAACACAGCTTCGGCATCTTCGGGCGCGGCGGGATTGCGGATGATGGGGATGCTTTTGTCGTCTTCTATGCCGAGCATGGAGCGCGGTGTTTTGGCGGGCACGCTTTTGGGCAAAGGACGGTTGATGAAATGGATAACCTGTTCTTTGATTGAGGCGGTACCGACGGTGGATTTCGGTTCGGCTTTTTGCTTTTTAGTGCCAATCGGAAGAAGTTTGCCGATTTTGTAGGCAAAGTTTTGCGCTGGGAAGCCGGTCTGTATCATGGCGGCACGAAGAGCTTTGATGGTTTTTGGGCCTGTGGCGTTCAAAAATGCCATGCCCATTGAAGCCGCAGGCGCAAAGCGTTTGTGGCCGGAATCGGCAAGGTAGTTACGGACGGCTACGGTAACGTCGCCAAAGTCGATGTTGACAGGGCAAGGTTTAACGCAGCGGTGGCACACGGTGCAGTGGTCGCCGATGTCCATCAGTTCTTCAAAATGTTTGATGGAAACGCCGCGACGGGTTTGTTCTTCGTATAAGAAGGCTTCGGTCAGCAAGCCTACGCCGAGGATTTTGTTGCGGGGACTGTACAGCAGGTTGGCACGCGGAACGTGAGTAGAGCAAACGGGTTTACATTTGCCGCAGCGCAGACAGTCTTTGACGGAATCAGCGATGGTGCCGAGGTCTGATTTTTCCATAATCAGCGATTCCGCTCCCAAAAGCTCGAAGGACGGCGTATAGGCGTTGCGCAGGTCCGAGCCTTTCATCAGTTTGTGACGGTTGAAGGTGTGTTTGGGATCGACTTGGTTTTTGTAGTTCCAAAACGGTTGCAAATCTTCATCGGTCAAAAATTCGAGCTTGGTAATGCCGATGCCGTGTTCGCCGGAAATTACGCCGCCGAGCGAACGGGCGATTTTCATGATGCGTTCTACAGAACGGTAGGCCGTCTGAAGCATTTCGGCATCGTCTGAGTTAACCGGAATATTGGTATGAACGTTACCGTCGCCGGCGTGCATATGCAGGGCAACGAAGACGCGGCTGCGTACGGTTTTGGAGTGGATTTTTCCCAAACCTTGGATAATTTTGGTATCTGTTTTGCCGCTGAAGATTTCAGAAAGTGGCTTCATTACGTCTGATTTGACAGACACGCGCAGGCGGAAATCGCGGAAGGCAATAAAGCAGCTTTCATTGTCTTTGGCTTCGGGAGCGGCGTGGACGGCTGCGCCATAGCGTGCTTTATAGTCGGCAAGCGGCGCGTCCAAGTTATCCAGCAACCATTCCCAACGCGCTTTAACGGCGGAAACGTGGGCTAGGGCGTGTTTGCCGCGTTCGCCCAATAGTTCGGCGGTTGGCAGGTCTGTTCCCATTTTGTCGATGGGGAGTTTGCCGGACAGATATTGCTCCAAGGCGGCACAGAGTTTGAGCTTGTTTTGGATGGAAAGCTCAATGTTGATGCGTTCGATGCCGTCTGAATACTCACCGAGTCTTTCGAGTGGGATTACCACGTCTTCATTGATTTTAAAGGCGTTGGTGTGTTTGGCTATGGCGGCGGTGCGGCTGCGGTCGAGCCAGAAGGTTTTGCGCGCTTCGGGCGATACGGCGATAAAGCCTTCGCCGTCACGGGCGCTGGCGAGTTCGCAGATGTGTTCGGCGGCTGCCTCTACGGCGGCTTCGTCGTCTGAAACCACGTCTGCCAACAAGACCATTTTCGGTCGGCCTTTGCCTGCCGCTTTGGTGGCATAACCGACAGCGCGGACGTAACGCCAGTCCAAATGCTCCAAACCGGCCAGTCGTACGCTTTCATGGGCAAGTAGGAAATCGCGGATTTCAACAATGGACGGGGTAGCGGTGGCTACCGTACCGAAAAACTCCATACACACGGTGCGCGTGTATTTCGGCATTTTATGCAATACAAAGGCAACGCTGGTGATGATGCCGTCCGTGCCTTCTTTTTGCACGCCGGGCAGGCCGCTCAAGAATTTGTCGGTAACGTCTTTGCCCAAACCGACTTTGCGGAATTTGTGGCCGGGGATTTCCAAACGTTTGGTATTGACGATATTGCGGCCGTCTGAATCCAGCGTATGTACGTCAAACACGGCGGTTTCTTCATCGTGGATTTTGCCGAAATTGTGGCGCACGCGCTCGATACGCAACCATTCGCCTTGAGGATTGACCATGTTCCAGTAGGCGAGGTTGTCCAAGGCAGTACCCCACAGCACGGCTTTTTTACCGCCTGCGTTCATCGCCACATTACCGCCCACGCAAGACGCATCGGCGGAAGTCGGATCAACGGCGAACACTAAACCTGCCTGATGCGCGGTTTCTTCTACCCGGCGGGTTACTACGCCTGCGCCGCAATGGATAATCGGATGTCTGCCGTCCAAGCCTGCCAGCTCAACGTATTCGACGCCGCGATGCTTGTCGAGTTTTTCGGTATTGATGACTGCGCTGTTTGCGTCCAAAGGTACTGCGCCGCCGGTATAACCCGTACCGCCGCCGCGCGGGATAATAACTAAGTCCAACTCGATTAAGGCGCGCACTAAAGGCGCGATCTCTGCCTCGGTATCAGGATTGACGACGACAAATGGATACTCCACGCGCCAGTCGGTCGCATCGGTAACGTGCGTTACGCGAGCCAAGCCGTCAAACATGATGTTGTGCGGCTTGGTGATTTTGCTTAAGCGTTCCAAAATCTGATGGCGTTTTTGGCTGGTTTCATCAAAACTGCTATCAAAACGCTCGACTGCTTTTTCTGCTGCGGCAACCAAGACATCCACTTGCCGATTATCGTCGCGGCGTTTGCGGATTTCATTTAAGCGATGGCGCATTTCGCGTACCAACGCGGCGCGGCGTTTTGGGTGCTCCAGTAAGTCATCAACCAGATACGGATTGCGCGCGACCACCCAAATATCGCCCAATACTTCAAACAGCATTCGTGCCGAACGTCCTGTTTTGCGTTGACCGCGCAGGTCTTGCAGGATTTGCCACGCTTCGTTACCCAACAGTCGGATGACGATTTCGCGGTCGGTATAAGAAGTATAGTTATAGGGAATTTCTCGAATACGCTGAGGGGCAGTAGTCGTGGTCATGGTCGTGTTCCGTTGATGGATGTAATGTTTTTATATTAAAGGCCGTCTGAAAAATGCAATTTCTTCTTGATGGCGTAAAGTGTTAATGTAGTGTAATTTCCGATATTTTTCAACGGAAAAGACAATAAACATTTCAATGGGAATGATTTGCAACTAGGTAATATTGTTTACAATCTTGTCGTGTAAATGGTTTTCAGACGGCCTGACAGATTTTATCGCTTGAGTTTTTCTGTAAAACCGCTATAATGCGTTTCTTCTATGGCGGGTCTCCCCGCATGGTAATTCGGAACACCGGGTCAGGGGCGGAAGCCAGCAGCCCACTCTGATGAGCCAGTGCCGGGGGTTCGGCTCGCCACCTTATTCAAAAATGCCGGAGATGGTTAAGTCTCCGGCATTTTTCATTGTATAAAGCGTAATAAAAAGGCAGTCTGAAACCTCATTTTCAGACTGCCTTTGAGTTTATGAACCAGCTATTTATGCTTCTTCTGATTTTGTATTGGGCAAAACGCAGTTTAGGATAATGGCCAATACGGCGCACAAACCTACACCGGCGAAGCTCAAAGTACCTACTTTGATAATCATGCCGCCGATACCGGTCGTCAATACGGAGCTGACGATAACCAGATTTTTCGGCTGCATCAAATCGACTTTCGCATCAATCAATGTTTTGATGCCCAAAGAGGCGATTGTACCGAACAGCAGCAACATAATGCCGCCCATAACCGGCATAGGAATCGAACCCAAAAACGCGTTGAACTTACCGAAAAACGCCATGAAAATCGCAAAAATAGCCGCCCAAGTCATGATGACGGGGTTGCTGTTTTTGGTAATCATCACCGCGCCGGTTACTTCGCCGTAAGTGGTTACAGGAGGGCCGCCGATCAAACCGGCCACGCATACGCCCAAGCCGTCGCCGGCGAGGGTTTTGTCCAAGCCCGGGTCTTTGGTGTAGTTTTTGCCGGTTACATTACCGATAGCCATAATGCCGCCGATGTGTTCGATGGCCGGGGCAATGGCGACGGGCAACATAAACAAGGCAGCCTGCCAGTTGACTTGAGGCGTTTCAAAATGAGGGACGGCAAACCAAGGAGCGTTGATGATGGCGCTGGTATCGACCAAGCCCATGATTAAAGCCAACACATAGCCGGAAGCCACGCCGATCAGAATCGGAATCAGCTTCATCATTTTGCTGCCGAAGACAGAAACAATGACGGTTACAGCAAAGGTAAAGCCGGAGAGAATCAGCGAGTCGATATAGTCGATGACCTGCTTGCCGCCTGATTGACCCATGGCCATCTTGCTGGCTTCTGAGGCAACAGACAAACCGATTACCATAATCACCGGGCCGATAACCACGGGCGGCAACAACTTGTGTACCGCATCCAGACCGCGCCATCTAATCAGTGCGGCAAAGATGAAGTACATGAAACCTGCCGCAAACAGGCCAAACATGGTAGAAGGCAGCCCCCATTCTTTGATTGAATAGATGATCGGTGCAATAAAGGCAAAAGAAGAACCGAGGAAAATCGGCACTTTACGTTTGGTAACCAATTGGAACAACAAGGTGCCCAAGCCTGCGCCTAATAATGCCAAAGCCGGGTTCAGTCCCGTCAGAAGCGGCACAAGCACCATGGCACCGAATGCGACAAACAAAATCTGCGCACCTGCTACCGCCGTTTTAAGCTGGTTCATAAAAGCTCCGAAGAAAATTCAAACGGCGCAGATTATACTGATTTATCCTAGTCATGAACATTTATTTACAAAAGGCCGTCTGAACAAATGTAACGATGACACCTGTTCAGACGGCCTTATTCGATAGCGAATGGTTAGTAACTTATCAAAATCGATTAGGAAAATTTTCAGCCGCGTGTTTCGCGCCAAACCAAATAATCGCGCAGGGGTGGCATGGGCGGATTGATGCAGTGCGGACAGATACCGGTTGTGTCTTCATCATCGCTGTCGATATGGTAGTCGTTTGGATCGAAGCGCACCTGCTGCATCACAGCTTGCGCCAATGCTTGTTCCTGTACGACATCAAATTCAAATTTTTCCAAAATCTCATTCAATAGGCAGATTTCGCTGTCGCTGAAAGATTCGCTGTGTTTGACAATGAGGCGTTGATAATCTTCATTGCTGATTTTTTCGTGAAGTAAATTGGTCTGGATAGTCATGATTTTATTGTTGAAATAAGATGGTCAAGGTGCGGATTATAGCGGATATCGTGTCGGCTGTTTCAAAGGGCGTCTTTAAGTTGACGGGCTTTGGCGAATGTGGGGATAAATCTGTTCAATTCAATATTGACTGCCTGAAAATCGCGGCTATCAAAAAAATCGCCGATACGTATGGTTTTTCCCTGATAATCGAAAGACCATGCACCTTGTACACATTTTTGGATACGTAAAATATTGGGGATATTGTGAATTTTTCGTTTCATACCATTTTGGTATAGGTTTTCGTTTGGCAACCTCTGTTCCCTTCCTTGTGCAATAGGAGCTTTGGGAATATGGTCACGAGAATGCCATTCGGAGATTTCTGACAACGGGAAACTACGCCAACGCCCAATGGAGAACAAGGTATAACCATGAGACAGCGTATGGTTACGGATCTTGATGTTTTCACGTCCGAAAAGTTGCCAGAGAAGGCTGTAAACAAGCGAACCCACTAAGTAGAAAGTAAAAAGTATATGGATAAGAATTATTATTGGATCAGTGAAATAATGCTCTTCAAGGTAAAACGGCGCAATGCATGTAAGAGCAAAGGAAAACATAAGAAATACCGCGGTAAAACCGATTTCCTGCGAGTCATGTACAACACGCGCAGATACGGCAATGCCGTCGGGCATGCGCTCAATTTTATAACGCGAAGATGCCATCAATAGCCTCCTATTTTTTCAGCCTGATACGCTTTTTGCAGCGGCCTAATTTGCGCCAAGCGTGCATGATCGATTTGTTCGGCAATTAAATGGGCTTTTCCTTGTGCGCGGCATTCGGCGGCGATTTTGCCTGCATCTACTTGATTGGCGGCCTCAAGTAAGGCCAGCCAATGTTCGCGTTGCGGATAGGGGGTGTCTTCAAGGTTCAGACGGCCTTGTTTGTCGGCCACGCAGACGTTTAAGGCCGTCTGAAAACGTTCGGGGCGGCGGAATGCGTCGGTTTTTTTCAAAACATTCAAAATGGTTTTGCTTTTGAACTGCCCGACTTGATGGAGCATGATGTGCCAACGGCAGACAAGTTCGGCAAGCTCGGCGCAGTGTTTGGGCGCGCGAAGGCGTTGATTGACTTCGCGGATGGGTTCGACGCCGTTGATGTCGTGTCCGTAGTGTTTCGGCAGGATATCAGCCGGTGTTTTTGCCTTGCCCAAGTCGTGCAATAAGGCGGCATAGCGTTCGGCGAGGGACAGATTCATTTCTGCGGCTCGTTGTACAACCATCAGCGTATGAATACCGCTGTCGATTTCGGGATGATAGTCGGCGCGTTGCGGTACGCCGAAAAGGGCGTCAAGCTTGGGTAGCAAGACTTTGAGTGCGCCGCATTCGCGCAAAACTTCAATCATTTTGCGCGGGTTTTTCTCCATTAAACCTTTGGCCAATTCCTGCCAGACGCGTTCGGCAACCAAGGCATCCGCTTCGCCATTTTCTACCATTTTCCGCATCAGCGACATGGTTTCATCGGCAATTTGAAAACCATAACGCGCAGAAAAACGGGCAATACGCAAAATCCGCACGGGGTCTTCGGCAAAGGCAGGCGAAACGTGGCGCAGGATACCGGCCGCCAAGTCTTGTTGTCCGCCAAAGGGGTCGATGATCGTGCCGTCTGAATCCTGCGCCATGGCATTGATGGTCAGGTCGCGACGCATCAGGTCTTGTTCCAGCGTAACGTCTTTATCGGCATGAAAGCTGAATCCGGCATAGCCTTTGGCGGTTTTGCGCTCGGTACGGGCGAGGGCGTATTCTTCGTGGCTGTCCGGATGGAGAAAGACAGGAAAATCCTTGCCGACAGGTTGATAGCCCTGAGCCAACATGGTTTGCGCATCTGCACCGACGACTACCCAGTCGCGGTCTTTGACGGGCAGGCCTAACAGATGGTCGCGGACGGCGCCGCCGACAAGATAGGTTTGGATGGTTTGTGTATTCATATAAAAATCGAACGATATAAAAAGGCCGTCTGAAAAGCCGTATTGGTTTTTCAGACGGCCTGATTCAGAATGCTATTATGACGCTTTAGGCTTGTTGCTGTCGATAATCTTCAGTCCGGCGGCAACAAACCATATCGTTATGCGGCATATCCTTTATAATAAGCCCATTCAAATACGGAGCGGCAAATAATGCAAACTTGGCACGAGGCGATTGGTGCGGAAAAAGAAAAGGCGTATTTTCAAACGATTTTGGAGAAGGTGCGCCATGAAAGGCAGGCGGGGATAACCGTTTATCCGCCTGAGCGTGATGTATTCAATACCTTTCGGACGACAGAGTTTGGAAGTGTAAAGGTTGTGATTTTGGGGCAAGACCCGTATCACGGCGCGGGTCAGGCGCATGGTTTGGCGTTTTCCGTGCAACCCGAAATTGCAGTGCCGCCGTCACTGGTCAATATTTATAAAGAGCTGGCGACGGATATTGAGGGCTTTCAGATTCCGAAACACGGCTATTTGCAGCATTGGGCGGAACAGGGCGTGTTGCTGTTGAACACGGTGTTGACTGTCCGCGCCGGTGTGGCGCATTCCCATGCGACCTTCGGTTGGGAGGCGTTTACCGATGAAGTCATCCGACAATTGGATAAGGAACGCGAGCATTTAGTCTTTATGCTGTGGGGCAGCCATGCGCAGAAGAAAGGCGCGTTTATCGACCGCAACCGCCATTTGGTGCTGACCGCGCCGCATCCTTCGCCCTTGTCGGCGTATCGAGGCTTTTTCGGCTGCAAACATTTTTCGCAGGCAAACGCTTATTTGCAGGTGCATGGTTTAGAGCCGATTGATTGGCAGGTTTAATAAGATAAAAGGCCGTCTGAAAGCAGATTTTCAGACGGCCTTATGATTTAGTCTCAAATCGAATATTCAATCAGCTCGTTTTGAGAGAAGACATAAACCTGTTTCGGAATCAGCCTCAATTCTTTGCCTTCGGCGATTTGGTAACGCGCGGCATCGCTGCCTGCCAGCGTGATATGCACGTCTTGTTTGTCGTGTTTTACCAAAATATGCGTCAATGCCCCGACGGCGTGGATTTTTTCGATTTTGGCACGGATCATTGGTGTTTCGTGTTCGGTGGCAAGCTGCCATTCGTGTGGGCGGATATAGCCGATAGCGGTTTGCTCCTGCCATTTGTAGTGCGCGTCCAATTTCCACGCGAAGCCGTTGTAATGCCAGATGCCTTTTTCGATTCTACCTTCAAAAGCGTCGGTTTCGCCGAGGAACTCGGTAACGAAGGCGTTTTCAGGTTTGCGGTAAATGGCTTCAGCGCTGCCAGTTTGTTCGATTTTGCCGTGGTTCATGACGACGATTTCGTCGGAAACTTCAAGGGCTTCTTCTTGATCATGTGTTACTAAAATGCTGGTTACGCCCAAGTTGTGATGAATGTCGCGCAGCCAAGTGCGTAATTCTTTGCGTACTTTGGCATCCAGCGCGCCGAAGGGTTCGTCCAAAAGCAGGAGTTTCGGTTCGACAGCGAGGGCACGGGCGAGGGCGATGCGTTGGCGTTGACCGCCGGAGATCTGGTGCGGATAGGATTTGGCGAGGTGGGAGAGCTGCACGAGTTTGAGCAATTCTTCGACTTTGGCGCGGATTTGTTCTTTGGACGGGCGTTCGGACTTGGGCAATACGGTCAAACCGAAAGCAACGTTGTCAAACACGTTCATGTGGCGGAAAAGGGCATAGTGCTGGAACACGAAGCCGACTTTGCGCTCGCGGACGTGTTTGGCGGTTACGTCTTGGCCGTCAAAGAGAATTTGGCCGCCGTCGGCGTTTTCCAGCCCGGCGATGATGCGCAAGAGCGTGGTTTTGCCGCAACCGGAAGGGCCGAGCAGGGAAACGAGTTTGCCGGTGGGGACGTTGAGGTTGATGTTTTTCAGCGCGTGGAACGCTCCGAAGTGTTTGTTTAGATTTTGAATAGTAATGCTCATGCTGCGTTCCTTTCGGCGGCGGCGAGTTTTTTATCTTGTAATTTGGTAATGATGTTTTGCACCAGCAAGGTGGCCAAGGCTAAAAGTGCCAATACGCCGGAGAGGGCGAATGCGCCGGTGAAGTTGTATTCGTTGTAGAAGATTTCGACCAAAAGCGGGATGGTGTTGGTTTCGCCGCGAATGTGCCCCGATACCACGCTGACCGCGCCGAATTCGCCCATCGCGCGGGCGTTGGTAAGAATGATGCCGTAGAGCAGCGCCCATTTGATGTTGGGCAGGGTAACGCGCCAAAACATCTGCCAGCCGTTTGCGCCGAGTATCAGCGCGGCTTGTTCTTCACTGTCGCCCTGCGCCTGCATCAGTGGGATGATTTCGCGTGCGACAAAAGGGAAGGTAACGAACAGCGTCGCCAAAATAATGCCCGGGATGGCGAAGATAATCTGTATGCCTTGCGCTTCCAGCCAGCCGCCTAATGCCGTGTGCGCGCCGAACAATAAGACGAACATCAAACCGGCCACCACGGGTGATACGGAAAACGGCAAATCGAGCAGGGTAGTCAGCAACTGCTTGCCGCGGAAGTCAAAACGGGTCAGCAGCCACGCCATCGCTACGCCCAATACGGCATTGACGGGAACGACAATCAGCGCGGTAATCAGCGTCAATTTGATGGCAGACCATGCTTCGGGATCGGTCAGAGATTGCAGGTACAAATCCCAACCGCCTTTTAAAGCCTCGTAGAATACGGCAACCAAAGGTACGACCAGCATCAGCAGCAGAAAGCCCAAGGCGGTAGCGGTCAGCAACACGCGCAGCCAACTCGGTTCGCTCAGGTTTGGATTAGTGGAATGGGTTTTCATGTTAGTGAAGTCTCTATTTATTCTTGTATCCGTTTAGGCCGTCTGAAAAATGTTTGCTTGAAGTTTCAGACGGCCTGTTGTTTGTTAAACCCTCGCTCCGGCGCGGCGGCTTAAAGTCCATTGCATAATGTTTAAAATCAGCAGGATGACAAACGAAATCATCAGCATAAACAGAGCAACGGCTGACGCGCCTTGAGCATCGTATTGCTCCAGTTTGCCGGTAATAATCAAGGGTAGGATTTCAGACACCATCGGAATATTGCCCGCAATAAAAATGACCGAGCCGTATTCGCCGGTAGAGCGGGCAAACATCATGCCTGCACCGGTCAACAGGGCTGGCGTGATTTCAGGCAAAA
This sequence comes from Neisseria sp. P0014.S009, assembly GCF_051958155.1. Classification (NCBI taxonomy): domain Bacteria; kingdom Pseudomonadati; phylum Pseudomonadota; class Betaproteobacteria; order Neisseriales; family Neisseriaceae; genus Neisseria; species Neisseria sp. P0014.S009. The sequence continues at coordinate 28,701 of NZ_JBQCVS010000002.1, read as the reverse complement.
GGACGCGGCGGAACGTAGTCCAGCGGCTTGCGCCCAAAGTTGCCGCCGCTTCTTCATACTCGCCCGACAATTCTTCCAATACCGGCTGCACGGCGCGGACGATAAAGGGCAGGCTGACGACAATCAGCGCAATCCAGATGCCGATGGGTGTAAAGGCGATTTTGATACCCAAAGGCTCGAAAAAACGGCCTATCCAGCCATTGGGCGCATACAGGGTTGCCAACGCAATGCCTGTTACCGCCGTCGGCAGCGCAAACGGCAAATCGACCAAAGCGTTTACCAATCCTTTGCCCGGAAATTCATAGCGCACCAATACCCAGGCGACCAACGTGCCGAACACGATATTGGTCAACATCGCATAAAACGACATCCGCAAGCTTAGCCAGACGGCCGCCAAGACATTGGGTTCGGTAATTGTGTTCCAAAATCCGCTCCAGCCGATTTCCGCCGCTTTGGCCGCCATCATTGCAAACGGCAAAACCACCAAAAGCGACAGGCACAAAACCGTCAAACCCAGACTGAGCTTGAAACCCGGCAATACAGAGGGTGTTTTGAGTAACAACATAATGGCAACCGTCAGAATTTAATACACGCTTACTTTAACAAGGCCGTCTGAAAACTGGAAAGAATGCTTTGTTTGGTATAAAGACGATTTTGTTATATTGAAAAGATGAAAAGGCCGTCTGAACATCAAATTTCAGACGGCCTTGCTGGTGTGGTAAGTAATCAATAGGCAACAGGATCTTGAGGTGCGGGCTGGCGTTGCGCCGCATCATAGTTTTCCTGAGCCGAGCGGACGGCTTTTTCCAAACCGTTGATCCGTTCGAGATAGCGGGCATAGTTGCGTTCATTGCCATAACGCACTTTTTTGCCTTCTTCCAAATTTTTCTTGGCAGTATCTAAAGCACGCTTGGCTGCGCCGACGTCAGCCGGATTGACCGGGGCGACAGCTTCTTCCGCTTGCTCGGTTTTGCTTGGGGAAATCGATGTTGCCGGTGTTGAAACAGGCGCAGAAGTATATACGGACGGTTTGCCGATATTGCTGGCTTTGCAGTTTTTGCCGCCGGCTTGGGTATAGACTTTGCGGCCGGCAGAATCGGTACATTCAAAAATAGGCGCGGCGGAAACCGCAGTTGTCAAAGTGAGCAGTAATGTGCTGATCCAGATTTTGTTCATTTTTTATTTTTCCTTAAAACCATTTCCACCAAACAAACAAAGCCGCAATCATGATGATGTTGGCGAAGAGGATGGGTTTCCACTGTCTGGGTGCGCGCCGCAATTCAGCGCCTGAGCGCGTGCGGCGGATATAGAAAAACGGGCTGAGCAGCATGGAAGCGGCGCATACCAAAATAATCACGGCGTAATAGATTTTGTGCGTCTCCATATCGTTTCTCCGTTTCAGACGGCCTGAAATGCTACCTACAACGCATTTTTGTGTGAAGCGTTGTCTATTTTCATCTTGTATCGGGTATTGGACACATTTGCCATGGCCTCAATCCTGAGGTCTTTGCAAAAATATGCTACAATCGCGTCCGATTATAACATTCTATTTATAAAGGTTTTACGAATAATGATTTCTACCAACGGCATCACCATGCAGTTCGGCGCAAAGCCGCTGTTTGAAAACGTATCCGTCAAATTCGGCGAAGGCAACCGTTACGGCTTGATCGGCGCCAACGGTTCAGGCAAATCCACCTTCATGAAAATTCTTGGCGGCGATTTGGAACAAACTGCCGGCGAAGTTGCGATTGAAAACGGCGTGCGTTTGGGTAAATTGCGCCAAGACCAGTTTGCCTACGAAGACATGCGCGTGCTGGACGTGGTGATGATGGGTCATACCGAAATGTGGGCGGCGATGACCGAGCGTGATGCGATTTACGCCAATCCCGAAGCTACCGAAGACGACTACATGAAAGCCGCCGAACTGGAAGCCAAGTTCGCCGAATACGACGGCTACACCGCCGAAGCGCGCGCCGCCGAATTATTGAGCGGCGTGGGCATTTCCGAAGATTTGCACAATGCCACCATGGCAGAAGTCGCTCCGGGCTTCAAACTGCGCGTATTGCTGGCACAAGCCCTGTTCTCTAAACCAGATGTATTGCTCTTGGACGAACCGACCAATAACTTGGACATCAACACCATCCGCTGGTTGGAAGGCGTGTTGAACCAATACGATTCCACCATGATCATCATTTCGCACGACCGTCACTTCTTGAACGAAGTCTGCACCCACATGGCGGATTTGGACTACAACACCATCACTATCTATCCGGGCAACTACGACGACTATATGCTCGCTTCCGCCCAATCGCGTGAGCGCGCCCTGAAAGACAACGCCAAAGCCAAAGAGAAACTGCAAGAGTTGCAAGAGTTCGTTGCCCGTTTCTCCGCCAACAAATCCAAAGCCCGTCAGGCAACCAGCCGTCTGAAACAGGCAGACAAAATTAAATCGGAGATGGTCGAAGTCAAACCTTCTACCCGTCAAAACCCGTATATCCGTTTTGAAGCCGACGAAAAAGCCAAGTTGCACCGTCAGGCTGTGGAAGTTGAAAAACTGGCCAAACGTTTTGAAACCCAGTTGTTTAAAAACCTGAACTTCATCCTTGAAGCAGGCCAACGCCTCGCCATCATCGGCCCGAACGGCGCAGGTAAATCCACCTTGCTGAAACTCTTGGCAGGCGCGTACAACCCCGAATATTCAGACGGCCTGTTGCCGGACGAAGGTACCATCAAGTGGGCGGAAAAAGCCAGCGTCGGCTACTATCCGCAAGACCATGAAAACGACTTCGACGTCGATATGGACCTGAGTGAATGGATGCGCCAATGGGGCCAGGAAGGCGATGACGAACAAGTCATCCGCGGCACTTTGGGCCGCTTACTCTTCGGCAGCAACGATGTTGTAAAAAAAGTGAAGGTTCTCTCCGGTGGCGAAAAAGGCCGTATGCTTTACGGTAAACTGTTGCTGTTGAAACCCAATGTCTTGGTCATGGACGAACCGACCAACCACATGGACATGGAAAGCATCGAATCCTTGAACATGGCGCTGGAAAAATACAACGGCACGCTGATTTTCGTATCGCACGACCGTCAGTTTGTATCTTCGCTGGCCACCCAAATCATTGAATTGGATGGCAAAGGCGGATATGAACACTACTTGGGCGATTACGAAAGCTATCTGGAGAAAAAAGGTTTGGCTTAAATCTTTACCAACAATCTAATAAGGCATTGAGATGCCGTCTGAAAATTTCTATATTTTCAGACGGCATTTTCTTTTCAAAATTAAACAATAGTATATTGAACTTTTATGCCAAAATTATGACTAATAAAAGTTTTTTGCAAAAGAATAACTCAATATTACGACATTTTTGAAGGAATATATTAAATGGTAAACATTAAAAAAGCAGTACCCGATGCCTCTCAATATGGTGCCAAACTTGGCTATACAACTTATGAGGCAGAACAAGGTGAACTGAAAAACGGTATTGTTAAAAATGCCCCTTCTTCAGAGGCAGAACACGCAACTGTCCGTGAAGCAAGCGGTCAGGCATATGTCGATTTGCCGACCAATGCTTCAGTTTCATTTGTTGCGCAAGCAGAAGCCAATGCCGCAACCATCCGTTATACCGTTCCTGACGGTGAAAGCGGTAAAGTAGAAGTCAAAGTCAATAATACAGTGATCGATACTTTGGATTTATCTTCCAAATCCAACTGGCAATATTTAGATAACTACAAATATCATCCGAATGACGATATTAAAGTTCATGATACGCCTGCGGCAGATAGGCTTGCCCGCTTCCAATTTGACGAAGTCAGCCAATTATTTAAAGATGCCCATATCAATAAAGGAGATACAGTTACCATCACTAATCTCGACAGCACACCCGTAGGCATTGACTTGATTGATTTGGAAAGGGCACCGGACGCTATTAGACAGCCTGAAAACAGTGTCAGCATTACTGATTTCGGTGCAATTGCCAATGACGGCTCGGATGATTACCAAGCATTTATGGCTGCGATTGAATCTGCAAAAGCGTCTAAAAAATCTGTTTACATTCCTGAAGGTCAATTTGATTTTTCACGACCGATTTCCCTTTATGTTCCTGATGGCATTAAGATTACCGGTGCAGGGCAATGGCACACTAAGTTACATTTTTTGAATACTGAAGCTGCTAAATACGATGATAAGGGTTATGAGAGCGGTGGCGGCGGTATTACTTTTGAACCCGGTAGTAAAGATATAGATTTGGGCAATCTCTCTATGGATTCAAATCTAAATTCAAGACATGATGAGAAAGCCAATTACAAAGGGATATCCGGCACTTTAGGTACTGGCTCTTCTATTCACGATATCAAAATTGAACATTTTGAAGCTGGTGTTTGGATTGGGGATTATTCTAAAAACAAACCTTTAAATTACACCGATGGTTTGACTATCTCCAATGCCACTATTCGTAATAACTTTGCAGACGGCGTTAACTTTGCACAAGGTACCAGCAATTCTACCGTTATCAATTCCAATATCCGCGGCAATGGTGATGATGGCTTAGCAACATGGTCAAGTCATCATGAGAATACCAATGCCCATGTTGCTGAAAATAACCACTTTTTAAACAATACCGTTGAATTAGGCTGGCGTGCGGCAGGTATTGGTATCTTTGGCGGCAAAGGTCATGAAGTAGCCAATAACCTTATCAAAGATAATGCCAATTGGGGTGGCGTACGCTTAAACACAGTCTTCAAAAACAGCCATAATTTTGATTTCAATGATACGGGTATTTCCGTTCACGATAACTTACTGGTAAACAACGGGACTAATGCGGACACATATGGACGTGTTAAAGGTTCTATCGATTTGGAAGAAGGCAGAGATTATGCTACTCCCAAAAAAGATATTTTGGGAGAACTCAACAATATCAAAATTGAAAATAACACTATTGTGAATAATCTTTCCGAGCAAGAGATTACCAAAACCCGTAATCCTAAAGAAGGCAATATTCCGGAGCCTGTAAACGAGACTACATTAACCATCGAAAATAATCATAGCCTTTCGGTAGCAGAAAATACTTCTGCAAAAAATGTAGCGGAAATAGATGATCACAGTCTTACCCAAGCTGCGAATCATTTAGGTGCTGATAATATCATCACAATTACAGACAGCAGCCATGCTCTTGTCAGCGGCGGCGATGGCAATGACCGTATCAGAGGCGGTTTGGGTAATGATACGATTAACGGTGATTCAGGTGATGATGTCATTTTCGGCTATGATGGAGACGATCGTCTTAATGGCGGTATGGGTAATGATTCTATACATGGAGGTAACGGCAACGATACTTTATGGGGCGAAAGTGGCAATGACCGTTTGAATGGCGGCGATGGCAACGATGTTTTATTCGGCGGACAAGGAACCGATTACTTGGTAGGCGGTAAGGGTGCCGATACTTATGTTTTCAGCCTTGGAGAAGGTAAGGATACGATTACCGATAATGTGGGCGAACATAATGCACTGCAATTTGGCCAAAATATCTCTGTTAATGACCTGCATATTGATGCCATCACTGATGTTCGAGGCAATATTGATTGGAAAATTACCATTAAGGGATCAGAAGGGGACAGCATTACCATCAATGACCAATTCGTTTCCAGTAACACTAACAATGCCGTGATTGATACCTTCCGTTTCGATGAAGGCACATTGAGCCTACAAGAGTTGATGGGTAGGTTGTCAGGCAACGGCAATATCAATAATTTGTCAGCCGTCAATACGCATACTGAGCGCATGAGCTACTCGTCTGTCGATACGGCTGATGTTCACGATGACACAGCATCTACCGCCAACGCTGGAATCATCTAATTGATTGTGTGTTAGATTGAATAAAAAAGGCCGTCTGAAATCTGGCAAACAGGTTTCAGACGGCCTTTTTGTGGCTTATCTTGTTATGGGTAATCGTTTAGAAGGATTTAACTGAATAAACCTTTAAACCACAACACAATCGCGTCCCACATACGGCGCAGCCAGCTGCCTTCTTCCACACCGTTTAGTGCGACGACGTCTTTTTCGGCAATGACTTTGCCGTCTTTCATGACTTTCAGTTTGCCCAATATTTGGCCTTTTTCAATTGGGGCGAGGACGGGCTGAAGTGTTTCTAAGATTGGTTTGACGTTTTTGCCGGTATCGTGGGGGATGGTAATGTAAACATCGTCCAAGAAACCGATGTCTACGGCTTTGGTGCTGCCTTTGTAAACTTTGACTTGGGAAATTACTTCTCCGCCGTTATAAAGTTTGGGCGTATCAAATGCCTGTAACGCCCAGTTGAGCAGTTTGCTGCTTCCACTGGCGCGTGCTTCGGTAGATTCTGCACCGGCAAGAATGGAAACAATACGGCGGTTGTTGCGTTTGCTGGAAGCGGCAAGGTGATAGCCTGCGCCTTCGCTATAGCCGGTTTTCAAACCATCGATACTGCTGTCGCGATAGAGCAGAAGATTGCGGTTAGGCTGCTCGATATTATTGTATTTGAAAGATTTGTTTGCAAACAAAGGATAGTATTTCGGATAGTCGTTGATCAGTGCGGCTGCCAAAATGGCCAAGTCGCCAACGGTTGAAACATGGCCGTTAGAAGAAATGCCGGTCGGATTGTTGAAGTGGGTGTGCTTCATGCCCAAGCGTTTGGCTTCTTCATTCATTTGTTTGACAAATTCGTCGATGGAGCCGTTGCCGATGGCTTCTGCAAGGGTGATGGCGGCATCGTTGGCCGATTGGATGGTTGTACCCTTAATCAAGGAGCTGACACTGACAGGAACTTTCGGATCAAGGAACATGCGCGAACCTTCGACTTTCCATGCGGCATTGGAAACGGTCAGCATTTGGCTTGCTTCAAGTGTACCGTTTTCCAGTGCTTTAAAGGCAAGGTAGGCGGTCATCATTTGCGTCAACGCGGCTGGCTCGATAGGTGTATCGGCATTGTTGGATGCCAAGGTTTGCTTGCTGTGCAGGTCGGTAACGATATAGGCCGTCGCCGCAATTTCCGGCGGCGTTGTCGGGCTGTTGATGCTGTGCAGCAGCGGCTGCGTTTGAGCCTCGCTTTGTACGGCAGGTGCAGATGCAACCGGGTCGGCAGCGAGGGCAGGAGTATTCAGGAGGGCAGCAAAAATTAAGCTAAGTAGCGTTTTTTTCATCATTATTTGTGGATTTGAATATGAGTGGACACTGTTTCAAAGTAAACAGTTTGACATATTAAATAGATATTAAGCGGACATTATACCGTCTCATTTAGGCTTTGCTAAGATTTTTCTTGCCTTCAGACGGCCTCAGGGGTATGGTTTTAACTTTTTCCTCGGGTCGATTTGACCGAATTGCAATTTATTTCCGAACACTAAAAATACCATGAACCATTCCCTTCCTCTTTCTGATTATCTAACCCGTATTTTGACCGCTTCCGTTTATGATGTAGCCGTAGAAACGCCTTTGGATTTGGCACGCAGTCTGTCAGACCGTCTGAACAATCAGGTTTTGCTCAAACGTGAAGATTTGCAGCCGGTGTTTTCGTTCAAAATCCGCGGTGCGTACAACAAAATGGCGAAGCTGCCGAAAGAAGCCTTGGATTGCGGCGTGATTGCAGCAAGCGCGGGCAACCATGCGCAGGGTGTGGCTTTATCGGCGCAGTATTTGGGTTGCCGCGCCGTCATTGTGATGCCGGAAACAACGCCCAAAATCAAAATTGACGCGGTAAAGAGCCGCGGCGGCGAAGTGGTATTGAAAGGCGTGTCTTACAATGATGCCTATGATTATGCAATGGAGTTGGCAGAAAAGGAAAAACTGACCTATATCGCGCCGTTTGATGATCCGGATGTGATTGCCGGTCAGGGAACTGTCGGCATGGAAATCCTCCGTCAACACCGCAATATCAATGCGATTTTTGTCCCGATTGGCGGCGGCGGTTTGGCAGCAGGCGTAGCGGCGTTTATCAAACAAGTTTGCCCTGAAATCAAAGTCATTGGCGTGCAAACCGATGACTCTTGCTGTATGAAGCAATCGGTAGAGGCAGGGGAAATCGTACATTTGAAAGATGTCGGTCTGTTTTCAGACGGCACGGCGGTTAAAGTAGTGGGCGAGGAAACCTTCCGCCTGTGTAAAGAGCTGTTAGACGAGATTATTACGGTCAATACGGATATGTTGTGCGGCGCGATTAAAGATATTTTTGACGATACGCGCAGCATTACCGAGCCTGCAGGCGCATTGGCGCTTGCCGGCTTGAAGGCTTACGTTGCGAAAAACAATATCCAAGGTCAAAACCTGGTTGCCGTCACCAGTGGCGCCAACATGAACTTCCACCGCTTACGCCACGTTTCAGAGCGCAGTGAGCTGGGCGAGGGCAACGAAGGCATTTTCGCCGTTACCATTCCCGAAGAAAAGGGCAGCTTCCTGAAGTTTATCAATTTGTTGGGAAGCCGGAACATTACTGAGTTCAACTATCGCTACGGCAGCGATAAAAATGCGCATATTTTTGTCGGCTTGCAAACCGCCGGTGCGCAAGACTTGGCCGTCATCAGTGCACAACTGACTGAAGCAGGCTTGCCCAATGTTGATTTGACCAATGATGAAATCGCCAAAATCCATATCCGTTACATGGTCGGCGGCCGTACGGAAAAAGTAGCCAACGAACGTTTGGTCAGCTTTGAATTTCCTGAGCGCCCGGGTGCGTTGTCCCGTTTCTTGAACCATATGCGTGCCGAATGGAATATTACTTTGTTCCATTATCGCAATCATGGTGCAGACTACGGCCGTATTTTGGTCGGTATCGATGTACCTGAAAGTGACAATGAAGCCTTTACCGACTTCTTGGAGAGCTTGGGTTATGTTTATAAAGAAGAAACCGATAATCCGGCTTATAAACTTTTCTTGGCTTAATCAGTAAGATAAAAGGCCGTCTGAAATTTTTCAGACGGCCTTGTGTTTTATGTTTGGCTTTATTTCTTACGGAACACCAAGTCCCAAACGCCATGACCCAATCGTTTTCCTCGGGCTTCAAATTTGGTTTCAGGACGATAATCAGGCGTAGGGGCGTAATCGGCAGCCGTGTTTTGCAAAGAGTCGAAACTGCTCAAAACCTCCAGCATTTGCACGGCGTATTCTTCCCAGTCGGTCGCCATATGGATATAGCCGCCGCTTTTGAGTTTGGGCAGCAGCTTTTCAACAAACGGCACTTGTACCAAGCGGCGTTTATTGTGGCGTTTTTTGTGCCAAGGGTCAGGGAAGAAAATATGAATACCGTCTAAAGAACCGTCTTCCAGCATCTTTTCCACTACTTCCACCGCATCATGACGCATTACGCGGATATTGGAAATGTGTTCTTCCTCAATCAGCTTCAAGATATTGCCGACGCCCGGGCCGTGAACATCAATCGCTAAAAAGTCGGTATCAGGCAGACGTTTGGCGATTTCCACTGTCGCGACGCCCATACCGAAACCGATTTCCAAAACTTTAGGATTATCCCGGCCAAATGCGCGGTTCAAATCCAAAGGAGCTTCTTGGAAGTCCACACCGAATTGCGGCCACATCGTATCGATGGCGCGCTGTTGGGCTGCGGTCATATGGCCTTGGCGCAAGACGAAACTGCGGATGCTGCGTTTGTGTTCTTCAGGAACGGTATTTTCGGGTGTATTTTCTGGAATGTTTTCGGACATGTTGTTTTAAATCAGTGAGAAATCAAATAAAAAGGCCGTCTGAAAGAATCAGACAACCCTGCATATAAATCGGCGTGATTATAGCGAATAAACGCTCTTCCTGAAACCTTTTAAAAAGAAGGTTTCAGACGGCCTGATTAAGACAATACCGGTTGAGGTACTTTGTGTTGCACCGCATAAACCGCAGCTTGAACGCGGCTGCTTAGGTTTAACTTGCGCAACAGGTTTTGTACATGCACTTTGACGGTTGACTCTGCCAGATTCAAATGGCGGGCAATGATTTTGTTGCTGTGTCCTGCGGCAAGATAGCCCAAGATTTCCATCTCGCGCGGGGTCAGTTGCTCCAGCAGATGGTCTGAGCGGGAAGGAGATGGAGAAATCAGCGATTGCACCAAGCGGCTGGTCATTTCTGGAGAAAAGACGTTGTCGCCATCGACAGCTTTGCGGATGCTTTCCAACAGGAAGTCGGCATTGATGTTTTTCAGCAAAAAGCCTTTTGCACCCATACGCATACACTCGGTCAAATCGTCGCTGTCTTCAGAAACAGTCAGCATGATGACGGTCAGCTGCGGATTGATACTTAAAATTTGGGCCAATGCTTCGCGGCCGTTCATGACCGGCATATCCAAGTCCAGCAAGACCACATCAGGCTTGAGCTGCTCAACCATTTTTACGCCGGCCAGGCCGTCTGAAGCTTCGCCGACGACTTCAAAATCAGGTTGGCGCGAAAGCAAGGCCTTGATACCGCTGCGAAATAGGGTGTGGTCGTCAATAAGGGTAATTTTAATCGTCATGATGCTGTTCTCATTTGTTGTGGCAAAGTCAGCATAACCGCCGTACCTTGCCCAATCTGTGATGTAATGGCCAATTCTGCGTTAATCCGTTGGGCCCGTTCCTGCATAATGCCCAAGCCGACATGTTCGCCTGAAGGCCGGTTTGATAGGTGTTCTTTATTAAAGCCTGCGCCGTCGTCACGAATCGTCATGACAAAATCGCCGTGGTTGGCAATTTCGACGCTGACATGTTGCGCACGCGCGTGTTTTCGGATATTGGACAGACTTTCCTGCAAGATGAAGATGATCTGCAAATGCTCATCATAATTCAAAGCCTGCCCGTCGTCCTGCCATTTTAAATCAACTGGAATACCGGTTTGTCGTTCAAAACGCGCCAGCAGCGATTCTACCGCTTCAGGAAAATCTTTATTACTGATTTTGGTGCGGAAATTCATCAGAAGCTCGCGGACGTCTTCATAGCATTCCTGCACGCCGTCTTTAATGAAGCTGATGTTTTCTTCAGCCTGCTCGCGTTGGTTTGAAGCAAACGCGCTTTCCAACATTTGCACCTGCAAATTCAAAAAGGTCAGGGCTTGTGCAATGCTGTCATGCAAACCTTGTGCAATCAAGTTACGCTCCTGCAAGACTGCAAGCAGGCGGCGCTCTTGTTCCATGCGGTTGTTGGCGATGGAAATGCCCAGCTGTCCGCTTAAAGTATGCAGCAGTTTTTCATCTTGCTCATCAGGCATATGGCCGTCTGAAAAATATAGGGTTAGTACGCCAAGCTGTTCATCTTGATAAACGATCGGAAATTCTACACGATTTCCTTCTTCGGTTTCACCGACGCTTGCCGCCAAATCAGAACGTTTCCGCTCCTCATCGGAAAGATATACCGTACCTCCTAAGGCTGAAAACGCCGGCAGAATCTGAGTTAAAAATTCTTCTGCCGCCTGTTGGGGCGTAAAAGTTTGGTGCAGATTGCGCGTGGTTTGGTAGAGCAGGGTTAAATCACGGTTTTGCCGCGCCAAGTCTTGGGTTTGTTTGGCAACTTGTCCTTCCAAGTCTGTATAAAGCGTATGCAGACGGCGGCTCATTTGGTTAAAACCCTTGCTGACTTGGGCGAATTCACGAATTTGGTCTGTATCGATTTGTACCCCGAAACGACCTTCGCTGATGGTTTCTACTCCGTCGCGCAATTTTTCCAGCGGCCGGATGATCCACGAATAATGCCAAACAATCATCAAGCCTGCAGCCACTAAAATCATCAACATCATCGCCATTTGAAAACGGCGCAGCCATAAAGTATTTTGCTCGTTGGCATTTTCCATCGCCTGTAAAAACAGCTCGATGTTGCCGGCAAAACGGTACAGGCCGATTTGGGTCGGACGCTCGTAATGTTGCAAAGAAGGCTTGATGTTGGATTCCCAATCAATCAACAGCATCGATTGGATCAAATCGTAAGCCAGCGGCATTTGTGACGGAATCAGCGGATGAATGGCATCGCTTTGAGTTACACTGGCCAGCGTACGCTCAAATTCTTTGATTTGGTTATCAATTTGCGCATTGGGTGTACGGACGCTTGCCATATAAGCCAAACGATACACCTGCATTTTCAAACTGCCCGCATCTTCAATCGTTTTGGCCGCGCTTTCCAAACGCCAAGAAAGCAGCAGGGTAAAGACAATCGACAAAAATGCCGAACTGACCCATAAAAAAGTCAGCAGTTTTAAACGCGAAGACAGGCTCAAGCCGTCTGAAGATCCGGAGAATAAACGCATAAAGCACGCAGGAAAACTAATCCGATAATCTTATAAAAATATCATTCTTTCGGCTTATAAACAACCTGTCTAAAATAATTGTGTGGTTATGATAAGAAAAAACAGGGGTTTAATGTAAAATCATGTTATGATAAAATTCATCTCAAGTGAATTTAATCATAAAATCAGGTTTCAGACGGCCTGAAACCTTGAAACTTACCCAATAAACACAACATCTTGAACCACACTCCATACTCTGCTTCGCAAAGGACTACCAAAATGAAAATTTTCGCACTGATATTGGCCGGCGGGCAGGGAAGCCGGATGGGAGGTGTCGATAAGGGGTTGGTGCAATGGCACAACAAAGCCTTGATAGATCATGTTATCGAAAAAATCCGCCCCCAAGTCAGCCACATCGCCATCAGTGCCAACCGCAACCTTGAATCTTACGCCCAACGCAGCGCGCACATTTTCTCTGATGCGCGCCAATGGCAGCATTACGGCCCTTTAGCCGCCTTGTGTACTGCCGCCAACGATTTACAAATAGCCACTGCCGACTGGCTGCTTATCGTATCCTGCGATATGCCGCGTTTGCCGGAAAACTTGGTTTCCCAGTTTGAAACCATCGCGCGGCGCACGCCATTGTGCAATGCGTTTTATGTAGAGACCCCTGCCAGACCGCATTACAGCGTGATGTTTATCCGGCCGCAAATCCTGCAAAGTACTGTGCCATACCTTTATTCAGGAATGCGCAGCATCCGCGGCTGGCTGCAACAACAGCGCGCGCGGGTTGTCCATTTCCCTCATGAGCAGGATTTTATCAGCTACAACACGGAAAATGATTTGGCCCAGCCTTTGTAGTTGGGTAGGTAGAAGCAATAAGCTTCTGATGAACTGAATTGTTTTGCAATAAAGTATTTTATAAAAGCTTTAGGCCGTCTGAACAACAGACGGCCTTTGTTTTGTCATTTTAAAGTTAAATGAATTATAGGCAACCGGCAAAGTTTTCTGCAGCCAATGGTTCCCTACCTAGCAAAGCTGCAAAATCAGAATAGTCGGCGCATGAGCCTTGCTGGAGCAGGGCAAAGCTGTCGCGGCTGATGATGCCGTTGCTGAAGATATTTACCAACGGTAGCGCAGGGTTAATCAGACGCAGGGGAACGGGTAGGATACGTTGCGGCGATTTATGGAGCAGGGTTTGGCGGAGGATGATCAGGTATTCCGCCAAAGTCAGGGCTTGTCTGCCGGTCATATTGATGGCGCTATGGTCGGTGTCGGTTTGGACGGCAAGTTTCGCCAAACCTTCTGCAACATCGGCAAGATGTACGGGCTGCAAATGAAAGCGACCGGCTTCCGGTAGAGGAAGTAAAGGGAGGCGGGCTAGTTTGATGAACAGTTCGCAGCTGGTTCCTCCTCGACCGTAAACAACGGATGGTCTGGCTATGGCAATCGGTATGCCGCTTTGAACAATGGCATCATCGCCACGCCCTTTGCTGCCAACAAAGTTGATGGACTGAGATGGATTGGCACCCAGTGCGGATAGTTGCACCCAGCGTTTAATGCCTGCTGCTTTTGCCCATGAGGCGAGCTGTTTGGGCGTGTGGTGGTGTACGGTTTCGAGTATTTCGGCATGACGGCTCATAATTCCAATGCAGTTGATGAGGACGTCTTGCCCTTCCAATAAACGGCGTGCGGCGGTTTCGTCGGGATGAAGAAAATCGAAGGCGCGGCGGTCGGGCGTGCAAACTTGGTGACCTTGTTCTTTGAGGATTTGAACGGTACGGCTGCCAATAAAGCCGCTGCCTCCGAAAATGATGATGTTCATATGCTTTTCTTTATATTGTTAATAAGGCCGTCTGAAAACCTTTAAACCGGTTTCATCACCATCAGGAAGTAAATCACGATAGTGGCGCAAAAGGCAGGATAGCCGAGTAATTCCCAGCGTCTAGCATAACGCCAGTAGGGCTCCGGAATGGTGTCTGCGTTTTCTTTGTGCGCTTTTTCGGCAATTTTTGCCATGCGGATTTGCAGCCAGACAACAGGTAGCCAGCAAATGCCTGAAAAGATATATAAAGCCAGCGTCATCCATATCCAATTTTGTTCCAGCATGGTGGCAACAGTGTAGCCGCGTTCGTACAGCATCCATAAGCCGGATAAGGGTTGGAAAATGACGGCGGGGGTTGTAAACCACCAATCTGCTTTGATGACCCAATGCGAGACGACCGACTGCGCGGCAACCGAGCCGCTGCGGTTTGCCCAAAAGAGGTAAAACGCTGTACCAAAACCGGTGCCGACCATTAAGGTAGCCGAGATGATGTGCAGGGTTTTAACAATTAAATAAGTGTTCATTTTTTATCTCCTACGGATTGATACAGGAAAAATAAAGTAGCCATAATCGGCAGGTTTTTTACCAAAGGCGCAAATGGATGCGCCCACATTTCAGGCAGCCTGAAGGCGATAATCAGGCTGTATGCCGCGACGGTTATCAATTGCAGCAGCCATACTGAGGAATGGGAGCGAAGGCGGCTGAAGCATAAAAAAGCAAAACCAATGTCCAGCAGAGAAGCGGCGATTAATGTAGGCCATTGCAACGGATTGGGAATACCGACTGAATGCAGCAAATCCAATGACATTTCAGGCATGAAAAACAGAGGTTGGGTACCACTCCACAGCCATAGCAGCCCCATCGAGTAAGACAGGTAGGCGGGTAGGGTGTGCGTAGTGTTGTCGGACATGCTGGTTTCCTATTTTGTTTTGGTTTAAATATATAATTAGTCTGTAATTTCTATAATTTCTGTTAAAAGAGAAATTATAGGGCAAAAAATTTTAAATAGGCTCCGGGATTGTTTCTTTAGGAGGGAAATCCATATCCAGTGATTCAAAATCTACCAAAGAATATCAAGCTTCAGATAAATATGCCCATGCAAGGCTGCCATGAGCATGTTTCCATATCCTAAATAGCATTGGCTATGTTTATTGAGAACAAGTCCATTGCCATCAACGGAAAAATTTTTGTATTCCGGTGCCTATTTTTAAAATTTTCACCATGGTTGAAGTGGAAAGCTTCAGCATTTCATTTGCCCACACGGTCAGCGTACTAATGAAATCATGGGTTTGTTGGATTCGCTGCTTGGCAGTTTCATTTTCCTGACTAAATTCAGGGCTGTCGATCAGGCTTTGCAAAAATTGCCGTGTCGGTTCTATTTCGCGCTGCATACGCACTTCTGCAATGGTACGGAACAAAGTCCAGACATCATCCGAAGTTTCAAAATGATCGCGCCTATCGCCCAAGATATGCACGGTATGTACCAATCTCAGGTTTTGCAACTCTTTAATACTGTTGCTGACATTGGAGCGTGCTACGCCGAGTGTTTCGGTGATTTCTTCGGCGTTCATTGGTCTGCCTAAGATGTAGAGCAGGGCATGGATTTGCGCAACGGTACGGTTGACGCCCCATTTGGTACCCATTTCACCCCAATGGAGGATAAATTTTTCAGTGGTCGGATTTAGTTTCATAGTGATGGTATTCTATTTTTATCTTTTATTTCTGTCAATACAGAAATAAAGAAATTTTAGCGTATGAAGTAAAAATGTTCAGACGGTCTTTTGAATCACCCCTTCTTCTATATGTTCTCTCAACATCTCTAGACCTTATCAGTCATGGTTTCTTATGAGGAAAAGATGTTATTCATAAACCGGTATTTTTTGAATAAAAATTTATCCGTACAATCTGCTGTATCCGATAACGAGGAGTAAACCATGAAAAAAATGCCTGTATTGTTTGTTGGGCATGGCAGCCCGATGAATGCGGTAGATAAAGAAAACCCGTTCAATCAGAATTTCAGCCTAATTACGCAAAAGTTTGCCAAACCAAAAGCTATTTTGATGATTTCAGCGCATTGGTACAGTAGCCGTTTACAGGTAACATCAGGTGAACACCCTGAAATGATTTACGATTTCTACGGTTTCCCTGATGAACTCAGTCAAGTGCAATATCCTGCGCCCGGTTCGCCTGAGTTGGCGGAGCAAGTGCGGTCATTATTACAGCCGGAAAATGTCGAGCTGAACCCAACGCGTGGTTTTGATCATGGGGCATGGGCGGTGTTGAAATTTCTCTATCCCGATGCCGATATTCCCGTGGTACAACTTAGCCTTAACCGTTTGCAATCGGCGGAATGGCATTTCAACTTGGCGAAAAAATTATCTGCCTTGCGAGAACAAGGCGTGCTGATTATCGGCAGCGGCAATATTGTGCATAATCTTAGGGCGTTAAGTTGGGAACATATTGACCAAATCGGTGCGGGTTATGACTGGGCGTTTGCTTTTCGTGAAACGGTCAATCAGGCAATTGCGACTCAGGATGATGAAACCTTGGTGCATTATGAGCAACTAGGCGAAAAAGCCGAGCTTTCCGTGCCAACGCCAGATCATTACTTGTCCTTGCTGTACATCATGGCATTACGCGAACTGCAAGATGAGGTTACGTTTTTCAACGATAAGCTGATTACAGGCTCGCTCAGTATGACCTCGGTTTTGGTGGGGTAAAAAGGGAAAAATCTGAACAAAATGAACCATTCTTTATTTGTTCGAGCCACTTTGCAGATGGTGTCAAGTTGTTTCAGACGGCATTTATGTCTATATAAAAGCTACAACCTATATCGGAAAAGATGAGATTAAGCCTGTAAGTTTTAATATAAACAATTTGGATAGAAAAAGTGGTTGGATTTTGAGGGCGATTTGAAAAGGCTTTGCAAATTGGCGGCTCTTTGTAAAAGAAAGGGTTATCTGAATTCTAGACGGCCTTTTCTTTAATGAGCAAAAATTACTTGATGATTGAATTAATAAAATCATCAAAACCAGAACGATCCTGAGCAGGGCATTTTTTTAGGAAATTGCGTCGTGCGGTAATCGTATCGTGTCCATGTTTATGCTTGATAGAGTGGAACTTTTTCAAAGCAGATTGACATTCAGATGGTTGAGATGCCGGATTGACCAAGCACATAAGCGCTTCGCAAGCCAAACGCTCGTCACCCCCCATCTGCGGAGGATTGAGGGGATTGGCAGCCATAGCGGTAACTGAAGAAAAGCCCATTACCAAGGCAGTAATTGTTGAAATGAATTTCATAATTTACTCTGTTATTTAATGAAATTTGAAAGGGAAGTGATTAAAATTGCAGATATTTAGTATCTAGGCAATGAGCACGCCTCCTGAGTAGTAATTCTGCACTGTGTTATTCCTGAGACTGCATGACATTGATTCAATGCATTAGCTTCAGCTCGTCCAAGGTCATCTACACCATAGAAAGTTTTCCATTTGCCTTTATGCCTACCCTGTGCGACAGCAAGACAGCCGTTTCTAACCCATACTGCAATTTTGCATGGGGCATTCCTACCTCCTTGTTCGCAGGTTTTAATAGCTTGTTTTTTGGCTGCCTCAAGAGAATCCATATCAAGTGCACCACCAGATAGACCTGTCTTCATATTGATAGCTAGTGCCAAATATTTTGAAGGAACATCGATGTTAACAATTTTCGTCTGAGCAGAACCGTTATTGGAAGATTGTGGTTTTCCAACATTATATAAAATCTGCCGACCTGAACTATCAATGATACGACAGGTTCCTGTCGCTGGCTGGTACTCTCCACCACAGCCATTGGCATAGACATTAAGGCTTGTTAGCCCAAATAATACAAAAAGTAATTTTCTCATTTTAAGAGTCCAATCTTTATATTTTTATTTAATCTTTTGTAAGTCTCAATCTAGAGAACTAGGATGGTGTATTTCCTTTACTAGGCTGGTTAGTCAGTTTTATGGCATCGGTGGTTGTACTCCCTGTCTGACCACCACCAGTTGTCCAGATTGGTTGCTGAAAACTATTTGATTGAGGGTTATTGGAGATCTCAGCTCTATTCTGTACATTATAACTAGCATGCTGCTGTTGATTATTCATCCCTGGCGGAGTAGCAGGTTGACCCGTTCCCCAACCCTGCATTGCATTGTATCCAGAGTATGTAGCCATCATGCCATTAAACCAGGCACCTGCCATAGGCGGTACGGTAATCAATAGGGTAGAGAGCATCAGACCCAAGCCCAGCTGTTGGGTAACTGTCTGCATAATACCGCCGACGTTTCCGCCGGTCAGTGCCGAAGCAATATTGGATACTGCATCGGTAATGGCGATATTGCCTACTAGATCCATAGAGATTTCCGCCATGACGCCAAGCATCACGCTGGAAAAGATGGTTGCCAGTCCATAGTATAGCCATTTTTGAAACAGGGGTGCTGTTTTTTTGAACAGAAGGCATAAAATAAAGATGGGGGAGAAACCGACTATTTACAAAAGGCCGTCTGAATATCAGACGGCCTTTTCTTTAATGAGCAAAAATTACTTGATGATTGAATCAATAAAATCATCAAAACCAGAACGATCCTGAGCAGGGCATTTTTTTAGGAAATTGCGTCGTGCGGTAATCGTATCATGTCCATGTTTATGCTTGATAGAGTGGAACTTTCTTAAAGCAGATTGGCACTCAGATGGTTGAGATGCCGGATTGACCAAGCACATAAGCGCTTCGCAAGCCAAACGCTCGTCCCCCCCCATTTTCGGAGGATTGAGGGGATTGGCAGCCATAGCGGTAACTGAAGAAAAGCCCATTACCAAGGCAGTAATTGTTGAAATGAATTTCATAATTTACTCTACTATATAAATGATAAATGAAATTTTAAGGTGAGATATCTGAAATTTTAGATTGATTATATCTCTTAAAAATGAGGTAGAGCACAACCTTCAGAAGTAGTAATTCTACACTGTGTCACGCCAGTTGCTTTATTACATTGATTTAATGCATTAGTTTCGCTACGTCCAGGGTCATCTACACCATAGAAGGTTTTCCATTTACCTTTATACTTACCCTGTGCAACTGCAAGACAGCCATTTCTTACCCATTTTGCAACTATACATGGGGCGTTTTTCCCACCTTGTTCACAGGTTTTAATAGCTAGTTTTTTGGCTGCTTCAAGTGAATCCATATCCATTGCACCAGCTGAAACACCAGTTTTCAGATTAATAGCCCATGCCAAATATTTTGAAGGAATATCAATATTAATAACTTTTGTCTGAGCGGAACTGTTATTGGAAGATTGGGGTTTCCCAACATTATACAAAATCTGCCGACCTGAACTGTCAATAATCCGACAAGTACCTGTTGCAGGTTGGTATTCTCCACCACAACCATTAGCATAGATATTTAAGCTTGTCAGCCCTAATAATATAAAAAGCAATTTTTTCATCTTAAGAGTCCAATTTATATATTTTCTTTAATCTTTTTTAACGTGCAATATAGAAATACTAGGATGGAGTATTTTCTTTACCAGACAGGTTTGTTAGTTTCATTGTATCAGTAGTTGTAGCTCCTGTTTGACTACCACCTGTTGTCCATGAGACATTATGATTACTATTATTTACATTATTGGTAGGGCTTTCAATTCTGTTCTGTGCTGCATAATTAACCTGTTGTTGATTATTCATTCCAGGTGGAGTAGCAGGTTGACCCGTTCCCCAACCCTGCATTGCATTGTATCCAGAGTATGTAGCCATCATGCCGTTAAACCAGGCACCTGCCATAGGCGGTACGGTGATCAGCAAGGTAGAAAGCATCAGACCCAAGCCCAGCTGTTGGGTAACTGTCTGCATAATACCGCCGACGTTTCCACCGATCAGTGCCGAAGCAATATTGGATACTGCATCGGTAATGGCGATATTGCCTACTAGATCCATAGAGATTTCCGCCATGACGCCAAGCATCACGCTGGAAAAGATCGTTGCCAGTCCATAGTATAGCCATTTTTGAAACAGGGGTGCTGTTTTTTTGAACAGAAGGCATAAAATAAAGATGGGCGCAAAGCCGATAAAGAGAGCCATGGCGATGCGGAACATGATTAGCATGGTACCCGCTACGATGGCAGGCCCTGCGGTACCGACGCCGACAAACCATCTTGCCTGTGTCACTTTCCCTTCGAGATATTCGCTGTCGGCGGTATCGATACCGTCAAGTATGCCCATCATGCTTTGGGTTGCCGTCAGGTTTTGGTCTATTCGGCAGCCAATGATGGATTTACTGTCTTGTGTCAGACACTTACTGCCGACATCGCTGTCGCCGGTCATGATTTGTGAAATGCCGTCTGAAAGAGTATCGGTCAGAACCCGTACGCTGAAATCGCCGCCGGCCGCCACACCCAGTGCAACGGCTACAATGAGGTAGGTCTTGCCGAGACCGTACACAAAGCCTTTCAGTCCTTCCTGGCTTCTGCCGGTTGCAATCAGATAACCTTGAATCATTATCCATAAAGTCAATAAGGCAACGATAATGGTAAAAACAAGCGTTAGGTTTTTAGACAATACATGTTCAGTAAAGAAGCTTATTCGTGCATAGATATAGTCACGAATACTGGAATAAAGGAGAAGATCCATCATGATGATGTTTTCCTGTTAAATAGTTTGGGTAAAAATAACATTAAAATTAGCGGAGTTTATAGCCAGTGCTGATGGCTCTTTTTTCTTTTGCTTCATCGTGGAATTTTTTTACCTTACTTTGTAAAACGAGCGAAGCTGACGCTTTGGTCAGGTTGCTGTGGTTCGAGCCTGAGAGCTGGTCTTTGGTCAGATTTACCCTTGCCCATTTGTATTGATCAAGCATTTGGTCGATAGAGTTTATTGCCGATTGGTAATTTTTTAGTTTGATTTCCAACTGCTGCAATTTCGCAATGACTTCAGCTTCGGCAGAGGCTGCCGTATTACTTTGTCCTTGAGCATTGGAATTTTGTTTTTTAATCGAAGTCTTATTTATTTCTGAAAAGGTTTCATTAATTTTTGTTTCCATCTCTCTTAAAAGTGAGAATTTTTTTTCTTCAAGAGTTACTGTACTAATACATAAACTTTTTGATGTTTGGTTAGCAATTCTATTACAGCGATCCTTACGGTTTTGGAACATTTTTTTAATTGCGTTCTCTTCTTTTTTATCGAGTAGTTTTTTCACTTCCGACCGGGGGCTTGAGATGCTGAAAAAATGGGCGAAAGCCGGCATGCAAAACGACACCTTGCTCATTATGCAAATCAACCATGCGGGCAAGCAGTCGCCTGCGGTGGTCAATAAAACACCGCTTGCGCCGAGCGCCGTGCCGTTAGTGGGTATGGACGGCTTTATCAACCCGCCGCGCGAATTGACTGCCGATGAAATCAACGGGCTGATTCAGCATTTCGTACAAACCGCGAAAATTGCCGAACAAGCAGGCTTTTCAGGCGTACAAATTCACGCCGCGCACGGCTATCTCATCAGCCAATTTCTCTCGCCGCACCACAACCGCCGCCAAGACCAATGGGGCGGCAGTTTGGAAAACCGTATGCGCTTCCTTTTGGAAACCTACACCGCCATCCGCGCCGCCGTGGGTAAAGATTTCTTAGTGGGTGTAAAACTCAATTCGGCAGATTTCCAAAAAGGCGGATTTGACGAAAGCGAATCGGTGCAGGTGGTACAAAAACTGTCAGAAATGGGCATTGATTTTATTGAAGTTTCCGGTGGCAACTACGAAAGCCCGCAAATGCTAGCCGCCAAAGACAGCACCCGCAAACGCGAAGCCTTCTTCATCGATTACGCCGAAAAAGCCCGTGCAGTCAGCCAAGCTCCGCTGATTATCACCGGCGGTTTTCGTTCACAAAGCGCAATGGAAGATGCCTTATCTAGCGGCCATTTGGATTTGGTCGGCGTCGCCCGTCCGTTTGCCTTAGTGCCTGATTTAGCAAATAAAATGCAAAACGGCACTTACCAAATCGTGCAAACCGACCGCATCAAAACTGGCGTAGCATTTGTTGATAAAAAAGCAGGTGCAATGTTGGAAATGAACTGGTATATGACACAAATGGACTTAATCGGACAAGGCAAACAGCCCAATCCTAAATTGTCGGCGTGGAAAGTATTGCTGAAAACTTTGTGGGAAAACGGCAAAGCCGGTTTAAATACTGGCAGATCTTGATAGGGTAAGCAGGGATTTGAAGGAGGATTAAATTTTAAAATTTAACCGTATTTAAAAGTATGAATATAAATAAGTTGATACTAAAAAACCGTTTGAATCTTTAAGTTTAAACGGTTTTTTAGAATTTACGGTAGAGACATTAATACAGAAAAGACCTTGTTTTAGTTGAGATTTAAAATAAAAAATAATGAGTAGATTTAAAACAAGCGTATTGGGGCTTGAGCTAACAGTGTGTCGATGTGTGAATTAGGTAATAGATTGTGATCATTGTAAATGAGCCACATCGTTAAGTTGCTCAATATGAAAACCGCTTTCACTATCGTATTTCACAATACTGATCGAAGTATTTAACAATGACACGGATTTACCCTCATCACGATGGTTTTCCCAAGTCGCTCCGCCTAGTAAGGATAATAAAAGCCGCAAGGTATGGCCATGTGATACCACTAAAATATTGGCTCTCGATTGATGTACTTTAATGATATCGCAAAGGGCGTCCATTGCACGTACTGCTAATTGTTCAAAGGTTTCGCCACCATTGCTTAATGCTTTATAAGCTGCCGGGTCATTGGTCAGTTGTTTGAATTCGGTTAGCTTCCGCAAGTCAGCGATCTGCATACCTTCCCAACTTCCAAAAAATTGCTCATTTAGTCCACAGTGTTGAAAAAGAGGGATGGGACGCTGGCCGATAATATGGCCAGCCGTATCAATGGCACGTTGTAAAATGCTGGAATAAGCAGCGGTAAATTCTACTTGTTGTAGCGCCGCCCCGGTTTTCTGAGCTCCTGTAATTCCTTGTTCGGTCAGTGGTGAATTGCCTGATCCCTGCAAAAGCTCTTGTTCGTTCCATTGGGTACGGCCATGGCGAATAAAATAAAAAGTGAGCTGTTTTGACATCATAGTTCCTTGGAGAACGGGAAGTATAGGGTATAACTAACTCATAATGCAAAGGCCGTCTGAAACGATAATTTCAGATGGCCTTTTTACTTTAACGTGTGCCGTTTAGATACGGTCGTGCCTGGAGGATAACAAGCTTACGATTGTCAAACGCCCATTCAATGTCCTGCTCACCATTAGCAAATAGCTGTTTGATTTGTTGGCCGGTTTGGTCAAGGCGACGTATTTGTCCTTGATTCATTACATTGCCACTGGTTACAGGCACCTCTCGTACTCCACCGTTTTTATCCAGTTGCAATGCTGTGGTTTCATTAGAGGAGCTGAGACGTTGTACAGAATCATTGCGACGGTTATAGACTACCTGTTCGGCTACCCGTTTACCTTCAACGACACGAATACCCAACCCGCGTTTGGCGGCAATGTAGGAGCTGTTTTTCTGAGCAATATCATAAGGATTGATGGTAACCAACACGCCGGAGAGATCTGCATTGATGCTTTGTTGCACAAAGACACTCATTTTCACGCTATCGTGAGGCAAACCGGCAATACGGCGGGCTTCGTATGCGCTGTAATTGAAAACGGAAGCCCAAGATTGCTTCACTGCTTCGGCCAACGCGTTTTCATCGGTAACATTTGGCACGGTGGTGTATAGCCCTGCGCCGCTGAAATTGGGCAAGTCTTCGGAATTAGAGGAGCTGCGGACAAACACGCCTTTGCTGTTTAATTGATTGCGCCATTGTTCAGCCCATCTGTGTTTCCATTCTGACGGGATTTCGGCATCGGTAATTTTTTTCTGCAGTGTGAGTAAAGCAGTGCGTCGCTTGCGGTTGTCTCCATCACTTTGTGTTTCGATTTGGGCCAGTGTTGTTGCATTAATACCCAGCCTATCCATCATGGCTTGATAATAGGCAAACGGAATGCAGAATCCGTCAGGTACATTACTACCTTTAATATGGGCGCGGATATGACCGAGGTTGGCAGCCTTACTGCCGCAGTAACGGCTGTCATCACGGCGCAGGTTTGACAAAGCCCTAAGGCCATAATCGGAAACATCAGGTTGGGGCAGGGTAAGGCCGTCTGAAAAGCTTTTACTGGTAGTGTTCCAGTTGGTTTGGACAATTCGGTATTGCTTAGCAGTCGCTTCAAATTCGATACGACGGCCAATATATGGGGCTAGGATTTTTTCTGCGTCTTTAAGGTAAA
The DNA here is from genome assembly GCF_051958155.1 of Neisseria sp. P0014.S009. NCBI lineage: Bacteria > Pseudomonadati > Pseudomonadota > Betaproteobacteria > Neisseriales > Neisseriaceae > Neisseria > Neisseria sp. P0014.S009. The sequence goes on along the minus strand of NZ_JBQCVS010000002.1, from coordinate 4,361 downwards.
TATTGGGAATCCCCCAGCCGCGTGCCAATACATTCACATGCGATAGTGCAGTAGATGGTTTCTCGCTGATAATCCCTGCCACAGGTGGCAGCTCTAGGGGAACCTCTTTCAAAATAATAATATCGTCGGCGCCGACATTATAAAGATCATCTCCTTTGGTAATAACGCGTAATGTGCCTATCGCTTTACCTTGGTTTAGAGGCAGGTAGGGGAAATTCTTAATCAAACTTTCTTGGGTAATAAAAGGAACTTCACTTTGTTCGGCAACGGTTTCCTGCCATAAAGAATTGGTTTTATAACGCAACGGATCATAGAAACTGTCTTTCAGACGGCCTGCTGCCAATCTCAACAATTCAGGCGTGATTTTGTCTCCTTCCCAAAACTCATAAACATATTCCTGAGTACTATTCTGCCAACTGATAGTACCAAACAGATAACGCCGGTTAGGACTACGGTATTGTTGATTTAATTCAGTTTTTGACAGCATGGGTTTCAAGATAGTAGCCAGATAATGCTCATGCAGCCGAAATTTAGGAGTATTGATGTAGTCGGTACGGCCGTCGTCTTCACGATCGATGAGGAAAAGGATATGAGGAATTTCATATTCACTACCTTGATCATAGATACGCGAAAGTAAGTTAAAATCGGCCTGGCTTTTGATTGCAGATAACGCAGGAATTTGTGTTTTAACTGGAGTGGCTGCAGGTTGACGCTTTTCAGACTCGTAATAAGAAGGCTTACGCGCCGTTGGTGCAGCCGTGTCGGCTGTCTCAGCCTCAGGACGGCACGCTGAAAGTAAAAGCAATATTGGGAGGCAAAAAGTAGGTTTCATGATGTTATCGGTTATCCAAATCAGATGAAAAGAAATATACCTATTGTAAAAATCTAAATCAAACTGTTTGTTGCCTGGATAAATCAGTTTTATCATCTGATATTAAATAGGCCGTCTGAAACGTAATTTCAGACGGCCTTTTAGATTGTCAACATTCATAAAATATTTATGGACCTGAATACTTTAAAACAAGTTATTGAAATTTAGAAGAAAGAAGAAATAGAAAAAAACGATGAGTAGGATAAGGTAAAGTAGAGTTTCCAATATTTCTTAAATATTACCATTCAGACTACATTTTTCCCGTTAATCACTATCTATTTACCATCAGCATCATCTCAGTTAAGATGTCTGAATATTGTTATAAACCACAATTTAGAGTAACGTGTAAATACGTTGAAGCATCAGACAATAAACGAACATGAATGTATCCTGATCAAGTTATCTTAAAGTAATATTTAATTTGCTCATGATATTGAATAAGGACTTTACTGATGAAACCTTTTATCCTGCTGCTATCTGCAGCTTTATTGTCAACTTTTAGCCTAAATGCTTGTACGGAGAGAAATAATATGAGTGTCCAACAACAAACAGAAGCACGTTTCAAATTGAACCCCGAGCCGAAACAACCATACAGGATCAAGGTTAAGATTAATAATGCACCAGGGCCGATGAAACCTATAAACGATATGTATATTGGTTATGCAGCAAGAAATTGTTCTTATACCATTAGTCGGTTGGCAGGTGCGACGGCATCTCCTGAAAAAAATATTCCAATCAAAATGAATTTGGTCGGACATGATGAATACGAAGTACTCTTCTATGCTGATGCTGTACTGGATGAGGATTATTTCGGAGAAGGTGTCTGCCAATGGAAGCCTGAAAATTTTGGAGCTTCATTTAAGGCGACAGGTAAAAAGGAAGAAACTGAATTCAATATCAGCGATGTAATGGGAAATCTTGAAAAAGAAAAAACACTGACCAAATATTATTGGAAGCGAGGGTATCCGTATCATAAAAATGAAGACGGTTTACCAGATGAAAGAATAGCCCCTGATTTTGGGGAGAATACTTTGAAAGGTTATGGACCGGGACCTCATAATGACAATGATTTTTTTAGTATTACCGTTACTTTAGAGGAAATTAAACCATGAGCCAACTAAGCAAACAACAACATGCCGACCTTGCCCAAGATTCCTATGAAAACCGTGTAGTTACCCCTCCTAATAAAACCTTACTTATTGGTGGAAATCATTATAGAGTCCTAGCTATCCACAAAAATCCGACAACAGACTACCAAGGTGTAGTTTATCAAGATGTCCGTACCAATGAGATTGTTGTCGCCCATAGGGGGACGTCATCTCTGATGGATGCCAAAGTTGATCTGAAAATGGTTATACATAAGGCCAATATCCAGGCAGAAGATGCAGTAAAACTGACTAGGATAGCGCTAAAAGCAGCTAAGGAATTTCACGATGATCACCCTGAGTATAACACCCCTAGAATCACACAAGTTGGTCATTCCTTAGGTGGAACGTTAGCTCAAATTCAATCTTATCGTTTCAAGCAGGAGGGCGTTACCTTTAACGCCTATGGTGCAGCAGCTTTAAATGGGATTCCTAAAGGGGGGGATAAAGTAATCAATTATGCCTTGGCCTCAGATGTCGTATCTGCTGCAGGTCCACATTACGGCAAAATGGTCATTCTAGCTCAGAATCACGAACTGATGGGTATGTGGGCTGCTGGCTACAATACAAGTATCAATACATTTGCATCGCAAGCTACTCCAGCGGCACTTATTAATTGGTGGTCTCATTCTATCAGCAATTTTACAGGTCCTAAGTCTATACTTTTGGAGCGCAATTATAGGCCAGCTTTAGAGTTAGCTGAACGCAATAAAAAAATGATTGATGATTATCGTGGCGATGTCAGCTTTATTCGAAGCGGTATTTATAAAACTAACAAAAGTCTGAATGAATCACAAGAAATGTACCGGAAAATCCGGGAAAAAATTGACAGAGATCCGAACCTGATGTCTTGGAATGATAAGGAAGAGCAGTACAATTTTATGCAGACAGTTGCTTCATTTAACCCACAATCTCTTCCACCTGAGGCACAAAAACTTTTTGATTCTGTCAAAGGGCATATGATCGCTTACCATGAGAAAAACGGTTTGCCTATTGATAAAGAAAAATTCCAAAATTCCGTAATGGCTCTTACTGCTTTAGGGACATCACAAGGAATGACTAATGCCACTCTGTTCAGTGTGCAAAGAGATCAATATCTAATTGGTGAACTCAACCCCCATCTAAATCGTGTTGGAATGCATATAAATGAATCTGCCTCTATACCAGCAGTAGAAAGTTTGAATCAAATTCAACAAGCTACACGGCAATTTGAATATGATGAACAACAAAGACAGATAGCGCAAACCCAGACACGAGGTATGAACTTGTCGTAAAAGAAATGGACGCCAAGGCGCGGTTCGGTAACGAACTTGGACTATGATGCCACTATTTTAAAATTGGCAAATGCCTTGGGTGGAATAGAAGATGTCAGTTAAAAATTTGTTCAAAATTCGTTAGGGGACATCGGCAGCATGAAAAAAGGAATACAACCGTCGTAAAACTAGTCGTTATAATGAGAATTTAGTGTGCATCAACAGAGAAAAAGTCATCTGATAAATTTCAGGTGGCTTTTTTATTCTTGGATTCTATACGTGATTGTACTACTGAGCGAAACAGAATTTAGCAGGCTAAAATACTAGCATTATAAATTTAACATAATATAAATTATGTAGTTTTCCTCTATACCTAACAATCGCCATTGTTTATTCCTGTTTGTTAACTATTAGTTAATTTTAAAAGATTCCGTATAGTACTCCAATTTTTAGTATAAAATCAATAGGTTTTGATAGAAATTTGGCTGTTTAATTTTAATTTCACTGTGAACCTATCATTAATAGTAGCCTGAAGAAATAGATTAGGGCAAAGATAGTGAATTGTGCTAACTTTGTTTGAACTTATGCAAAACTGTTCAGATGGTCTTATTTCATTAATCCTATCTTTTTTTCTCTCTACAAAATGCAAAAGACCATTGTTGATTAGTTATTATCACTTATAACTACTGTCAATCCCTGCATTTTAGTTTCCACAGTTTCTCCTACTTTCTTTCAATCTTTCCTTAATCATGTGTGAACCTTTGCTTTTTCAGTCAATGACATTATTTATTGGAGAAAAGTTTTCACTATCAACCTTAACAATCACTATTAAAATGCGCGCCAATATTTTGCCGTCTAACGTATGCGGCTTGGGCGACAGCGAAGCTGCATTCGAGTAGGTTGCGGTTTTCGTATTCAGACGCGGTGTGCGGTTCGGCTTGGCTTTGCTTCCAAAACCGCAGTTGGGCGATGGCACGGCGCAGGTCGGTATCGTTGCGGAGGATGCCCAGATGGTGTTGGTTGAACGCTTGTAGGGTGGGGCGGCTGAATACGTTTTGGAGGCCGTCTGAAAAGATGTCTGTTTCGGCGGAG